>NZ_JABFCI010000099.1:0-227 GCF_017566105.1 Akkermansia sp. GGCC_0220
TCTACTCCGATCGACGTGGCAATTCCCTGTCGCAGCAAGTCTCCGCCAAAGAGATATCTGATGTCCGCAGGCTCCAGATGCTCCTTCCCCATAGCCAGCAGGCAAGCCTCCTTCTGCATGGTGCTCTCTGCCGCTTCCCAGGTATCCTCCCCAAAGAGATCTTCGCTCTCCACCATATCGAACATCTTGCCCAGAGGTCCTTCCCCCTCCTTTTTTCCTACCACGGA
>NZ_JABFCI010000100.1:0-227 GCF_017566105.1 Akkermansia sp. GGCC_0220
TCTTTTTTTAGATGGCATCTTTCAGCACCTCCTCCGTCACTCTCCGATAAGCTTCTGTAGCTTTGCCTTTCGGATCATAAGAGAAAATACTCTGTCCTTCTCTGACTGCCTCCTTCATTCTTACGGAAAATGGAATATAATTATCAAAGATATTAATTTGACTTCCATATACATTTCTGAGAAGTTCCATATTATTCCTGGCATCATTCGTATGAGCATCCACCATC
>NZ_JABFCI010000101.1:0-227 GCF_017566105.1 Akkermansia sp. GGCC_0220
TGGAAGACTCCAGCACATTGAGCCTGACATCCAGAAGATCTGTATTCTTCATACTATTCGGAGGCGCCAGCACGCACCCTCTCTTGATCTCGCGCTTCTTCACATTCGACAGGTTGATGGCAACCCGCTGTCCTGCATAGCACTCTTTCCTGTCCTGGCCATGCACCTGGATGCTTCTTATCTTGCATTCCTTCCCAATCGGATACATTTCCAGCAGATCATCCTTG
>NZ_JABFCI010000102.1:0-227 GCF_017566105.1 Akkermansia sp. GGCC_0220
CTTAAGGCTAAGCATGATGGTTTCAAAATTTTCTTTATTCAAACCGTCAGCCACTTCTTTCACATGGCTTAAATTCAGCATCTTAAAGAAGCTGTCCGTGCAGTAGACCTCATCTGTCACCTTATTAATTTCAAAAGCGGCGATCGGTATGCCTGCAATGGCGATGATGCGCGAGAGCTTGGAGGCGGAGCTGGCCACATCCTGACTCAGGGTCTCAATGGCGCCGG
>NZ_JABFCI010000103.1:0-227 GCF_017566105.1 Akkermansia sp. GGCC_0220
CGCTGTTCCCATTGCAATCATAGTAAAAAACGGACCGTCATTTAATGACAGAATCGAAATTGCTCCCGCATCCGTCTCATCACCATACTGCTGTGCAAGTTCCAAATATAATCCTCCTGCGGAGTTAGTGAGTGCTGCAATGATTGCCATCGGAGTAATCCCCGCAAATCCTGCCACACCGCACAATTTGGTAACCAGCAGGCCAAACGAAACACCAAAGATGAACT
>NZ_JABFCI010000104.1:0-227 GCF_017566105.1 Akkermansia sp. GGCC_0220
TCAACTTACTGCAGCTGCCCGGATTATGAAAACAATGAATTTAGAAGTGAGAATTATTGTTGTAAGCATTTGGTAGCTACATTTTATGAGTCTGTAGATGATATCCTAAAAAATTCTCTGTTTAATGATGACAAGGAAGAAGATATTTTCCAATCTAAAAATAATGTTGATACTCTGTCTATGCTTTTAGGTGATGAAAAACATAAAGAAGAAATAAAAATAGAAAT
>NZ_JABFCI010000105.1:0-227 GCF_017566105.1 Akkermansia sp. GGCC_0220
CCGCTACTTCCCGGATCCGGATCTGGTGATGCTGCACATCACCAAGGAGCACATCGAGGAGATGAAGGCCCAGATGCCGGAAATGCCTCGTGAGCGCCGCAACCGCCTGAAGGGCGAGTGGGGCTTCAACGATCTGGAGATGCGCGACGTGCTCAACGCCGACGCTCTGGACCTGCTCGAGGACACCGTCAAGGCCGGCGCTTCCGCCTCGGGCGCCAAGAAGTGGT
>NZ_JABFCI010000106.1:0-227 GCF_017566105.1 Akkermansia sp. GGCC_0220
CTCTGCACCAATACTGCAGAGCGGTGGCAGGTTCCTCAGCCAGCGGTGAGAATTACTGCGTCAACGTCCTCTTCTTTGAACATCTGCGCGATAGCCGGACCAGTTTCGCCTTTGAACTTCTCCTGGTTTCCGCCACCACCCATGAATCCTGCATGTACCGGAGCACAAGCCCTGATAAATCCTTCAGCAGCCAATTCATGAATTCTGTCAATCGGGAACATACAGTT
>NZ_JABFCI010000107.1:0-227 GCF_017566105.1 Akkermansia sp. GGCC_0220
TCAGGTAATTGGCTGTACTGTCATAAGAAACCTTCACACCGCTTGTCTGTTCTGCCGGCAAACCCGTTACCTTCACGCCATTGGGCAATGGGATTTTCAGCTCGACGCCTTTCATATAGCGGTCTGTAATTTCTTCTTTGTAATTGGGGTCCATTCCTCCATCTGTCCTGGTTGTCGCATTGGCACGTTTGACTGTATACTCGGTTTCCTGGGTTTTCCACGCCCCT
>NZ_JABFCI010000108.1:0-227 GCF_017566105.1 Akkermansia sp. GGCC_0220
TCATCTTCGATACCATAATCAATGAGCATACTATTTTCATATTTCGCTTCGATTTGCTTTACGTTTGCTAAGCCAATGCCAGAATGAAATTTTTTAGTAGTATAACCTTCTTGATTAAGTCTATTGAGATTTACCTTGTCGATCATACCTATTCGATTTCTAATCCTAAATTCAAAGTTACCATCCTCTTGGTAATACATTGCATCAACTTTCGCACTATCTTTGTT
>NZ_JABFCI010000010.1:0-111614 GCF_017566105.1 Akkermansia sp. GGCC_0220
ACGGGCTGCCTTCCAATATCTGCAATGTTCTGGCCTGTACGGAAAAAGACCAGGTGCTGGTAGGCACCTGGTCCGGCCTGGCGTACAGCAACGGCATCAGCTCCTGGCGTTTCTTGCGCGGCCGGGATTATGCCCGGAAGAATAGTAATCTGTATGGTTCCGCTGCGCGGAAGACGGCCGTTCCGGGTGAGGGAAATGCCAAAATGCTGTCGGAAGACTTCGTGTCTTCCATCCTCCGGCAGGGAAAGGATATTTTCATCGGCTACCGGACGCAGGGAGTGGACGTGCTGGATGCCGAAAGGATGACGGTGCGCCGGAGAATCAGGAAGGGACTGGAAAATACGGATGTCCCCTCCCTGCTGGCGCTGAAGGACGGAAGTGTCTGGGCGGCGACGTATGGGAAAGGGCTTGTCAGTCTGAAAAAGGGTTCCCTGTCTTATCAACTGGACAGGAAGCAGCAGGACGATGAGATTCCGTTCCCGTCCCCGGCCCGGATGGAAGACCCTGCCGCAGTCCTGAAGAGGCTGGAAAAGCTGGGAGCGGATGCGCATGCGGGGAAGAGCATTGTGTTCCGCGGGGAGGACTGGTCCACGAAGGGGGACTGGTGCGGGAGGTACGGCCTGACGCGCGCCACGCTGTGCGCCACGAATGCCCCCATGAGCAATTCCGAGTTTAAGGCCAAGACCGTGTCGTTCCGAACCCTTTCCTCCGTTCCGGGTTATCCCGGATACCAGGGGGCCGTGTCTTCTTACTGGATCCAGGGATTGATGGGGCTCAACCGCAACAAGGGGGATGCCCTGCGCTGGTGGGTGCATAGCATCAAGGAGAATGATAACCGCAACATTCTTTTCGATCCCACGGATTCCGTGCGGACGGAGGCGGAGTGGGACGACCACGGGGAAGTGTATCCGGGCTTTGTGGACGGTCCCGACATTTGGACCGTTGTGGAAGTGCCGGAGGGCGTCCATGAAATAGCCCTGTATTTCTATAATCCCAACGGTTATCTTTCCAATGAATCCAGGCGGGATTACGTGGTGGAAGCCAGAAGGCATCCTTCCACCTCCTCCCTCGTCTTCCAGTTCAACAATGTGGGAGACCTCGCGATAGGGGAACAGAACAAATGGGGGAAAATTCTTACCGCCGCCATGGAGCAGTGGTATTCCTTCCCGGTGGAAGCGCGCACGCGCGTTTCCAGATTTGCGGGTTCCGGGGTTTATAAGAGGTTCATGTGCAGGAAGGGGGGAATCTACCTGTTCCGTGTTTGCCGCAACGGTTCCTTCAATACCATTTTAAACGGCGTATTCGTGAATGAAAAGATTCCGTGGGAAATCCGCATGCCGGAGGAACTGCCCTATTATGTGGCCGGCCAGCTCGCGGGCATTGTTCCCACTCCAGAGAGAGTGAACGGAGCCACCCTGGGGCAGAGGGAGAAGGCCGTGTGCAAGCCCCTCTATGAGCTGCAATACACGCGCAAGTACCTGACGCCTGCGGCGTGCAGCCTTCAGAACAGGTATATTCTCTCCCTGTGGCGGCAGGCCCGGGAGAACCGGGCGGAGGGCGGCTGCCTGGCGGATTGCCTCCAGTGGGAAGCCAGAGTCAGTGACGACCGGGTAAGGGCTTCCTTTGATGAAACCATGAAGCGCTCATGGGACCAGAGCCAGATTTATTACATCGGCAACCGGTCCCGGGATTTCATGCCTAATGCTCCGGGCACCGTTCCTTTCTCCCCCAGGGAACTGCGCCTCATGGCCAAGCTGCGCATCGACTGGCGGCAGTACCGGGACGATGCGAAAAATCCTCCTGAAAAAACTGTTCAGGAAATGAAGGAATTCCTCAAAAAGGAATTATTAAAACAACAACAAACCAGAAAACAACAATGAATAAAATTGCCTGTGCAATTATGGTTTCTCTCTCAGGGACCTGCTTCCTGAAAGGGGAAATAGCTCCGCCGGAAACGGAGTGGAAAGGGGCGCGCCTCATTTATGAAGGGGTCTCCATCCAGAACGAGGTGACTCTCCCTCAAAAGGGGGTCATGTACCATGATGAGGATAAATTATCCTTCAACATTACAAATGCCACCATCGAGATGACTACCAGCCTCTCCAAGAAGCCGCAATGCGGAAAGGAGTGGTGCTACAAGGGCATCAGCCACATCATTATCAAATATTGTGGTCCGATCGCCGAGCCTGATGACGGAGGGACCATCTACTTCGAGCCGACCTACAATCATCACGTTTGGTTTGATAATGACAAGTATGGACAATGGGGAATTATGTTCTCCAAAGTTTATATCATCACCCGCATCAAAAATGCGAATATCGAGGATACCAAAGACTATGGCATCAGCGGGGAGGACGGAAGCATCTTTTTCCAATACGTGGAAAAGATGATGGCTGAAATGTGAGCTGCGCCCGGTTTCCGCGGATGAAGATTATCGTCCGCTGATTCCGGTCATTCAGGCGCCGGAGGTCTGCAAGTGAGGGCCTCCGGCGCCTTTTTAATGCAACCGGAACCCGGGTTGCGCAGCTCCGGGTGAAGGCGGCAGCAATTCCGCTCTGCTTGATGGAAGGTACGGGCTTCCTGTTCGTGAAAGGCACCCTGTGCCTGGGAAACCTGATGGGATTGAAAAAGAACAATGCCTGGGAAGGATAGTCCAAGCGGCAGTATCCCGGTTGCTGAAACAAAAGCCGGAGGGCATGAAGCCCCTCCGGTTTTTGTTGCGGGTTGATTCAGCAGTTTTTAGGGCGCTTCACAGTACACCGTTCCGTAGGAGTCGCTGCCTCCGGCCCCCTTGAATCTGGCCTTGACCGTGTAGGATGCCCCTTGCCTGGCTTCCGGAACGTTCAGGATGTACTGGATATTTTTCTGATCGGTACCGCTCCTGCCCGAATGAGCGTCCCGGGCAATTTCCTTCTCACCTTCATACAGGGCCACGGATTCGATTTCAATGGCGTGTGCCCCCTTGTCGTAGAGCAGGGTCACGGTGTATTTGCCGGGAACCTTGACCAGTTTGGTGACGTCGAACGAATGCTCCTGTCCGGACAGGTCGTCAGGCGTCCATGTGCCGATCTGCGGCGTGTTGAAAAAGTCGGACTTGTCTATCCGGTTGATCACATCCCCGGCGTACTTGATGCCCATCAGGTCCATGCGCCCGCTATATTCCTTCAAGCGCTTTTTAAAATCCGGGAAATCCTTTTTCCCGGCAGGTGTCCAGCCCACTTCCGCAAAGGCGCAGGCCCGGGGGAATGCCTGGTGGTGGAGGCGCTCCGTATTGGCAATCCATTCCGTCCATACCTGCGTCCCCAGCCCCTTGACCCTGGAATGGTACTGTTCCTCCAGGCCCGGGAAAATGGGCTCGAAGCCGTATGCCTTTTGCAGGGAAATTCTGCCGTAGCTGTAATCAAGGTAAGTGGAGCTGTGGAGGGAATTGATGACCTCATGCCCGTCCTTGATGGCGTTTTTAGCCAGGTCCGTATTCCCTTTCCAGAAGTGGATGACGGCGTTCGTGTCCAGTTTGGTTCCGGCTTTGCCTCCGCCGTCCCCGTTGACGTCATGGCCGTAAATCTCATTCCAGCCCATCATGCGGCGCCCTTTTTTGGCGACGATGCCGGACATGCGGTTGGTGAAGTACATCTGGACGTCCGCATAACTCTTCATGTTGTTCTTTTTCATGAACGCCTCAATTTCCGGAACGTCCTTCCATTGCTGGGCATAGCGCACTTCATCGCCGCCGATATGGATGATCCTGCTGGGGAACAGCGCTACGACTTCATCCAGTACGTCGGACAGGAAGGCATAGGTCTTTTCCGAGGTAGGGTCAAAGGCCGTGTTGACGATGAACGTGGTGGGCACTTCCCTGGGTGATTTCAAGCTCAGGAACGGGTACGCTGTGGCAGCCGCGCTGGCGTGGCCCGGCATTTCAATTTCAGGGACGATGGTGATATTGCGCCGGGCCGCGTATTGAACGATGTCCCTGATCTGCTCCTGGGTATAAAAGCCTTCATGCGGCGTGCCGTCGGACTTGCCGCTGTTCCACGTACCGGTTTCGGATTCCCTGCGCCTGGAACCGATGGTGGTCAGACGGGGATACTTCTTGATTTTAATGCGCCATCCGACGTCGTCCGTCAGGTGCCAGTGCAGGATGTTCATTTTCAACAGGGCCATCTGGTCGATGATCTGCTTGATGGCTTTTTCACCGAAAAAGTGGCGCGCTTCATCAATCATCAGCGCACGCCAGGAGAACCGCGGGTAGTCCACCATGTTGAACGGAGCTCCGGAAATATTCCACTGGACGGCGGATTTGTCCGCCTTCCGGTCGTGGAAAATGACGGGCATCATCTGGATCAGGCTTTGCCCGGCGTAAAAAATGCCTTTGGCATGGGCGGCTGAAAGAATGATTCCCCTGGGGGAGGATTGGATGGAGTAGGCTTCCTCCCCCTTCGCGGCCAGGGCCGGGTCCTTTTTAATGATGATGCAGGCGGCATTCTCCGGTGCTTCTCCGGGCGTTTTAAGGGGGAGGGGCAGTCCGGTTCCTTCGCCGAGCATCTGTTGCAATTGCCTGGCGCGGTTCAGGAAAGCCTTGTCCTGCGTCGCGGTAATGATGGCGGACGCCGGCGTGAGCTGGGCAGGCTTCCCGTGGAACACCGTGATTTCTGCCGGTTTCGGGATAATTTGTTCTTGCGAAAATGCCGCGGGAAGGCAGGCGGACAGAACGAGCGCGGGAATAAGGAACTTCATGAATACGGTCTTGTATACAAATCCTGCTGACACAATCTTTCAATGGAGGTTTGTTTTTTGGCTCTGGAGGCTGCATATTGTTTTTTCCATGGTGTCCCATTTTCAGAAGGCATTTTATCCGGCTGCGGGCGGAGTATCGGCTTGCAGTAAAAAACGGAGCGGGAGTACAACATGGAAGGATGCCGTCCTCGTCCGGATGCGCCGCCCCAGAAAACGCCTGTCCAACCATAAATGAATATGAAAACGAACACTGCGACTCAACTATTGCTGGCGGCCTGTGCGGGTGTGCTGTCATGCCCCGGCGCCTGGGGTTCCACGACGGTTTGCCAGGATCAGTCCTACTACCTGAAGACCGCCTGCCCCCATCCCCTTTCCCTGGCCGGCCCCACGGATGACCGGGTTTATCTGCGCTTCCAGACGGGATGGGCCAGCAAGTACGAGTGCGAGGGTCTTGACCTGTGGGACGGCTCCCTGTGCATGTTCGTTCCTGAAATACAGTACAAGGAATGGGTGGGGAAGATATGGTACGGCGTTTCCACGGACCACCGGAACCATGCGGAATTAAAGTACCGGCTGGATTACATCAAGGAGCTGGGGAACTGGACGGTGATGCCCTGGTATGAGCACAGCTTTGTTTTTCCGGGGGACAAGGGCATCCCGCGCCCCGGCCTGAAGACGACCTATCATTTTTCCGACCGCTGGTTCGGCGGCACGGACCTCTACTGGCAGTATAACAATCATACGTTCCGCGGCTATTACGCCGTGTTTGCGGGGCTGCACGAGGAGATCGCGGATTGCGTGAGGGTGGATGCCGTGGTGCGTTACGGCTACAACGGGGGGTACGTGGGCCCGGTAGTGCACCACGGATCCAACGCCCTGGATTACAACCTGAGTTTTACCTTCCGCGCTACCTCGCGCCTGACCGTGGAATTGTTCACCAACTACAGCCAGGCGCTGACCGTGGTGAAGCAGAGGGACCTGGGGGATGATTTTTATTACGGCATCAACCTGAAATATACGTTCTGACGCCCGGGCCGCTCCGGTGCCGCCTGGGGGCTTCCGCGCACTTTCACGGCCTGGCGAACTGGAAGTGCATCCAGTCGTAATTTCTCTCGCGTCCCAGGGAAAAGGCCCCCTCCTTTTCCACGATGGACCAGAAGGCATCGTATTCCGGTCCGGAAAAGACGGCTTCCGGCGCGCTCATGTACAGGGTATTGCGTTCGGGGTCCATGTCTATCGCAATGCCCCACGCGTGCAGGGACGGGCGGGAGCCTCCGCGGATGGGGCGGTTGTTGAAGCAGCCTCCGTAAACGTCCAGCCGCAGTTCGCGGATGCGCTCCATGCCGTAATGTTCCAGCGTTCGCTGGAAAATCCTGGTGAGCGGCACGGCGATGAAACGGTGGCAGGTAATGGACGCAAGCTCCGTGTCCGGGGACCAGGACGGCCTCAGCGGATAGGGCAGCGGAACCGTGACCAGGGAGGCCGGGTCCCCCGGCTGTCCGAAGATGGAATGGCCGGAAAGCACTTCCCGTTCCGCGGGCCAGACGGAGGCGGGATGTTTGAGGCCGTACAGCTGGCTGCCTGAAATGACGCAGGCAATCAGCAGAAGCGCCTGCTTCCGGAGGCGCGGGGAT
Organism: Akkermansia sp. GGCC_0220; assembly: GCF_017566105.1. NCBI lineage: Bacteria > Pseudomonadati > Verrucomicrobiota > Verrucomicrobiia > Verrucomicrobiales > Akkermansiaceae > Akkermansia > Akkermansia sp. GGCC_0220. The sequence goes on from NZ_JABFCI010000010.1 coordinate 6,372, forward strand.
AGCCGTGGCGGAGGTTGCGGCGTGCGGTCAGGCATGGGAAAAGGGGTTGGGGTTCTTCCGGTGTAGCAGGTTTCCGGCGCGGTGCAAGACCTTTGCCGGGCAGGCGCCTTCTCCGGAGGGAACGGCCTTCCGCGTCTTGCGGCCCTTCACGGATGAAGCACTGCAGGTATTTTCTGCGGCATCGAACATCCGGAGGCGTTTTTTTGTCACAATGGAATAATATTGCCGCTTTGCCCATGAATTCTCCATCCCCCCAGCCCCAGCCGCCGCCGGATTCCGTCTGGTACGGGTGGATTTTAAGGCTGTTCCATCATTGGAAGGTGGGGGAAAGGCAGGTCACTTACGTGTGGGCCGTGATCGTGGGGGTGGTGGGCGCCAGCATGTCCCTGTTTTTTGAGTGGACGGTGGAAGTGATTCAATGGCTGCTCACGGGCATCTGGTCGGATTCCCGCGTAGGCACCTTTTCCCAGGTGGAGCCTGAGTGGCGCATGTTTATTCCGGTGGTGGGCGGCCTGGCGGCCGGCTGCATCCTGCTGTTCCTGAAAAAAAGGATGCCGGGACAGGCCACGGAATACATGGAGGCCATGTCCATCGGAAACGGGCTGATCAAATTCCGGGCGTCCGCCCTGAAGGTGTTTTCCGCGGCATGGAGCATTGCTTCCGGAGCGGCCATCGGCAAGGAAGGGCCTATCATCCAGTCCTCCGCCCTGATCGCGTCCGCGGTGGGGCAGCGGCTGCACGTGTCCATTCCGCGGCTCCGGCTGCTGGTCGGCTGCGGGGCGGCGGCCGGGTTCACCACGGCGTTCCATGCCCCCTTTGCCGGGTGCCTGTTCGTGAGTGAAATCATCATCGGCACCGTGAGCATGGATATTCTGGCGCCTCTGCTGATTGCCTCCTGCACCGGGTTCGCCATGCTGCACCTGCTGGGGGATCCCGCCCCGCTGTACAGTTCCCCGTTTGAAAGCTTTACCGTCTTTTCCCAGTCCCTGTGGTGCATTGCGCTGGGAGTGGCGGCCGCCGTGGCGGCCAGGGGATGGGTCAGCCTGCTGGATGTAGCTACCAGGTATTTGAACGGCCGCCAGTCCCTCCTGCCGCTGCGCCTGATGGCCGCCGGACTGGTTGTGGGGGTGCTGGCGGTTTTTTATCCGGAGGTGGTGGGCAACGGGCAGGCCCTGATTACCGGGCTGGTGGATGAGGATTACAGCACGCAGCAGGCGTTTATCCTGCTTCTGGTGAAGGTGTCCGCCGTGGCGATCGTGTTCGGCTGCGGTACGGTGGGCGGAGCCATGACGCCCACGCTGTACGTGGGAAGCATGGTCGGGTTTATTTTCAGTACGGTCCTGACGTCTCTGGGCATGGAGGGCAACCATACGGTGGCGTATGCGATGGTGGGAATGGCGGCCTTTTTTGCCGTGGCGGCCCAGGCTCCCCTGACCGCGCTGGTGATGGTGGTGGAGTTCTCCATGAGCGGGGAAATGATTTACCCGCTCCTGATCGGCGTGGTGAGCGCTTATGGAACGGGGCGGCTGATTCGCGCGCGGTCCATGTATGCCGCCAGCCTGTCCGGCAGTCCGGAATCCGTGGTCAACCTGCCCATGGCGCAGGTCCATGTGCATGACCTGGCTCGCCATGTGGTGCCCCAGGTGGCGCCGGACGCTTCCCTGGACGACGTTTCCTCCCTGATGCTGCGGAATCCCGGAGACCTGATTTTTGTGGTGAAAAAGGACGGGACTTATGAGGGTGCCATTTATCCGGATGACTTTCTGGCTGTCCGCCGGCAGATGGAGGAGAAGGGGAAGAGCCCTCCTCCCACCGCCGGGGAGCTGATCCGCGCGGGCGCCCCCGTGCTGGACGCCGGCACCCATCTGACGGATGCCCTGAAATTGTTTGAACAGACCCATCTGCCCGCCTTTCCCGTGGTCTGGAAAAATACCGGGCGGCTGGATGGCGTCCTGTACCGCAACGCGCTGTTCCAGGTCATCACGGAAATGATGAAAAGGGAGTCCGGCGGAGACGTGGGCATGTGAAACGGGAGGAAAGAGGCGCCATGCATTACAATTTTGTAAACTTCTTTTCTCCTTCGTTCATAACATCATCAAAGTTAAGTACTAGAACGTTACCTTCATTTCCCGCGGCAGCTTTTTCCCCGGCTGCATGACGGTGGAAGAAAAAGTAGTTGGTCTGCCAGGACCGTACGGTTAATATTCGCCCAGCCCCGGACTTCATGAATGAAATAAACAAGTCACCGGATTTGGAAATGGTCGTGCTACAGGAAATCAGCTCCGCCATTGTCAATGAACGCAACGGCACGGCGCTGCTCCGGCATATTCTGGACGTGCTCTACCGCCGCATGAAGATGCTGCGCGGCACCTTCACCATCCGCCGCGGGAATGATCTGATGATAGAAGCGTCCCACGGCCTGGACGAGCAGGAGATGAAGCGCGGCCATTACCATGTGGGGGAGGGCATTACGGGCCATGTGGCGGAAACGGGGAGGCCCCATGTGATTGAGGACATTTCCCGGGATTCCAGGTTCCTGAACCGTACCCGTACCCGCAAGAGCGGGGAAAAGGTGGCGTTCATCTGCGTGCCCATCATTCATTTGCAGCAGGTGATCGGCACCTTGAGCATTGACCGCCCCGTGGACAGGGAAACGGACCTGGAACGGGACCAGAAGCTGCTGGAGATTGTGGGCAACATCGTGGGGGACGCGCTGGCGGCCAGCCTGCAGGCGCATGAGGAACGGGCGGCCCTGATGGCGGAGAACGAGAAACTGCGCCAGCTTTTAACAACCAATCCGGGCGAACTGATCGGCAACTGCCGCCCCATGCTCCAGGTGTATGAACAGATACGCCAGGTGGCCCCCAGCGACGCTACGGTGCTGATCCGGGGCAGTTCCGGAACGGGGAAGGAGCTGGTAGCGCGCGCCGTAGTGAACCTGAGCGGCAGGAAGGACAAGCCGCTGGTGACGCTGAACTGTGCGGCCATGCCGGAAAACCTGCTGGAAAGCGAGTTGTTCGGCCATGAAAAAGGCTCCTTCACCGGAGCCACCAGCCGCCGCATCGGCCGGGCGGAGGCGGCGGACGGAGGTACCCTGTTTCTGGATGAAATCGGGGATTTGAGCCTCCAGATGCAGGTGAAGCTGCTGCGCTTTCTTCAGGAAAAGACTTTTTCCCGCGTGGGGAGCAACAGGGAGCTTCATTCCGACGTGCGCTTCATTGCCGCCACCAGCCGCAATCTGGAGGAATTGATGGCGGAAAACAAATTCCGGGAGGACTTGTACTACCGGCTGAACATTTTCCCCATCGTCATGCCGGACCTCTCCAAGCGCAAGGGGGACATCATGCTGCTGGCGGAACACTTTCTTTCCAAGTTCAACCTGAAATACGGGAAAGATATCAAGCGGCTGTCCACGCCAGCCATCAACATGCTCATGGCCTACCACTGGCCCGGCAACGTGCGGGAGCTGGAAAACTGCATGGAGCGTGCAGTCATCACGGCGCAGGACGACTGCATTTACGGTTACAACCTGCCCGCCTCCCTCCAAATGCCCAGCCATGACGCCCCGTCTTCCCGTGACGGAGAGGACCATGCGGACTTGCCGACGATGGTGGATTCCTTTGAACGGGAATTGATTGTGGCCGCACTGAAACGCTCTCCGGGCAACATGTCCGCAGCGGCGCGGGAACTGGGCATTTCCCCACGGGTGCTCCATTATAAAATGCACAGGCTGGGCCTGCAAAAATCATGAAAGGACTTCGTCAGCTTCTGTCCGCCGTTTCCCGGTCCTTTTATTTGAGCATGCGCTTCCTGCCCCGGGAGATGCGCCCTGGCGTGGCCGTGGGCTATCTGCTGGCGCGCGCTACGGATACGGTGGCGGATACCGTGGACATGGATTGCCGGGAACGCCTGGCGCTGCTGAGGATGATGGGCGCGACGGTAGCCGGGGACGCCTCCCGGGAGGCCGCCGCCTCCTGTTTTGGCCGTCTGGGCATTCTTTCCACCGTCCAGACGCACCGGGGGGAGGCGGAGCTGCTGGCCCGTTTCCCCGAATGCCTGGCGCTGCTGGAAGCCCTTTCCCCCCGTGAGCAGATGCTCGTGAGGCAGGTGCTGTCCACCATTGTGGAGGGGCAGGCCTGGGATTTGGAATATTTTGAAGCCCGTTCCTCGGTTTCATGTCCCGAACAACTGGAGCATTATACCTACATGGTGGCCGGCTGCGTGGGAGAATTCTGGACCAGGCTGGGCCTGCTGGCGCTGGGATCAGGCTTCAGCACGCAGCCGGAGGACCAGCTTTTACGCTGGGGCAGGCACTACGGCATGGGGCTGCAATTGGTGAACATTCTGCGCGACCGGGAGGAAGACCTCTCCCGTGGAAGAAGCTATTTGCCTACTCCCGATGTTCAGCCGTGGCTGGACCGGGCGGAACGCTGGCTGAAGGAAGGCGTGTTTTATGCGGAATCCCTCCGGAACGGGCGGCTGCGTTTTTCCACCGTGCTGCCCGCATGGCTGGGGCTGGATACGCTGGAACTGCTCCAACGGCAGGAACAGCCGGGGACAGGAAAGGTAAAAATCACGCGCGGGAACGTTTATTCCCGCATGTGGAAGGCCTTTCTCTTTTCCTGGAAGGAAGCCCTGTAGCCTACGCGGCGGTTTTGCCGGGTTCCGGAGCGGGCGGAGTGACAGGGGAGGCTGCCGGCGCCGCATTTTCCGCCGGGGCATCCGCCTTCTTCTGGCCGTTCGCAGGTGTTTCCGCAGGATTGCCGCTCCCTTGTTTGGGCGCGGGGGGAGCGGGCGGCGGCTTGGGCGCCAGCAGGTCCTCCCACTGGTGGAGCTTGAAATCCTTTCCCATGCCGCCGATGTCATGGAGCAGCTCCTGGCATTTGGCTGTAAGCTTCTCGTAGTCGGGCGGTCCGGCTTCCGGATCCGCGGAACCGGGGAAGATCAGGTAGCTGACTACCAGGTCGGAAACGGGACGGCTGTAAGGCCCCGCCTTGGGGTTGATTTCACGGCTCAGGCGCAGGGAGCCTTCCCCCGTCTTGTAGCGCGGTCCGGCGTCTCCCACTAGGGCCGGGTACAACTTGTCCCCCACGATGACGACGGCGTAATCCCCGAACTGCGGGGAAAAGGGAGAGGATTGGTTGACCACTCCCAGCGGGACCACGATGAACGGATCGTATTCCGAGATCAGGAAACTGTAGCGCTTCAATTCTTCAATGACCCGTTCCGCGTGGTCTATCTTGCGGCGCAGGGCCGGTTTTTCCGCGGCGGAGGCTTTTTCCAGCGTCTTCTTGTAGGAAGCCAGCCTCTGCTGCCAGGGCTTGAGGAGGGGATTGGGCTTGTCCGTGCGCTTCTTCCAGCGGTAGGAAGTGCTGGGCTGGTAGAAGGAGCTTTTCAGGATTTTATCCGGCATGGTGGACAAGCGGTCCCCGTCCGAACCGTCGGAAACAACGTCCATTTCACTCTGTAGCCAGAGGAGTTTTCTGCCCGTATCCGGATAGGTGGTTTCCAGAATCGTCTCCGTATCGTAGTAATTATGGCGGTCCAGGAGCTTGAGCAGGGAGGCCAGGTTCTTGCGGATTTCCGTCTGCTTGCGGACGTAAATCTGCCCGTAATAGGGGGAGACCCGCGCATGCTTGAACAGGGTGGACAGGCCGGGAAGCATGGTTCCCAGCTTGGGGTTGATGTTCAGGATGTCCTCCTTCTTTGTCAGGGCCTTGGGCTGCTTGACGTTCAGGGTGAGGGTCATCTGGTAATTGCTTTTAGTCTCCCTGTCCCTGGAAGCCAGGGTGCCGGGCTGGAAATTGACCTGCGTTTTCAGGTTCAGGCCGCGTGCCAGTTCGTAGATATTCGTCATGGCTCCCTCCGCGGGCTTCGTGGGGAGGACGGGCGGGAAGGGGGGATACTGCACCGGGGGGAGGGCAATCGTGCGCTCCGGCGTCCAAGGCGTGGTCAGCCGTGAATCTTCAGGTTCCTTTCCGGAAACGGATGGAGTAAGGGGGGGCGCAGGCTCTTCCTGCCCTGGCTGTTCCGCAGGGATGGATTCATGCGGCGGATAGGCGCCGGAATCCGGGGGCGCCTGTTCGGGTTCCCCTTTCAGGGCCCGGATAATCTGGGCCGGATACGGTGTGAACAGGGATGCCGCCATGGCTGCCAGGCAGATGCAGACTGCAAGCTTGAACCAGGTGAGGCGGGGTGTTCCGCGGCGGTGTGCTTTCATGATGCTGAAGAAGGTGAATCGTTGGGGGCAGGAAGGACTTTCCGGGGACGCCTGCCCATGAAAAAGCGGATCAGCACCAGCGGGGCAATGCTCAACAGCAGGGCCGCCAGCCGTATCTTCATGCCGGGGAAGACACGTGCGCGCCCGCGGGACAGGGCGCGGAGGCTGTCTTTCACGACGGTTTCAACGGACGTATCAAAGGCGTTGCGGCCCGGCATCATGTTTCCGGTAAAGCCGGGGCGCCGGGCCGCTTTTCCGAAGCCCGTGGAAACCGGGCCGGGGCAGACGGCCAGCACGCGGATGCCGTGTTCGCGCAGTTCCAGCCGCAGCGCTTCCGACAGGCTGGAAACATAAGCCTTGGTGGCCGCATAAACGGCAAAATCCGGAATGGGCAGGAGGGCTCCCAGGGAGCTGAGGTTGATGATGTCCCCGCCGTTCCGTTTCATGGAGGGGATCAGCGCATGGCACAGGCGGGTGAGGCTTTCCACGTTCAGGCGCAGCAGGGCGCGGATTTTTTCCCAGCGGCCGTCCGCGAATTCTCCGTAATCCCCGGCTCCCGCATTGTTGATCAGCAGGGTTCTGCCCGGAGGAAGGCTGTCCAGATGTGAAACGAGCGTGTCCAGGGAAGCTTCATCCGCCAGGTCGCAGGGAAAGACGGAGGCGCGCAGGCCGGGGTGGCGTTTTTCCAGCGCGGCGGCAAGCTGGCGCAGGACGTCCCCGTTCCGGGCAATCAGCACCAGTTCCGCCGCATGAGGGGCCAGCGTTCCGGCAAAGGCTTCCCCGAATCCGGACGATGCGCCCGTGATGATAATCCTGTCGTACTGGAGGCGTGGGGTTTGCATGGCGGGTGGGAGCGGTTCGTATCATGGTCAATCCGGTGGGGAACCGCAATGAAAAAGGGGGCTGGAGAACGCAAAAAAGGCGCACCTCCTTTCTTTCCAAAGAGAAAAGAGGGCTGCGCCAACCATGGCGCTTCCCCACCCGGCGAAAGCCTGCCTGCGCTCTCCCGGGAAAGAGGGACTCCCGGCCCTCATAGCCATGTCCGGTTAGTAAAAGAGAAAAATGAGCCTAGGTTCCGCTTTGAAAAGCTTTTCAGTACGAAGGCCGGAAAGCCACCTCCGCTCCCGGGGGGAAGGCTTTGTGAGCGAACCGGCTTTCATGGGAACATGGAACCGGTGGTTTTCATCTCCCTCCTTCGGGCAGACGGGGGCTCCATGCACCCCAACAAAAAACCGCCTGCCGGGTGAACGGGAGGCGGTTTGATGAAAAAGAAGATTATTCTTAGGCCTGGGGAGCTTCTTCCTGCACCTGCACCACGCGGAAAGGCACGCGGGAGGCCAGTTCGCCGTCAACCGTCAGGTCGATGGAGTAGTTGCCGGGCTTTTCAAAGCGCAGGCCCTGGAAGTTCATAATCAGGTTGCGGGTGAAGAAGGAGGCGCCTTCCGGGAAAGCGGGCACCGGGAAGTTGATCTTGATGGGCATGCGTTCCTTGTCCAGCGGCGTGCCGTCGGCGTCAACGATGCTCAGGCCCAGTTCGTGGGTGCCTTCGTCTTCAGGAGTGAGGCAGATGCGCAGGGCAACGGCGCAGACGGGGTGCACGACGGGGAACTGACGGGCGACCAGGGAGTCAAAACCGCCCTGGATGCAAAGCTTGCCCTGGTAGTCGGCGGCGAAGTCACAAAGAGTAGAAACTAAAATATCCATGTTGTGATAATGTTGATGTATTTGGCTCGCTTTCGCATGGAAAGCATGAACATTGGACAGAACTATACTTCCTCCAGACCTATTGCAAGATAAAGCTGTAGAAAATATTGTCATTTCTCCGTGAAATTCCGGTTGCGCTTGAGGTAGGCCGGGAATCCCTGTACTACTGGTTCCGGCAACGCGTTCCCTGGCATGATCCGATGGTTTTTTGACATACCCTCCAAGCTGATTCACTGGAGGCTGAATCTGGTCAGGACGCTGGGCGCCTACGTGCCGTGGCTGCGCCGGGACGACGGTTCCATGAAAGTGCATGCCGGCACGCTGGTGGACCTGTTTGCCACCATTCTGAGCGGGCGCCGCCACTTGAGCGCGCGCGACGCGGATGCCGCGCTGGACATTCTGCGCTACACCTTCCCGGAAGTGGAGCACCGCTGGCTTTCCAACCGTTTCGAGCGTTCCATGCGGGCCAATCTGACGGTGGCGGATGTGCTGGCTTCCGCCGCCTCCGGCAGGGACGAGACGGAGCGTATGGCGATTGCGCTGGAAGTGCTTTCCCTGCTCATCAACACGGGAGACCCCCGCATGACCGGGGAGCTGTTTGACCAGGTGACGTACGGCCTGGAACTGCCGGGTACGGCAAACCACTTGAGGCAGCTTCTGATGACGCCGGACGTGGAGGCCCAGGAGCCGGCGTACAGCGTCGGTTTTTCCTCCGGCATTGGTGCGGAGGTATCCCTGCCGGAACAGGACAAGGGCATTTCCTTCCGCCTGATCCGGTGTTCGCGCCTGGTGCTGGTGGTGAATGACGGCTCCAGGCCTATTGTGGTGCGCGGCCGCCACCTGCCGCCCGGCGGGGTAATGCCGCTGACCAACGGGCAGGTGGTGCTGCTGCCGTCAGGTCCGCTAAGCTTTGAAGACTTCGCGTTCTTCCTGGATTGCAAGCGTTCCGGCAAGCAGGAAGTATGCTATATTTCCCTGGACAACGGCGCCCTGCAAATCAGCCGGGTGCGTTCACGGGCCAGCGAGGTGCGCGTGAACATGGGGTTGGCGTGCAGGGTGGAGGTTCTGAGGCCGGAAGTGGAATTCGTGGTGGACGGGCGGCGCCTGTACCCCGGTGAGAACGTGCGCATGGCCTACTATTCCTCCTTCACGCTGGACGGGGAGGGGCCTTTTTCCATGGGGGAGGTGCAGAACTCCATGTCGGACATCGGACGCCGCTTCCGCCTGGACCCCGGGACCCGCAAGCTGCGCGTAACCAACCTGCCGGAAAAGGCGCGCAAGGGGGACATGCTGCTGACGCCGGGTCTGGCCGCCGGAGTGGTGCTGGAGGTTTCCTTTTCCAGCGCCACCAATTCCGGCTGGCTGGAAGTGGTGGAGGCTTCCATGCCCCTGCTGCTCAATGGCAGGCCCGTGCGGGGAAGGGTTTCCTTGCGCGACGGGGACGTGGTGCACCTGAACGCCTATCACGCCTTGCGCTGCCGTTTTTCCGCCGGGGTGCTGGATGAAGAATACCACGCCATCAGAACCCTCAGCGTGGAGGGCGTGACCAAGGAATTCATGCGTTCCGGCCGTGTGCTGGACAACATTGACCTGACCGTGAAGCGCGGAGAGATGGTCTGCATCCTGGGCCCCAGCGGATCCGGAAAAAGCACGCTGCTCTCCATGCTGGCCGGGCAGCTTCCGCCCACGCGCGGCTGCATCCGTTACAACAACCAGCTTCTGTACAGCGCTCCGGACCTGATCCGGCCCTACATCGCCTTCATTCCGCGGGAGGACATTCTGGATGCGGCCATGAGCGTTTCCGAGCACATCGCCCAGGCCACCATCATCCGCCGTCCGCGCCTGACCCGGTCGGAGCGCGTCAGGCGGGTGAACGCCATTCTGAAATTCCTGGGGCTGACGCACATCGCCTCCCGTCGCGTGGGAGAGATGAATGCGCGCACCATTTCCGACGGAGAGCGCACGCGCCTGAACCTGGGGCTTGACCTGGCGGGCATTGCGGACGTCTTCCTGCTGGACGAGCCCATCAGCGGCCTTTCCACCTCCGACGCCAAGCTGGTCATGCAGACCATGCTGAACATGAGCCGTGACAAGATGGTGATCGCCACCATGCACCGGCCCAGCACGGCCATCCTGAACCAGTTCCAGAAGGTGCTGGTGCTGGACCACGGCGGCCAGATGGCCTACTGGGGGGACGTGCCGGGCATGATGCGCTATTTCCGGAAGGCGGCCGTGGATATGGCCATTGACGTTTCCGAGGAGGCGCGGACGGCCGGCGGCGCGGACTACGTGTTTGAAGTGCTGGAGGCCCCCCTTTCCTGGCATGACCGCCGCAGGCGGCAGCACCCCCGGCTGTGGCAGGAGCGCTTTGAAGGCTACCGATTCCGCAACGTAATGGGGCACCACCATGAAGGAGGGGCGCCCAGAACGTTGTATGAAGGCACGCTGGAATTCCCGCCTGCCCCCCGGCGCAGCGTGATGCAGCTCTGGCGGCTTTTCCGCATCTGGGCCGTGCGCACCTTCCTGGGCCGCGTGCGGAGCCGCATGGGGCTGTACACCATGCTGCTGGAAGGGCCGGTGCTGGCCCTGCTGATTTCCCTGACCCTGCGCGCCTCTTCCAGCCCGGAATACACGTTTGCCACCGCCCTTCACATACCTTCCTATTTGTTCCTGGCGACCATCGTGGCCATGTTCTTCGGCCTGACCGGGGCGGCCAGCGAAGTGCTCAAGGACCGCGCCCTGCTCAAGCGGGAGAGCAACGCCAAGGTGTTCGTGACCGGTTACGTGCTCGCCAAGGCGCTGGTGCTGACGGGGCTTTCCGCCGTGCAGTCCGCCCTCTTCCTGTGGGTGGGGAACGCCATCCTGGAAATCCATGAAATGTTCCTGATCTACCTGGGGACGATGACCCTGACGGCCTTCATCGGCGTAAGCCTGTCCCTGCTGGTCTCCGTCTTTGCCAAAACGGAGCGCGCGGCTCTCAATATGGTGCCCCTGCTGCTGATTCCCCAGATACTGATGGCCGGGGCCATTGTCCACTTTGATGAAATGAACCAGTTCATCCCGTGGTCCGCCCACCGCACGGATGAACACGGGCGCCTCAAGCCGGGCCGCGTGCCGCTGGTGGCGGAATTCTGCCCCCTGCGCTACTCCTTTGAAACGATGGTGGTGGACCAAGCCTCCAAAAACGTATGGGAAAGGGAGCGTGAAACCATTCAGGAGAAAGTGGACGAGCTCAAGGAGCAGCCCCAATTGGACAACAGGGAATTTGAGGAATTCAAGCTGCTCAAGATGGCGCTCCTGCACATAGCCGCCATCGGGGCGGACGATCCGGAACAGGCCAAGGCCGCGGTCCGGCGGGTACGTAGGGCGGCGGTCAACGGCTATGAGAAAAACTACAGGCAGGTGATTGCGGAACTGGAACAGCAGGGGAAGGGCAAGCCCTCCGTTAAATCCTTTTACGTCAATGACCGCATTGTAATGCTGGATGAATCCGCGGAAATCCAGCGCGTCAGCCGTGATACGCTGGACCGCCCGGAAATTTTCCTGGCGCGCCGCCAGCCCCTGCCGTGGGGCAACACGGGGAAGGCTCCGGACGATCCCGGCTACAGCGCGGACGAAGGAACGGTGCCTACCCCCTGGAAGGACTCCCTGCTGCTGTTCCTGATGGGGGCGGCCCCCCTCTTCATCACGGGGCGCGTGCTCAAGCGGCGTTTGGAAAAGGTCAGGTAGGTTGATCATAAGATGATGCTGCTTATGCATGAACGCTGCTGGAAGATGCGGAGAGGGGGTTCCGTATTTCGCGTGTTTTGATGTGCTGGGGAAGATAAACCAGGCCGTCCGTTCTTTTCCCCGGGGGCTTTGAGTCCGCGGAACAGCATGAAGATGCAGATCAATGCAGTTATTTTGTTGACGTTCTCCCAAGAATCACTATCTTGAAAAAAACTCATTTTCCATTATGTTTGCCCGTGTATTTAACAAGTATTCTCTCTCCTTTTTGTCTCTGGCGGCAGTGTCTGCCGGGCTCCTGTCCTGCGGAGGCAGCGGCGATAGTGGAGAAGGAACCTGTCTTCCCTCAGGCAGCAGGCTGAATATGGTAGTGCCGATTACGGATCAGGTGAACCCGGATAACGCCTCCTCTCTCATCATCCAGCTGGATGGCAATGATACCGACCTTCCTCTGGCGAAGATTCAGGGAGCCGCTGCCGGTACTTCTATTCCCGCCACGACTCACATGGTGTACAGAAGGACGACTGCGGAAAAAGCTTCTCTGGTGGGCAACTTCGTGATTGCTCAGGGCCAGGTCACTTTGCCTGGTCCGATTGTGGTGATTTTCTACGGCTCCGTTCAGGTGAACATGGACATCACATTCAATACCTCTTCAAAGTATGAAACGGCCGAGGGTACGTGTACGGGCAACGTTTCGTTCGTGAGCGGCATTCAGGACGGAGAAGGAGCTATTGTTGCCGGGAACCCCTGGGCGGGAACGGATGGCACGGTGTTCTATTATCCTACCGGTAATTGAGTGGCCCATGAGTCACAGTTTTTATATTCAAAGTGCGGTCGTTCGTGAAGGATGGCCGCGCTTTTTTTTGCAGGAAATATGTTGAAAAATTGGGGAAAATTATGCCTGGTGACATTTTCATGCATGCTGGCGTCTTTTTTGCCGCATGGCTTCGGAACGGAGACTGTTCCGAACGTTCAAGAAGAAGTTCCGGAAACAGCCAGGGACTGCTACATCAATGTATTCAGGGCCAAGGTCGTCCCTGAGAGGATACGTTCTTTTAGCATGCCGGCGGACGGCATCGTCAGCAACTGGATTCCGGCGGACGGCCGCGTTCGGCGGGATACCATCATTGCTACGGTCAATGAGGATGAAATTGAGATGGAGCGGAGGGAGCTGGAGGTCAAGATTTTAAAAGACCGTATCGCCAAGGAGGAGGAACTGTCCGAATTGGAGAAACAATTGGAAGAAATGAAATTTTATTCTTCCCTGTCCAGGGAGGAAAGGCAGTATGCCAGCAAACAGCCGGAAGGCGGCCAACGGGCGGAAAAATCCTTGAAGGACAAGATTGAACTGACCAAAAAGGAATTAGCCATGGTGGGGGACAAGGCCAGATTGGACTTCAGCAAGAAAGAGGAAAAATACATCCTTAAAATGCCCTTTGACGGCAAGCTGCAGTACCAGTTTTCCTTCCCGCGGGACAACAGCGTATCCCTGTATCTGGATGCGGCGGCAGCCATTGCTACCGTTTGTGATGATTCCGCCTATTATATTACCATTTCCATAGCGGATCCTGATTTGACCAGGCTGCCGCCGGAATCATTATATCTGGCTGTTCCCATGAGTGACGGTTCCATGCTGCGGGGGAACTTTGCTTTCAAGCGTGTAGAGAAAAACACTTCCAGCGGGGGGGATTTACTGGCTTATTTTTTCCGCCTGTCTCCAAAGGATCATGACCGGGCTCACGCCATGCTGGGTTCCAATTGCACGGCCAGGCTCTATTATTCTCCTTCCGGAGAGGTGATTCGTCTCAATAAGGTTTTGCTGGCCTCCAGTCCGGAAGGAAGGAAATGTTCCTCCTGGCAGGAACTGCTTGAAAAAACGCATCCGGATATGGAGCTGATCGTAAATGGAGAAACGGAATTGATTGTACGGAAAAAATGAAATTGGCATGTGAATCCGTTTATTTCAGCTACTCGGGAAAGCAATGGATTTTTGAAAACTACAGTAGGCTTTTTTCATCTGGAATCACTATTTTAAAAGGGTATTCCGGATGCGGAAAAACCACGCTGCTGAAACTTTTGGCCGGTTATCTGAAACCCCAGCGCGGAAAGGTTCTTGCTCCCGGCCGGCGTTCTCTCACTGATGCTCTTTATCGCAGGAAGGAAGTAAGTTACATGTTTCAGGGGATCAATCTGCTGCCTCTGGCTACGGTGGAGAGGAATCTTCAATTGTGTGCGGAGATGGCCATGCTGCCTAAAAAACAGTGGACACAAAGAGTGGACGACCTCGTGGAGCGTTTGGGATTGGAATCCCTGCGTCACAAGAAGGCGGGCAGCCTGTCCGGCGGACAGGCCCAGCGTGCGGCTCTGGCCCGTACGCTGATGAAGGATTCAGATATTCTGCTGCTGGACGAACCTACTTCCGGTCTGGATGACAGCAATACGGAGATCATCAAGAAATTGATCAGGGAATACCCGTCCGATAAGATATGCATTTTAAGCACGCATGATTCCCGGCTCTTTGACCTGACTCATGAAATCATTGATTTTAATCAGCCTGTATCTCTTTAAGGATACTCTGCACCGGTGGAGGGAAAGGCCCGCCAGCCCGCTTTCCCGGGTATTGGTAGCGTTTTTCCTCTCCCTGTGCGCCCTTTCGTTTCTTGCGAATTATGTTCTCTCTGCAAAGATGCTGCATGATGAGATCAAAAGAAACGGGGCTGATCTGATTGTAGTCCTTGATACCGTGCGCGACGGTGAACCTTCCAAAAGGAATTTGCTTCAGCATGAATTGCCTTCCTTGTATGGCTGCGACGTCCTGGCGTTAAAAGATGCTCCCGCGGGATTCGCCCGTGTGGGAAAGGCGGTTTTCCCCATTCTGGAATACAATATGGAGTCCTGCTTTTATCTTGCTGATCTGGGGCTGGAGGAAGTGCCTGTCGTCCTTTTGTTTCACCCGGACAGGAGTTCCCTGCATCCGGGACCGTGCAGAGTTGTCATCGGGGATTTTGACTTTTCATTGAATGCATCCCCGTTGCCGGAGAACCACCTTTTAGGGAAATTATATCCTTCAGGAGTGGTGCTGGCTCCGGAAGGAGCTTTCAATACCGGGCAGGAGGCCCCTATAAGCAATGACCGGTATGTAATCAGGGTTCATGAGATGACGGCGGACAATATCCAGAATATTGAGGAAACGCTTAATAATATGGTGCGCTATGACGGGAGCATGACGATGGTTCAGACTCATGTGAGCATGTTGAAGAGGTTGGAAGTGCTGATGAGCAACCAGATGGAATGCCGGACCGGTTTTTCTATCGGTATTGCGGTTATTGTAGGCATTCTTCTGATTGCCCTGGCGTCTATGGAATTCCGGCAGAACGAGTATGTCTATACATTGATGAAAAGTTTTGGGGTGCGTCCGGCTCTGCTGGTGCTGACATTTATTGTGGAGAACATATTCCTGATAGGAATTTCTTATGCCGGAGCTGTATGGGCCTTCATGAAGACTCAAAAGATTGTCCTGGGAGAATTTTTCAAGCTGGGCGATGCGGTGTTGACGTATGCGGACATACGGCAGGATTTGTGGCTTTTGGGAGTTTCACTTTTGATCTGTGTGTTGCTTTCTTCCGTGCCGGTTGCCTTCTCTGCCTATCGCCCTATTGGGAAAGTGTTGAAGTAAGCAGTGCTCATGCCCCATGCCGGGGGGTAAATAATTGTTCCTCCTTCGTTTGGAAATGCGGTTTTTTGATACAAAAAGGCCTGCGGAGGAAGTCCGCAGGCCTTTAAAAGTCAGAGAATGAATTCTGGTTATTTATTGAATTTCGTCAGAGTACCGGGCCGGTCGGTAACGGCAGGATCGGCAAAATAGGGATCAGACAGGGCGCATGTAGCGGTTCCTGTGCCTTTGGTTACATTTTTAACGTCGGTCATGATCAAGTAGCAGGGGAAGGCCTCTTCACCGGCTCTGTTGGTGTACCAGTAAAAAGCTATTTCAGCGGCGGTGTCATCAGCGGGAACATAGCCTCTGACGTGCATGGACGCGACACTGGGCTCCGCGCTCTCTCCGGAATAGATGTTGGCGTTGTGTGTGGAAACAACGTCAAAGGCAACCGTATATACCTGGTTGTTTTCCAGGGAGATTTCTACATTGCGGGCTGTTCCGACAGGAATATAGATTTCTTCCGTTTTACTGGAGCCCCCGCAACCTGTGAGCACGGACGTGCACAAAAAGGAGGGGAGGAGCAGAGATGCCATGATGCAAAAACGAGTATTCATATAGATGGAGGATATTGAAATTATATGAGTAAGACGGAAAGGGATGATTAGTTGCTGTAAGTAATGGTAACGTCTGCACTGACGCCATTGAGAGTTTGCATTTCTTGTCCTGCGGGCTGGCGTGAAAGCGTTCCTCCTTCGCCGCCTACGGATGCATGGGTGGATTGGTCAAATTCCAGAGCAGGGAGGTCCATGGAATATGCCGTAGTATTGTTTTTCCCTGCAATCCAGCGCAGGTTCAGAGTAGCTGCATTATTGCCCGTCTTGTGGTAAATCACGGTTGGAGAGTCATTCCATTCTTCAATATTCTGTCCACGGGTTTGAAGACTGGACTGTCCGTTGGTGGCGGTGATCAGTTCAAAAATATTCGGGAAATCCGATGCCGTTATTCCCAGCCTGATAGATAATACGGTACCGTTGAGGGTATCGGGGGCATTGCCGCCGCTACTGCTGCTTCCGCCGCATTGCGTCAAAAAGAGAAGTCCAAGGGAACAGCAGGCCAGGGAGATTTTCTGGGAAAGAGGGAGCATAACAAATAACTGTAGATAATGTTTATTGAAGGAGATTGTAGTATTTCCTATGATCTGTCAAGGAAGGAAATTTGGAAAATGGAACCCCTTTCAGAAAGGGGATGGAAGAGGATTTCGGCTTGCCATTGCTGATCTTCCCCCTTCCTCCTTTTCCCGGTTCTGCTGTGTTGGTACTTGACTTTTCAGAGGCAGAAGTTATGAAACGGGCACCAGTATGCTCCTTTTCTCCTCGGTTTGCAGCTTTTTCTGGAGTCCATTCAGGGTGGCTCGGTGGAGGACTCTGTTGGGTTTCTGTATTTGCGCCGTTGCATGTACTTCCTGTTCCGTGGATAAGCACATGGAAAGAAAAACGGTGGAGCTGATGGATAAAATGGCTGCCATCCCCAACTGGGACGAACTGCCCCGGAGGGAAATCTCATGGGATACGGCAATGGCCGTCATGATGGAGGGAAATTTGGATTTGAAGCGCTCGGAACAGGCTCTCAGGGCTACGGAACGTTCTGTTATCAGCGTGTATACCCAGGTCATTCCGGGCGTGAACCTGGATTGGATGCTGACAAAAGAGCTGAGCGAGCTGACCCGTGTAACAGCGCAGGATGTAGAGTATAATACCAATATTCTGTTTAATATGCCGTCCCTGACGCAGATACCTTTTGATTATTATTCGGCCAAATCCGCCGTTTATACGGCCCGGAAAACCTTGGAGATGAAAAAAAGGGAGCTGGTGTCCAGGTTGTACCGGCAGGTACTTTCCTATCAGAATGCATGTGTCAGCCATAAGAACCGGCTGGATGCCGTGCCCTATGACGATGATGGAGTTCAGAAGAAATTGATCCAGGATGACTGGGAGAAGAGAGTGAGTGAAATTTCCCAGGGATTTGCTGTCCTCATGGGGAATATGGATGCCCAGTGGCTCGTCAGGCCTGAAACGATGCCCAGGGTGGACTGGAGGAAATACAAGAGTGCTTCCCGCCATTTGGATTTGCTGGTGGTGACCATGGTAGCCATGGAATTGGAAGCTTCCAGGTTGCAGGTTTTAAATGCCAAGATGAAGTTTTTCCCGTCCGTGGATATTAATTTTTACAGCCCTACCTTGTTTTCCAGTACGGGCGGCACTTACCAGGGGTTCTTTGCAGGCGCCGGAGACATGCAGGTGAATATGAGCCTGCGTGAAGAATTGGACACCCGGCTGACCTCCTGGTTCCAATACAAGACGGCCAAGGAAAATCATGATCTGATGCAGAAAAAGGTTGTGATGGATTTGCAGCAGAGGCGCATCAAGGTGGCCGCGCTGATGGAGAGCAGGAAAAGATTTGAAATCTGGAAGAAAGTCATTTTGAAGGAAATTGAGTTTAAAAAGTCCAGGATGGCTTTATCAGGCAAGGAATATCTGGCGCAAAGGAAGGATATTAAAACCATGCATGAGAATCTGGATGCGGAAGCCGCCAAGAATGCGGAAGTGGAAGCGGCGCTCATCATGGAGTACGGCTGGCTGAAATAAGGGGAAGGCGGAGCGGCCCTGTGTGACTGCGGTGCCTTCCTTTCTTGATGCCTTCAAAGGCTTGTGTTACGGTCCGGACATGCAAAAAGTTCGGCAGCCCGTAGGCATGGCGTTGATGATTCTGGCTTTTCCGGCCGCCATTTACGGGGCGTTCCCGTGGGGAATCGCCCTGGGGGCCTTTTTGTTCCTGCTGGGGGTGGCCGTGGCGGTCAGCCGTTTTTCCGCCATTGTCTGGTCATGGTGCCTGTTTTCCCTGGGGATTTATCTGGCCGCGCCTTTTATCTGGATGTGGAATCCGGACTATTTTTTCAGCCGCCCGTTTGACGTTCTGTTCGTGAGCGGCTGTTTGGTGGGCAGTCTGGTTCTGCTGACGATCCGGTTTGCGGTAGTTCCCGTGCTGTGGCCTAAAATCTTCCGCCATTTTGTAGAGGGAAGCCCCACGCTGGAGGACCTGGCTCCGGAGAAGGGAAGGACGGTGGCGGAACTGCGGAACGGCATTAAACGCAGGCAGGTGAATTTCCTGTTCGGGCATGCGGATGAGGAACTGGTGGAAAAATGGGGGAAAATAGCCCAGGGCATCGCGGCGCTTTCCAGGAGCCGTAAACGGTTGACGGCTTGGGTAGTAGGTATTCTTCTGGTCTGGCCCGCAGCCGTGTTTTTCCTTTCCGGAGGCATGGGCGGCGCGCTGGACCGTGACATTGACCGCATGTGGGAAACCCGTCCGTTTCGCAACAGCATGGTGGTTTCCACCCCTGCGGCCATGAATGCGGCGCGGCGCGTTTTCAAGGATGCCCGCGCCCTGCGGGGAATGACGATGGAACAGGCGCGCACGTGGCTGAAAACGGACCGCAGGAATGCCGCCTTCAAGCTCGGCAAGCCCCGTTACGATTTTGAAAAGGATGAAACCGTGCTGGTGCTTTCGGACGGGCGGGATTCCATTCGCCTGGTGGCGGTCTTCAATGACGCCGGGCAGATTACCCATTCCTGGCCGGAAGAATACATGACCCTGATGGTCAGGGATTTGGAGAAAAACTAAATGCCGGAGACAAAGGTTTGAATAGGACCTTTGAGCTTTGGTGTTTGGCCCTTGCGGAACCCCTGCGGATTTCCGCTACAGCGTGCGTTTTTGCGGAGGCGTCAGGTTCAGCCTGCCTTCACTGATGTGGATGCCCATGCCGCTTTCCTCAATCATGTGGATGAGCGGCAGATAGGCCTGGAGCAGGTTTTCAAATGCGGGAAGGAGAAAGATCATGTAGCCCTGGGGGACGGAAAGGCTGCCGATGGTGCCACCCACGTGGATACCCCCCGGCAGAGTCTCGTCATTGTAGAATTCAAAGCGGGTCTGCACCGCCATGTAGTTGTGCGGGTCCATGGACTGGAAGGGCGTCAGGAACAGGGAAATCGTCTGGCGGGAGTCGATGCCCGTATAGCGTTCAATGATGATTTCCATGCAGCCTTCCCCGATGGCGCCGTCCGGCTGTTCCTTGCCGCCGTGCAGCCGGATGCCTACCGCCGGATTGGTGGCGAAGATGGCCAGGGCTCCGTGCTGCTGCGGATGGACGGAGGAGGCCAGGTAGCGGTTGATGTCTTCTTCCGAAAAGGAAACGGAGGCGTCCCTGTTAATGGCCTGTTTCAGGATTTTGGGGATGTCCGGAGCGTTTTCCTTTTGGCGGAAGCCGGGCAGGTCAGCCGTGTTCTGCGGGCTCCAGGAGGAATAAATCAGCCAGGAAATAGCCGCCAGAATGGCTATGGTGAACAGGAAGATAAGATTGCCGATCAGGGAGAAGGGCGTTTTTTCACGGACGGGTTTCTCCTGGCCGGCCTGTTCCTCCGGATCGTAGAAATGTTCCACGATGTTTTCATGTTCCGGCAGGTCGTGCAGGGATTCCCTGCCGGCGGAGCCGTTCCGGGTGGCGCCTTCGTTGTCGGAGTTGGGGGACATGGTGCGGAGGGGTTACGGGAGTCTGGGGAATTTGGAGAAGTCGGGTGCGCGTTTTTCGACGAAGGCGTTTTTGCCTTCCTTCGCTTCCTCGCTCATGTAGTAGAGCAGGGTGGCGTTTCCGGCCAGGTCCAGCAGGCCCATCTGTCCGTCGCAGTCAGCGTTCAGGGAGGCTTTCAGGCAGCGGAGGGCCAGGGGGCTGTGCCGGAGCATCTGGCGGCACCAGGAGAGCGTTTCCTCTTCCAGCTTTTCCAGAGGCACCACGGTATTGACCAGTCCCATGTCCAGCGCTTCCCGCGCGTCGTACTGCCTGCACAGGTACCAGATTTCCCGAGCCTTTTTCTGGCCCACGATGCGCGCCAGGTAGGAGGAGCCGAGACCGCCGTCAAAGGAGCCGACCTTGGGGCCCGTCTGGCCGAATTTGGCGTTGTCCGCGGCGATGGTGAGGTCGCAGACGACATGGAGGACGTGCCCACCGCCGATGGCGTAGCCGGCCACCATGGCGACGACGGGCTTGGGCATGGTGCGGATGGTGCGCTGCACATCCAGAATATTCAGGCGCGGCACGCCGTCTTCACCGATGTAGCCGGCATTTCCGCGCACTTTCTGGTCGCCGCCGGAGCAGAAGGCGTCAGGGCCTTCCCCGGTCAGGATGACCACGCCCACCTTGGGGTCTTCATGCGCGGCGTTGAGGGCGTTGAGCATTTCATGCACGGTCTGGGGACGGAACGCGTTGCGGACTTGGGGGCGGTTGATCGTGATTTTCGCGATGCTGCCGTCGTCCGTTGTTTCATACTTGATATCCGTATATTCCCTGGCGGTGGTCCATTGTGCGCTCATGCGGACTACTTTAATAAGGCGTCCGTCAATGGGAAGCTTAAAATGCGCCGCCTTCCGGGTGTATGCGGACTTGGGCGGGGGGAAAGGCGGCGGAGGGCGGGAGCAGGCGTTTTTTCTGCGTTTTCCGGGAGACAGGCTCTGGAAAAGCGTGGACGGAGCCGGGCGGCAATCTTTTTCCTTCATCCCGGTTTTCCGCTGCTTTTCCGGAAGGCTTCCCGGTGACGGAAGCTGGCGGCATTTGTAATTTACGGCATGCGCTTCTGTGCTACATTGGGAACGGTATGATACATGACCTACTGGTGCGCGGCGTGACGGTGTTTCCCGGGAGCGAACATTTTGAGTTTGTCCCCGGAATCAATGTGGTGGTGGGCGGCAATGATTCCGGCAAGAGCCATCTGCTGAAATTGTGCTATACCGTAGCCAAGTGGAGCGCGGACGGGGGCAGGAAGTCCCTGCCGGAGAAATGGGCGGAGGAACAGCGGCTCCGGAAGGACCTGATGCGGGTCTTCGCGTCCCGCGGACTGGCCGGGCTGACGGCACGGAACCGCGGGAACGCCCATGCCCATGTGGAGGCCTCCATGGAGGGGGACGGGGTGCCGGAAGGCATGGGGAACCTGGTGTTTGATTTTCAGGCGGGGCATGAGGAGGAGGGGCTGAGCATTCAGGAGATGCCCAAACGCTTCCTGAACGTGCCGGTGGTGTTCCTGGCGGCGCGGGAGGTTCTGACCATTTACCCGAGCTTTGTACAGGTGGGGAGCAGGTTCCCCGAGTTCCTGGACGGGGGGAGCTGGGACCTCTGCCGTTACCTGGACGTGGATGCGGCAGCGGAACCTATCAGCACGGACGCCGGGCGCGTGGTCGCCAGGCTGGAGAAGATCATCGGCGGGGAGGTGGTGAAGCGCGACGGACGGTTCTTTTTGCAGCGTCCCGGACAGCAGCCGATCGAGATGAGCCTGGTGGCGGAGGGCTTCAAAAGGCTGGGCACGCTGAGCTACCTGATCCGGAACGGTTCCGTGAAAAGAGGGTCCGTGCTGTTCTGGGATGAGCCGGAAATGAACCTGAACGCCTCCCATCTGCCCGTGCTGGTGAAAACCCTGACGGGGCTTGCCAAGACGGGGGTGCAGGTGATTCTGTCCTCCCACAGCCTGTTCCTGCTGCGGGAGCTGATGATTCAGCTTTCCGAACCCCGCAATGCCATGGTGCAGAGGAAGTTTTTCGGGATGAGCGTGCCGCGGGGAGACCGCTCCGGGGTAAAGGTGACCTGGGGGGAATCCCTGGAGGATGTGGGGCCTATCGAATCTCTTGAAGCGGAAATCGAGCAGGCGGACAGGTATTTGAAGCTGAGCTATGAGTCATAAGCCGTCAGAAGCTCATTACGTGGAGGGAGTCCACCGTTTCTGGATCGATGAAGGCTACGTCGTGTGCCGCATTGAATGCTCGGACTATTATGCCCGGCAGGCGCAGAATTTCTGCGGGGGGTGCAAGGAGATGGACTTCCTGCTGTATCATCCGGAACGCCGGGATTTATGGCTGGTGGAGGTGAAGGACTACCGTTTTGACGCCCGTCCCAAGGTGGGGGAACTGGTCTGCGCCCTGAGCCGCAAGGTCCGGGATACGATGTTTCTTCTCCGGGCCGCTTCCGTGGCCGCCCCGCATGAAGAGCCGGCGGAGGGCATTTCCCTGAGGGATTTTTCCATTCTGGCCTCGGAGGCGGAAACGCTTCACCTGGCTTTTCTGCTGGAAATGGGCATGGGCGGCGTCTGGACGGACGGCGGCCTGCTGGCAAACGTCAAGAACCTGCTGGTGGGCTCCATGCGGTTTCTGGATGCGGAGCTGATCTGCGCGCCCATCACGTATCCCCACCGCATCGGCCCGTGGCGCGTGACCTCCGCCCACGGGGAGGTGAGCAAGCGGGTGGAAATCCGGCGCGCCAGGAAACTGGCGGAAATTCAGGAACAGCGGCGGCGGGAACGGCTGGAGGCGCAGGAGGAGAGCGCCTGGCAGGAAAAGAGCCGGAAGGGGAGCGGCTTTCATCCGGCGGAAACGGCGGAAAAGATGCCCCAGTGGAAGCGCCGCCTCCAGCAGCGCATGAACGGGGAAAGCGCGAATCACGAGGGACGACGCAGAAAAAGGAAACGGGACTGAATCCCGCGCTGTCTATTGCCTCATTGCCGGAAGGCGCTTCCGGGCCCGGAACGGTCCGGTTCCATCCTGCGCCGGCTGTATGGCATGTCTCGGAAAAAAGTTTTATTTTACAAGGACTCGCGTATCATGCCGCCCGATTCATTAACTTCTGTGTGCTAACCACATTATGTCTGACAGAATGCCACCCAGTCCTCCTCGTCCTCCCAAATTTCCCGGCTCCGGAAAGCCCGAATCCCCCAACTGGGGCGTGTGGGTCATGGTTCTTCTCATTGCAGGCGTCCTCGCGTTCGGATTTTTCACCCCGGAATCCTTTGGACTGGGGCCCCGCAAGGAAAACCTGGAATCCTTTGAAGCCCAGTACAAGGCGGGCCGCGTGGTGCTGAACGATCCGAAGGCCCCCGTGGAAGTGGTGCTGAGCGAGAACGGCTCTGAAGGCGTCATCCATGCGCTGGTTTATAAAAAGGACATCCAGCCTAAGGTGGAAATGAAACCCTTCGTGCTGTCCTATTCCATGTCCCTGCCGGACCGCGACAAGCCCCTGCTGAACGAGCTTTCCGGCTACAGGATGGTGGAAAGCCCGTACCGGACGGAGGCGGGGAAAAATGTTTCCATTATTCCTGAAGAAGCGCAGAAGCTTTCCGTGCCCGAGTTCAACCGCCTGGCTCTGGAAGGCCGCATCGCGGGCGGAAATGAGGGCCTTCTCCTGGCGGAAGACGGGAACCAGAACGTGCTGGTCGGCCAGATTGTCACCCGCATCTGGCCTGCGGCCACGGGGGACGCCTCCGTGGACAAGCAGCGTTTTGAACGCGTGGAAGTGCCTTTTACCCTGGAATTCCAGGGAGACCGGGTCAAACAGTTGCTGGGACCGGATACGAAGTTCAAGCGCGAGTCCGGCTCCTGGGGCGGCATTCTGCTGAACCTGCTGCCTATCGTGCTCATTCTGGTAATCCTGTTCTTCATGTTCCGCGCGCAGAGCGGCGGGGCCAGGGGCGCCATGAGCTTCGGCAAGAGCCGGGCGCGCCTCATCGCCCCGGACAAGAACAAGGTGACGTTCAAGGACGTGGCCGGCATCAGCGAGGCGAAGGAGGAGGTATGGGAACTGGTGGAATTCCTGCGCAATCCGGAAAAGTTCCGTGACCTGGGCGCCACCATTCCCCGCGGCGTGCTGATGGTGGGCTCTCCCGGTACGGGCAAGACCCTGCTGGCACGCGCCATCGCCGGGGAATCCAATGCATCTTTTTATTCCATCAGCGGTTCGGACTTTGTGGAAATGTTCGTGGGCGTGGGCGCGAGCCGCGTGCGCGACATGTTTGAGCAAGCCAAGAGAACGGCCCCCAGCCTGATTTTCATTGATGAAATTGACGCTGTGGGCCGTCAGCGCGGCTACGGCATGGGCGGCGGCAATGACGAACGGGAGCAGACGCTGAACGCCCTGCTGGTGGAGATGGACGGTTTTGAAAACAACTCCAATGTGATCGTAATTGCGGCGACCAACCGTGCGGACATCCTGGACCCGGCGCTGCTCCGTCCGGGCCGTTTTGACCGGCAGGTGGTGGTGAACCTTCCGGACGTCCGGGGGCGCGAACAAATCCTCCAGGTGCACGCCAGAAAGGTAAAAATGGCTCCCGGAGTCGGTTTTGCGCGCATTGCCCGCGGCACGGCCGGCTTCTCCGGAGCCCAGTTGGCCAACCTGATCAATGAAGCCGCCCTGCTGGCCGCCCGCAAGGGATTGAAGGAGATTACGGAAGCGGAACTGGAAGAAGCCCGCGACAAGGTCAGTTGGGGCCGCGAACGCCGCAGCCTGGCGATCAATGAACGCGGGCGCCGCATTACCGCCGTGCATGAGGCGGGACACGCCATCTGCCTGTTGAAGACCCCGCACAGCGAACCTCTGCACCGGGTGACCATCGTTCCCCGCGGGGGAGCCCTGGGCATGACCATGTGGCTTCCTTCGGACGACAAGATGCACCAGCTCCGGTCGGAGATGCTCGACCAGCTCGTCGTGGCGATGGGCGGCCGCTGCGCTGAACAAATCGTCTTTGGCGACGTGACCAGCGGAGCTACCGGAGACATCAAGAGCGCCACCAGCCTGGCCCGCCGCATGGTGTGCGAATTCGGCATGAGCGAGAAACTGGGGCTGATCGAATACGGCGAACACCAGGGGGAAGTGTACATTGCCCGCGACCTGGGGACGCGATCCCGCAATTATTCCGAATCCACGGCGGAACTGATTGACTCGGAAGTCCGCTTCCTGGTGGACAGCGCCTATGAACGCGCCATGACCATCCTGACGGAGAACCGGGACAAGCTGGACATGCTGACGGAAGCCCTGATGGAATTTGAAACGCTGGAAGGCTCCCAGGTCATGGACATTCTGGAATACGGGGAAATGAAGAATCCTCCCGCCAAGGTGATCCCGCCTCCCATGCCTTCGGAGGTGGAAGAGCAGCCCGGGAAGGGTGATTCCGGTTCTTCCGTGAAAAAGGATGCCGAAGAGGACCGCACGAAGGACGCGGAGGAACGGAAGAAGGAGAGCGGCCAGACGGAGCAGGACCCCTTTTCCTACAATCCCGTGGAGGAGTACGGCAAGGACGGCGAAGAGAAGAAATAATCCAATAGAAACGAATCAATTATGGTAGCCAACGATGCGATGGAACTGGCCAGGATGTGCGCCCGCGCCGCGGATGACGCCAAGGCTGAAAATGTGCGGGTGTACGACCTGCGCGGCATGTCTTCCCTGACGGATTTCATGGTGGTGTGCACGGGCTTGTCCGTCCCCCACCTGCGCGCCGTCATCCGGGAGCTGGAAGAATCCGTCCGGGAAAAGACGGGCGCCCTCCCCACCTATGTGGAAGACACGCCCGTGGCGCTGTGGTCCGTGGTGGACTACATTGACGTGATGGTTCACATCATGGGGCAGGAAACGCGCGAATTCTACGGTATGGATACCCTGTGGAAGGATGCCCCCGTGGTGGAGTACTAACCCCCGGTGATCTGAATTTTCCGCCGTGCCTCTGTCTGACAGCGGCACGGCTTTTTTATCTTTCCGGAGGGGAGGGACGGCTTGTTGGCCGTCCGTCGGAGCAAAGGAATCGGTGACAGGATGTTTGCGCTCCTCCGCATGATGGGGGCCTGATCCGGCCCGGAAGAAAAAAGGGGCAATGATTGTTGCGTCAGCGCATTTTCTTTACCAGGGATTTGGGGGCGCTCTCCCCGGTTTTTCCTTGGAAAAGCGGCATGGCGGCCCGGTTCTAACAAGATTCCAATCTTGCCTTGCAGCCGCAATCAGATTACTCTTTCACCGTTATTTATGAGTAATTCCGGACCTACCTCCACCCCGATGATGGATCAGTACCTTCGCATGAAGAAGGGCTTGCCGGAGGACGTCCTGCTGTTTTTCCGGCTGGGGGATTTTTATGAGATGTTCTTTGAGGACGCCAAGGAGGCTTCCTCCATTCTGGGCCTGACGCTGACCAAGCGCCACGGCATTCCGATGTGCGGGGTGCCTCACCACAGCGCGGAAGGGTATATTGGCCGCCTGGTGAAGGGAGGGAAGCGCGTGGCGATTGCGGAGCAGACCACCATTCCGCAGCCGGGCAAGCTGGTGGAGCGGGAGCTGACCCGCGTGATTTCCGCTGGAACCCTGGCGGATATGAATCTGCTGGATTCCTCCCGCCACAATTACATCGTGGCTCTTTATAAGGATAAAAAGCATTTCGGCCTGGCATGCGTGGACCACACCACGGGGGAATTTTCCGTGGCCCAGTTTGAGCACATGGACCTGCTTCTGGACGAGCTGTCCCGCATCAATCCTTCCGAACTTCTGGTCAGCGACGAGCAGACGGACTGCTTCCCCGGCGCCCATCCCACGCTTTATTACGACGGGTATACGTTCCTGCCTTCCACGGCCATTCCCAATCTGCTGAGCCACTTCCGGGTGCATTCCCTGGACGGTTTCGGCTGCGGGGAGATGACCGCCGCTTTGGGGGCGTCTGGCGCGGTGCTTCATTACCTGGGCTACCAGCTCCGCCGCCCCACGGACCATTTGCGCCGTATTTCCGTGCGCGCCACGGAGAGCGCCGTGCTGATTGACCAGGCCAGCCAGAGGAACCTGGACCTGGTGGATTCCCGCGGCGGCGTGAAGCTTTCCCTGCTGGGCACCCTGGACAGGACGAGCACCCCGATGGGCGCGCGCAAGCTCCGGGACTGGCTGCTCCATCCCCTGTGCGACCTGGAAAAGCTCCAGGCGCGGCAGGAGATGATCTCCGTTCTTTTGCAGGAACCCTACCTGATGAGCAAGCTGCGGGAGAGCCTGAAAAACGTCCGGGACATGGAACGGCTGACGGGCCGCATTTCCCAGGGCGCGGGGAACGCCCGTGACCTCCAGGCGCTGGCTTCCTCCCTGGGGCGCATTCCCGCGCTCAGGGATGATCTGGAATCCCTGCCCGGAGGCGGGGAGATGCTGGAAAGCATCCGCTCCCGCATGGGCTGCTTTGACGAGCTGGTAGACCTGCTCCAGCGCGCCCTGGTGGATGAGCCGCCCGTGACGATCAAGGAGGGCGGCATCATCCGGGAAGGGTACCACGCCGGGCTGGATGAGTTGCGCCTGGCTTCCCGCGACGGGAAGGAGTGGCTGGCCCAGCTCCAGGAGAAGGAGCGCAGGCGGACGGGCATTGATTCCCTGAAAATCCGCTTCAACAACGTTTTCGGCTACTACATTGAAGTAACCAAGAGCCATTACGACAAGGTGCCTCCCGACTACCAGCGCAAGCAGACGCTGGTGAATGCGGAACGCTTCGTCACCCCGGAGCTCAAGCAGATGGAGAATACCATCCTGGGGGCGGACGAACGTTCCCGCCAGGTGGAGTATGAACAGTTCCTGCTGCTGCGGGAGGAAGTGGGGCGCCACATTGACGGCATCCAGATTACGGCGGACGCCATGGCGGACCTGGACGTGCTGCTGGGGCTGGCGGAGGGCGCGCAGCAGTACCAGTACTGCCGCCCCGTGCTGGACAATTCCATGACCCTGCGCATTGTCAACGGCCGCCATCCCGTTATCGAGCAGAATGTTTCCGGCGACGTGTTCGTGCCCAATGACGCCTTTCTGGAACCGGAGGAAAACCGCCTCATCCTGCTGACCGGGCCCAACATGGCGGGCAAGAGCACCTATATCCGCCAGGTGGCCCTGATTACGCTGATGGCCCAGATCGGGGCTTACGTTCCGGCGGAGTCCGCCCACATCGGCCTGGTGGACCGCATTTTCTGCCGCGTGGGAGCCAGCGACGACCTGGCGCGCGGGCAGTCCACCTTCATGGTGGAAATGAGTGAGACGTCCCTGATTCTGAACAACGCCACGGAGCGTTCCCTGATTATTCTGGATGAAATCGGGCGCGGAACCGCCACCTTTGACGGCCTTTCCATCGCGTGGGCCGTGGCGGAATACCTGCATGACGAGTTGAAGTCCCGCACCCTGTTCGCCACGCATTACCATGAACTGACGGACCTGGCCCGTTCCAGGGCCGGCGTGCAGAATTACAATGTGGCCGTGCGGGAATGGAAGGAGGAGATCGTGTTCCTGCGCAAGATCGTGCAGGGGGCGGCGGACAAGTCCTACGGCATCCAGGTGGCCCGCCTGGCGGGCATGCCTGCCGCCATCGTGGACCGCGCCAAGGCCATCCTGTCCCATCTGGAAATGAATTCCACGCGGCCCCGGAAAAAGGAACGCGCCCGTCTGGCGGAACCCAGGGCCAAGAATACGGACATGGACGACGATATGCCCACCGGGGAGTACGCCCAGCTGGAGTTGTTCTGATATGCCTCTGCCCGCAGACATGATCGGCGCCCTGCGCTTCGCCGCCATTGATTTTGAATCCGCCGGGGCGGCCCGGGGGGAGACGGACCAGCCCGTTCAGATAGGCATTGCCTCCTGTCCTTCCCTGGAAGGGGAGCCGGAGCTGTGGACGTCCTACATTGCCACGGACAAGCCCGTTTTATGGTCGGCCTCCCAGGTGCACGGCATTACTACGGAAATGCTGGCGGATGCGCCTTCCTTTCCCTCCCTGTGGCCGGCTATCCGTTCCCGCCTGGGGGACGCCGTGGTGGTGGGGCATAACCCCGCCACGGAACGGAAGTTCCTGCGCCGCTTTCCGGGGCACGGCTTCGGGCCGTGGCTGGATACGCTGGCGCTCGGGAAGATGTGCGTGCCGGGCCTGCCGGATTATTCCCTGTCCACCTTGTGTGATTCCCTGGGGCTAACCCCCTCCGTGGATGCGCTGCTTCCCGGCCGCCGGTGGCATGACGCCCTGTATGATGCGCTGGGGAGCCTGCTCGTCGTCCGGTTCCTGGTGCGGGAGCTGAAGCTGTCCTCCCAGCCCCTGGAGGTGCTTGGCAGGGCGTTGGGAAAGTGATTTTCCTTTTCTCTTGGAAAGATTGGCCTGCCGTCCATGCGTATTACAGGGAAGATGAAAGCTCCCGTTTTTCTTGCCGCTTTTCTGCTCCTGTCCCTTTCTTCCGTTTTTGCGGAGAAGCCCCCGGCAGGGATTGTCCCGGATCCCCCGGACGTTCCCAGGATGAACACGCAGCACTGGGTTCCCGCCCGTTACAAGGTAGTCCGGGAGCAGTTGCTGGGGAAGGAGTGCGGCATCCTGTTCGTGGGGGATTCCATCACGCAGGGCTGGGAGCAGGAAGGCGCGGAATGGTGGAAGAAGGTGTTCCTGCCGATGAAGGCGGTCAACTTCGGCGTCAGCGGAGACAGGACGGAGAACATCCTGTGGCGCATGGAGGATACGGAGTTGGCAGTCAAAACGCCGCCGCGTTACTGCGTTCTGCTGGCCGGGACGAATAACATTGGCCGGTGGGAAGGGAAGCAGCCCGCGGAAGAAACGGTAAAGGGCATCCGGGAAGTGGCCGTGCGCCTGCTGAAGAGGTTCCCGGAAACCCGTCTGATCCTGATGGAGGTGACGCCCTACGGTCCCGATCCTTCCGCACCCCTCCGCAAGCGGCAGGAGGAGATCAATGAACGCCTGCGCGGTTTGAAACTGCCCCGGACCACCGTTCTCTCCATTAACGGTCGCCTGTTGAATGCGGACGGAACGTTCCGGGAAGGAATGTTCAGAGACAAGGTGCACCTGACGGCGAAAGGCTACCAGGCCTGGGCGGAGGCGCTGATGCCCCTGCTGAACCGGGAAGGCTGAGTTTTCCCGGTTTCTTGTCCGCGTTGCCGTTGCTTTTGTGGTCCGGACTGGTTTCCGTCTGCGGAAAAGGCCGCTTTCAGCGGTCCATTTCCGTTTCCAGGAATTCCAGCAGGTAGGAGGGGGACAGGAGTTCCCGGGTGACGACCGGCTTTTTGCCGGGCAGGTACAGGGCGTTCACGGGAACCGCCGTGCGTCCCAGGTTTTTGAGTTCCTGGTCAATGGCGGGGTTCGTGCGGGTTTTGTCCGCCTTCATCATGACAATGCCGTATTTCCTGAAGGCGGCCAGCACTTCATCCGTGTAGGACGCCTTGTTGACCTGGCAGGTGGAGCACCACCGGGCCGTGAAGTCCACGTAAACGGGCTTTCCCTCCTTCAGGGCGGCCTGCATGGCTTCCGGGCTCCAGGGGGTCCACACGCTCCCTTCCGCCTGATGGGCGGGAGCCGTAGCTGCGGAGGAATCCGCTGTTCCGGAATCCGCTCCGCGGCCGAACCAGGCGGCTCCTTCCGGAGGGAGCATGTAGTACAGGCCGGCCAGCAGGAAAATCACGGAAAAAATGCCCCCCGTGACGCGGGATTTCCGGCTGCGGTACATGGGGCACCATCTGCCGTACACCCAGAAGGCCATGGAGAACAGCACCAGGCCGAAGAACAGGAACAGGATGTCCTGCGGATGGTTGTCCGCGTCAAAGAACGCAATGTAAATCCACAGGAAGTAGGCGGCGGTGCCGAACATCAGGAAGGACATGGACTGCTTGAAGGATTCCATCCACGCTCCCGGTTTGGGAAGGTATTTGGTCAGGACGGGGAAGGCTCCCAGAATGATGTAGGGCAGGGACATCCCGAGGCCCATCATGGTCAGGCAGAGCACGATGCCCAGCGGCGGCTGGAGCATGGCCGCGCCGATGGCCTGCCCCAGGAACGGCGCGCTGCACGGAGTGGAAATGACCGTAGCCAGGGCGCCGGACCAGAAGGAGCCGGCATAGCCCTTCTGGTGCTGGAGGTCGTTGCCCATGGTGGTGGCCTTGACGCCTATTTCAAAAACGCCGAACATGCTCAGCCCCATGGCGAGCATCAGGCCCAGCAGGCAGAAGTTCACCCAGGGGTTTTCAAACCAGAAGGCCCAGTTCACAACGCCTTCCGCGCCGTGGCCCAGCCAGAATTCACTGCTGAAAATGCCGGGTCCCGCAGGGGCGCCCCAGTCGAACATGTTCGCTTTCAGCGCAATCAGGATGGCCGTAATGATCCAGAAGGAGATCAGGATGCCCAGCACGAAGGTCAGGGAGTGGGCCAGCACTTTTTTCCGTTCCCCCCCTCCCAGCTGGACGAAGCTCATGATCTTGAGGCCGATTACCGGGAAGACGCACGGCATGACGTTCAGGATGATGCCGCCGATGAACATGAAGAACATGATTTCCCCCAGTCCCATCAGCGGCGGCGCGGGAACGGGTCCGGAAGACGCGGGGGAGGCTTCCGCGGCTGTTGCCGCCGCCTGCGCTCCCTCGGAAAAGGGGCGGTTGTCAGCCGTGATGCTGACGCCTTCCTTCCCTGCGCGCAGGATGCCGGAAAGGCTGGCCAGCGGTTTTCCTTTGTCCGCTTCCGACAGGTTGTTGGGGTAAAGGCCGTCCGTAGTGTCATTGTACTGCATGGCCAGCTCGTAGTTGGAGCCGTCCAGTTTTTTGAAGGTCTGGGGAGTGGTGGGGTTGATTTCCCCCTGGTCGCAGAAGAAATAAACGGAATCTTCCGGAACCGGTTGCCCGTTCGTCCTGAGGTGCAGGGTGACGGTTTTTCCTTCCTGGGAAATCCGGGCCTTCAGTCCCTGCGCCCATGCGGGGGTGGAAAGTCCCGCCATGCCGCCGGACAGTTCGGCCGCGTCGGGGGCGGCCTGTCCGTCTCCGCGTTTCAGCGTCACGCTGAAGTCTTTGGTCTCCGGTGCGGCGCATTGTTCCGCGCACATTTGCCACGTCATGGTGGTGGTGAAGGTCGTTTCCGCGGGGGCGTCCTTCTCAGGAGTCACGCGGAAGGCCATTTTCGCCTTCCCGCTGTAACCGTAAAAATCCACGAGTCCTTTCCCCAATTCCGGAATTTGCCAGAAGGGGCCTTCCACCCGGAAGCCGGGAACGGCCTTGAACGCGGCTTCCATGGGGAGCCCTACCGTTCCCGGATTCTTGTAGTAGACGTGCCAGTGGTCCGGCAGAGTCAGCTCCGTCACGATGACGAAGGGTGTTTCTCCGTAGGACGTGACTGTAGCCTTGGAGGTTCCGGATGCCTGGGGCGTTCCAAAATCTCCCGCGCCGCCGAAGTTCATGGCTCCGAAGTCCTGTGCCGCCCCCGTACCTGCTCCCCCGGCAAAAATACCCAGGGAAACGGCGGCGGCTTTCAAAAAGTTTCTCATAACAAAGGCGGTTACCATAAAGAAAGGGGGGATTCAATGTTTGTGTGTTGCATGGTGCGGCGCCTTGTATAAAATAGGGTCATGGTAAAAACTAAAACGACGTACGAGGGCGGCCTCCACTGCTCCATGGTTCATGAGCCTTCCGGGGCCAAGCTTTCCACGGATGCCCCCGTGGATAACAACGGAAAGGGCGAGTCCTTCTCCCCCACGGACCTGGTAGGCGCGGCGCTCGCCGGCTGCATGAGCACGATCATGGGCATTGTGGCCGAACGCAAAGGAATTAAGCTGGAAGGCATGACGGTGGAAGTGGGCAAGCACATGAATGCTGACCCGCGCCGCATCGGCAAGCTGGAAGTGGTCATCACCGTGCCCCTCCCAGCCGATCATCCGGACAGGAAGCTGCTGGAACAGGCCGCCCTGAGCTGCCCCGTCAAGCACAGCCTGCATCCCGATATTGAAGTTCCCATCACCTGGAACTGGGTGGGTTGACAGCCGCCTGTGTTTTCTTGAGGCCGCCTGTGAAAACAGGCGGTTTTTTTATGATGTTAAAAAATGTTGGAAAAATGTAATAATAATTGAGTGAACTTGACTTATATTGTCAGGTTGTGCATTTTTCCGGGCATGAAGAAATTTTTCCCTGTTTTGTGTTTGGTTCCTGTAACAGTGTGCGGGCTTTTGTGCGGATGCGGCGGCGGTTCGGGAAAATCAGGGGATGACGGGAGCGTTTCCCTCAGTGGTCAGCAGGTAAGCCTCTTTGAGGGAGGGGACATGCTGTTCAGGCTTCAGTTCGGCGGACGGGATGTGGACGTCATCAAGATGGAGACGAGAATCGTGTATGATGGGGTTTACACGTACCGGTTCAATGAAGGCGCGAATTCCGGGGTTTTGAATATTGTGCCGGCTTCCAACAGCCGCGCCGCCTGCGCCATGGCGGACGTGAATATTTCCTTTGACGATGCTGAAAGGAGCACGGGCGTGATTGTCTCCGGAACCGTTACGGAAACCGGACCGGACATTGATTTCTCCATTGACGGCGTTCCGCGCCCCATGGCCGGCTGGACGTGCCGCGTGCACCGGGATTGAGTTTCCGCAGATCAGCAGTCCAGGACGAGGGGAAAGTGCTGGCTGAGCGGGTAATCCGTGACCTGGATCAGCTCCACGCCGTAAAGGCTGGCAATGGCCGGAGCCTCGGACTTGTCATACGGCTCGCAGTAATAAATGGTTTTAACGCCATGGGCGCACAGCGCCTGCATGCATGAGGTGCAGGGCATCGTGGTGCATGCCACCACCTTCGCCTCCCCCCTGCGGAACAGGCTGCACAGGTTGATTTCCGCATGCAGCATGTATTTCTGGCGTTCGTCCCGGCTGGCCCAGAAGGTGTCCTGTGCCTTGAAGCCGGGGTACAGGCCGTTGTAGGCGGTGCCGATCACGCGGTTGTCCGCATCCAGGGCGGCAGCTCCCACCTTGCGGTAGGGGTCTTCCGAGCGCAGGGCGGCCGCATGCGCCAGCGTCATTACATACTGCGGAATGGGGAGGCGGGATGATGAGTTACTGTTCATGGTTGGAAGACTGGAGTTCCGCCAGGAAGCCTGACTCGTCCAGATACAGGTTGGGCGGCAGGGAATAGGGGGTGGGGAGCGTAGCCCCGGCGATAACGTTGGAGAGGGGGGGATTCAGGTAAAAGCCCGGGAGAAGGCGTCCTCGCGTTCTGGCCCGCATGCCGAGTTGCACGGTGCCGTCATCCAGCTTGAAGACGCTCCTTTTCATGGACATGGCCAGAATGATGCCGCGGTCCGTGGCGAAGCAGGGGCGCCACCCGATGTTGGGAAGCACCAGGTCTCCGGAGCCGCTGAAATCGTAAAACGGCGTGCGCGTTTCCGGAACCAGGCTGTACAGCCTTCGGCGCAGGAAGTCGGAGCCCGTCACCTGCTTGATGCCCTCCGGCATGCTGTGGTCTCCGTCGCTGATGAGGTACACGGGGGTGCTGGTGAGGATGGGCCACAGGACGGAGGCCACCGTTTCATGCACTTCGTCATGCCCCACGCTGGTGAGCAGCAGTTCCCGGGGCTGGAGGGAGTTCACGCGCTCCAATTGCTGGGCGTTCATCCAGAAGTCGCACAGGCGGCTCTGGGAGCGGGAGCTGTCCAGCAGGGTGGCCAGCCACTTCCTGAGTTCCGGGTGGTCCGCCTCCACGGTGTCGTTCATCAGGCATTCGGCTATTTCATACCCGGTGAGCCGCGCGTTTTTTGCTAAAACGAGCGGCTTGTGGGCGATGCGCTCCAGGTGGTTCAGGATGGTGTCCCTGCCGATGCTGGCGGCAATTTCCAGGCAGGTGGAGGAGAGCTCCCTCAAGGTGTTGATGACGATGCGGGGGTTGACGGCATCAGGCGCAATGGGTTCTCCTATGGCGGCCGTGAAGCGGTAGGGGACATGGAGGGGGGCCTTGGAGAAGAAGCGGTTGCCGGAGTAGGAGAAGATGCTCCCCCACAGCTCGTCCATGTAGATGGGAACGATGGGGCAGCGCGATTTTTTCGCCAGCATTTCCAGCCCCCTGCGCGCGGCGCACAGGGTGCCCGTGCGGGTGAGCTGGCCTTCCGGGAAGATGCAGATCACTTCTCCGGCCTTGAGGGCCTGAATGGCCTTGGACAGGGATTCCCGGGGATTCCGGGAGGAAATGGGGAGGCAGTTGAAGAGTTCCAGAATCCAGCCGAGCCAGCGGATGGCTACGAATTCCTCCGCCACGATGAAGCGGATGGGGCGCGGACAGATGAGGGAAAGGAACAGCGCGTCCCCGTACGTGACGTGGTTGGAGACGATGATGGCTCCGCCGTCCTCCGGAATGCGGTCCTGGTGGATGATGCGGGAGCGGTAGACGATCCTCATGATCCAGAGGCCCATCATGCGGATGAATTCGCGGGGAATGAGACGGAACGCCACAATCGTGATGACCACGCCCAGGGCGGCCAGCACCCAGAATTGGTTCTGGATGGAGAAGATGTTCCTGAGCATGAGCTGGAAGCCGACGGCCACCAGGCCCATCAGGCAGTCCATCAGGTTGCCCGCGGCGATGACCGTGCTGCGGTTGGAGGGATCGCAGTTGTCCTGGAGGTGAGCGTTCAGCGGCACCAGGTACGCGGCGGCGAAGGCTCCCGTGATACCGAAGCCGATGTTGCTGGGCAGCGAGCCAGGAGCGAAGAAGGACAGGAAGATGCAGCCGATGGTGAAGCCGATCGCGCCCAGGGGGATGAGGCCCAGTTCAATTTTTTTACGGCAAATGATGGAGGCTATGACGCCGCCCACCACCGTGCCGCCGCTGAGCCACGCCATGAGAATGGCCGCGGACATGCTGAATCCGGTGCCGTCAATGGGGTGCTCCTGGGCGATCTGGAGGGAGATGAGCATCAGGGCCCCGGCCAGGAACCAGAAGTAGGAGACGCCGATTTCGCTGAGCCTCAGGTCCCGCTGACTCCACAGGTACTTGAGCTGCACGAAGTGCTCGTAAAAGAGCTTCCACTCGAATTTCCGGGTCTGGTTGGCCGGGTACCGGGGAAGGGACAGGGCCGCAATGGCTACGGGAACGGCGATGCAGGTGAGGATGAGCGTGGGGAAGGCGGCGGCTTCCCAGCCGTCGTTGGAGGAAACTTGCAGGATGTCGAACCAGACGAAGATGCCGATCTGCGCCGCCAGCATGGACAGGATGAGGCTCATTTCCATCAGCCCGGAGGCGTAGCCAAGCTGGCGGGAGCCCACCATGTCCTTCACCACCCCCTTTTTCGCCGGGCTCAGGATGGTCGCCTGGACGGAGAAGACGCAGAACCAGAAGACGGCCATTTCAATGTTCTCATACTTGTAGCACAGGAACATGGCCCCCAGCACCAGGATCTGGAGGAAAGACATGAACTGGATGATGCGGGCCTTGCAGAAGCAGTCCGCCAGCCAGCCGACGAAGGGGGAGAACAGGATGTAGGGCAGTACGAAGATGCAGGCAAGGATGTACTGGAGGGAGTTGACCCAGGAGTCCGGCCCGTACACGGCGCTGTTGGCGGCCAGCCAGACGCCCAGGGGAATCAGCAGGAACTGGGCGGCTTTTTCATTGAAGGCGTTCTGGGCTTGAATGAGAATCAGGGAATAAAAGCCCCTCCATTCCTTTTTTGAGGGCATTTTTTTCTTAGATGTCTGTACGTCATCCATGTGGGGCGGATTGTAGCAGATCACAGGGGGTAGGGAAGGATAATCTGTTTCCGTACCGGAGCGCTCCGGGGAAGGCGTGCAGGAGGCTTTTTCCCGATTTTTGGAAAGGAAAAGGATGCGGGGACGGTGGAACGGCCATGGCCGGACGGAGGTGAAAGCGTGTATTCCCGCAGTGAAGCGGAGGACGCGCCACCGGGCCTGAAAACCCCCGTGGAGCGCCGCAGCCCCGTACGGCTTTGCACGGATGAGGGGCCGGAAGCCGGAGAATCCTTGTCATGAAGCGGTTCGGCAAACAGGCTTTATGGTTGACATGAAGGTAGGGGGCCGTAGGATGCTGGCAGAAAGCTATCACCCGAAGAGAGATCATATGAATACTTCCCAGACGATAGGCGTGCTGCTGGCCGCAGGCGCAATCCTTCTGCCTTCCTGTGAAACGGAACGCGTGAATGAACGCCCCATCGGCATTTATCCTACGGAAAATGTCTATCCGTCCGGCTCCGGCGCCATGGGCGCCCAGGGCAGCAGCCTGTTGAATGAGATTCAGCGTGAAAATTCTCTGGATCCGGTAGCG
The DNA here is from genome assembly GCF_017566105.1 of Akkermansia sp. GGCC_0220. NCBI lineage: Bacteria > Pseudomonadati > Verrucomicrobiota > Verrucomicrobiia > Verrucomicrobiales > Akkermansiaceae > Akkermansia > Akkermansia sp. GGCC_0220. The sequence goes on from NZ_JABFCI010000010.1 coordinate 43,596, forward strand.
GGTCAGAATTCCGGCTTCAATCCGGATCCGGCCCAGACCAATTCCGGCACCATCGGCAACATGGTGGGGGGCACCAACAATATCACGCCTCCGCCGCCCGTTGCGCCCAAGCCTGTCGTTCCCAATCCCGTGAGTGACTCTGCCAATTCCGGCATTGCCGCTCCCAGGCCCGTGGAGCCCTCCACTGCCTCCTCCATTCCCGTGGCGTGGCCCACGGCGGACCCCACGGTGGTGGTCAGCCCGTATGACCGCACCAAGAAGATCAAGATTCTGAACCGGGGCACCAACAAGCCCTACCCTTCCGGTACCGTGCTGCGGGACACCAACTTCCCGAACGAGATCAAGAAGTTCCGCGTGCCCTGATGCGGCCGCCGCGAAAAGATGATGCCCGCGCCCCTGAACATGCTGTATGTTCCGGGGCGCTGGTGTATTCTACCCCCTGTGAAACCATGAGCGAAGCTTCCAGAAAACAGCTTTCCTTTTCCTCCGTAGCCATTCTCGGCCCCGGCCTTCTGGGCGGTTCCCTGGCGCTTGCCGTCAGGAAGCAGCTGCCGCATGTCCACGTGCGCCTGTGGGGCAGGAGGGAGGAGCCGCTGGAATATGCCCGCTCTTCCGGAGCCGCCCATGCCGCCTCCACCCGGTTGGAAGAGGTGGTGGAAGGCGCGGACCTGGTCGTGCTGGCTACCCCGGTGGGCGTGATGTCCCGCCTCGTTTCCGGAATGCTCCCCCTGCTGAAACCGGGCGTGCTGGTGACGGACGTGGGTTCCGTGAAGGGCTGCGTCCACCAGTCCGTGGGCTCCGCTCTGACGGAAACCGGCGTGGCGTTTATCGGCTCCCATCCCATGGCCGGTTCTGAAAAGCAGGGCATGGAGCATGCCTCCGGGGAACTTTTCCGGGACGCCACGTGCATTCTGACCAATGACGAGCACGTGCATGAAGACATGCTGCTGCTGCTCCAGCGGTTCTGGGAGCGCGTGGGCTGCCACTGCATCCGCATGAAAGCGGCGGACCATGATTCTTCCGTAGCCCGCATTTCCCATATACCGCATGCCTTGTCCGCCCTGTGCGTCCACACCGCCCTGGACGGGGGGGATGTGAAGCTGCTGGGGCTGGTGTCCGCCGGCGGTTTTCGCGATACCACCCGCGTTTCCATGGGGGAACCGTCCATGTGGGCGGAAATCCTGACGGAGAATGCCCCCGCCGTCCTGGACCGGCTGGACGAAGCCCTGTCCCAGTTGGGGGAGGTGCGGAACCGGCTGGCCTCCGGAGACAAGGAGGCGCTGCGGGAATGGCTGAAGGCCGCGGCGGAGAGCCGGGCGCAGGCTCTTGGCCTGTGAGAGGCGCCGGGGGCGTTCTGCTGCCGGATGTGCCTTTGCAGGAAGGGAAAGGAACAGCCTGTTATCAAATTGTTAACAATCCGGGATGGACGGCCCGATGTTCCGTTTTATACTTGCCCCATGCGTTTATCCAACATGAATACCCCTCGCCGCCGCCGCCAGGGGCGCGGTTTGCACCGTGCCGCCGCCATTGGGAGCCTGCTTGTCCTCGGGCAGTCCGCCTATGCCGAGACTAAACCCGCCGCCGCAGAGGAGGGCGTGCAGGAAATGCCGGAACGCGTGATGACCATCCGTTCCAAGTCCCTGCGGGCGGAGACGGTCAGTTCCGCCACCCTCACGAACATGAAGACGGAAGAAGTTCCGCAAACGGTAAACGTTATTACGCGGGATCTGATGGATTCCAAGGGTTCCGATTCCCTGGTGGAGGCCCTGCGCATGGATTCCTCCGTCAATACGGGGGGGGACATGCTGCTGTCCCGCACGGCGGACCAGTACACCATCCGCGGTTTTGCCGGCACCGATGTGCAGATAGGCAACATGCCTCTTCCCCGCGGCATGGGATACGGCATGGATACGTCCCTGATAGAAAATATTGAAATTGTCAAAGGCCCCATCGGGTCCATTTCCGGCGGCCAGACCAGTACGCTCGGGGCATACGGCGCCGGCGGTTCCATTAACCTGATCCTGAAGGCGCCTGATTTTGAGGAACGGACGGAGTTGACGGCTTACGCCCGTCTTTCCCATCACGGGCAGAAGTACCGCGTAACTATTGACGACACCCGGTACAGGGGTGATGAAACGGACGGTTTTGCCCTGCGCACGGTGGTAGCCGCCGAGTATGAACGCCCGTTCTGGCTGAGCAACGGAGCCAACGGTGGCCAGAAGTACACGGTTTCCCCCATTTTCCGCTGGCAGCATGATTCCCGTACCAAGACGGTGCTGACGACCAGTTTCCAGTACCAGAATTCGCCGACAACGATGGGCATCCCCGTGCTGGGCGGCCACTTTGTGGGGCCGTATGACGCCTGGTACGGTTCTCCGAGCGGAAGGCTCAATTCCAAATCCCTGCTGGCGATGCTGGATTTCGAGCGCAAGCTGGAGAAGGTCTGGACAATCCGCATCGGCGGCGGCATGGGGTACAGCGATGTGGATTACAATGTCTGGGGCATTTCTTCTTCCGCCGGACGCGGAATGAGCACGGAGGATTATTACAACCAGATGATCGCTTCCGGAAAGGCCAAATACGAAGCCGCGTGGAGCGACGAGTGGAACATCAACTGGAATTTCTATTCCAACGCGCTGGCGGAGTTCAAGACCGGACAGGTGGAGCATGAAGCCCTGATGGGCGTTTCCTACACGGGGAGCAGCACCTATGGCGACGGTTCCAGCCTGGTGACGAACGCTACCGCGAACACGAACGGCTATTTCTCCCTGTACAATCCTCCGCCCTTTTTCCCCGCCGGGCGCGACTATTCCGGAGCCAATGCGACGGATACCGTGGTTCAGCGGGCGGGCGTCCTGCTGCAGGATGTCCTTAGCTACGGACAGTGGCGTTTCCTGGCCGGCGTGCGCGGGGACGCGCATTTCAGCCTGGACAACAATTACGCGTTTGCGTGGAGCCCTCGTTTCGGAATTACCCGCATGTTCGGTGAGCGCGTAGCTCTGTTCGCCAATGCGGCCCGTACTTCCGCCCCCAATTTCGGGTATCTGGATGAAAACGGGAAGGAACTGACCGATTCCTGGCGTACGGACCAGATGGAATTCGGCTTCCGGGTCAGCCCGGTGGACAAGGTGTGGTTCTCCGCTTCCTGGTTTGACATCATCCAGAATAACACTCCCGTAGCCATAGACGGATATACCAACCGGTACTATTCGGACGGCTCCAAGAGGGCGGAAGGCGTGGAACTTTCCCTGAACGGGGAAATCACCAAGAACTGGAGTTCCTACCTTTCCTACACCTACACCCGCACCAAGAACCGGACCTCCGGGGAAGTGTATCCCACCATCGCTCCGAATGCGCTGGCCCTCTGGCAGAAATACCGCATTGACGGCGGCCTGCTGAACGGCACGGTGCTGGGCCTGGGCTACCGTTGCAAGGATTCCTACTACGCCACGTTCCGCGGTGCAAAAATTGCGGATAATTATACCATACCTTCCTACAGCGTGTTTGACTTCACGGTGGAAATCCCCCTGCCGGAAACCAAATGGCTGAAGGATGCCACCCTGAGGCTGGCCGTATACAACATTTTCGACAAGAAATACGTGCAGTCCACCCGCCACGCCGTGCAGTGCACGGTGGGAGAGCCCCGCACGTTTGAAGTAGGCGTGAAGACTACCTTCTAACCATTCCTTCCAGCCATGAGTTCCCCCGTCATTTCCGTCACCCGCCTCAAGCGCAGCTTCAAGTCCGGTTCCGAGGACATAGCCGTGCTGAAAGACATCAGCCTTACCGTGAACCAGGGAGAGTTCGTCGCCGTCATGGGCGCGAGCGGCTCCGGAAAAAGCACCCTGCTGAACGTGCTGGGGGGGCTGCTGCCTCCGGATTCCGGCACGGTGACGGTGGATGGGCTGGACCTCGGCTCCATGTCTGATGCCGCCCTGACAGTGTACCGGCGCGACCGCGTGGGGTTCATCTTCCAGATGTTCAACCTGGTGGGAACCCTGAACGTGGAGGAAAACATCCTGCTGCCCTCCCTGGCGGGGGGCAAAAAAGTGGCCTCTTCCACTCTGGACGCCATGATTGAAAAAGTGGGGCTGTCCCACCGCCGGCACGCCATGCCGGATACGCTCAGCGGCGGGGAACAGCAGCGGGTGGCGATTGCCCGTGCGCTGGTTTCCGGACCGGCGCTGGTGCTGGCGGATGAACCCACGGGCAATCTGGATTCTGAAAACACCCGGCTCATGGGGGGCCTGTTCCGGGATTTGCACCGTACGCAGGGCTGCGCCTTCGTGCTGGTGACGCATGCGCCGGACGTAGCCATGTGGGCGGACCGCGTGATTGTGCTCAAGGACGGCCGCATCGTGGACGACAGGCTCACGGCGGAATTTGCCGGGCCTGTGGAATTGTCCTCCTTCTATGAACGCACGCTGAATGACGCCTTATGACGCTGCTGTTCAAACTGATTTGGCGGGACCTGCGCGCCAACCCCGGCCGTGTGGCGGTCAGCGTGTTCGCCATCCTCGTCTCCGTCAGCCTCATCGTCTGGATGATGGGTAGCTATGATACGCTGGTCAGGGAGTTCGATAACGACGCCGAGGCCTACATGGGAAGCTATGACCTTTGCCTGGTGCCGGAGGCTCCTCGCGGTCCGCTCCCTCCCGGGCAGTACCCGCGGTTCTCTGATCCGGAGCTGGCCTCCCGCCTGGCCGCCTCTCCCCTGGTTGAATCCGTAAACGCCGCGTGGCAGGTGCCCCGCCTGCAGATTGGCTGCGGGAATGAACGCGGCAGTTTTGACGAGCAGACGCGCGACCGCATGGGGATTCCCCCCCAGAGCCCCATCCTGGTGGGGAACCATGCCGTGGAATGCCCGTATGATCTGCAGGAGGGCGTCTGGCCTGACATGGCTTCCTCCACGGACATGGTGGGCGTGCTGGGCAGCGGAAGCGCCAAATACTTCCGCGCTGGTGTGGGAACCGTCATGAACGTGCGCGTGGGTACGCATGTGTATGATGTGAAAGTAGTGGGCATCGTCAAGCAGGCCAAGGCCACTCCCGGCGTCATCATGGGGCCGGGCGGCATGGCCGGACCCGCTTTTTCCTCCCTGTTTGTGCCCGTGAAGGTGTGTGAAAGGATTACCGGCCAGGCCTTTTCTCCCAATCTGATTTACGTTCAGCTCAAGGAAGGGGTGGACAAGAAGGAATTTGCGGACAGCTTCCGGGGGGAGCTGAAACGCTCCTCCGCCGTGGTGGCGGATACGGATTCCGTTATCCAGCGGCTTTCCAGCGACCGTTCCGTGCGCTCCCAGAAGGACAGTGCGGAAATGGCCGTGTGGCTGGTTCTCTTTTCCTGCGTCTTCATCATCTTCACGACTCTGAGCATCGGCGTCAGCGAACACACCCGCAGGCTGGCCCTGATGCGTGCGCTGGGCATGAGCCGCATGCAGATTGCCCTGCTGATTGTGGGGGAAGGCCTGTTCCTGTGCATTCCTGCCCTGCTGGGCGGCCTGGCCGCGGGATTCTGCCTAGTGTATCTTTTGGAGGAAGGGTCTTCTTCCATGCCCTCCCTGACCTGGACGACGGTGCTGGCTGCCGCGGCGTGTGCCGTGGGCGGCGCGCTGCTGGCCTCCATCATTCCCGCATGGCGCGCTTCCCGCCAGTCTCCGCTGGAAGCGGCCGTGCCCTCTTCCGGATTCATCGGGAAAGTGAGCCGCGTTCCCGTGTGGTCCGTGATCGCCGGGCTGGCGTGCGTGTGCCTCCAGCCTGCGGCCCTGCTTCTGCCGGGCCTGGAGGTGGAGACGCGCAAGTGGATCTTTTTCTGGCTGGGGTATCCCGGCCTGGTGGCCGGTGCGCTGTTCCTGGCTCCCGCCTTCGTGCGCGTGACGGAGTGGGCCGGATCATGGATCACGGGGCTGCTGCTGCGCGTGCCGCATTCTTTCCTGAAAGTGCAGCTCAGCCGCAACCTCAGCCGTTCCGTGGGAACCGCCGTATCCATGTCCGTGGGCCTGTCCCTCTTTGTAGGGGTGCAGACGTGGGGATATTCCATGCTGGTTCCTTTCTCTCCGGATACGTCCACGCCCGGAACGCTGGTTTCCTTCCTGCATACGGAGTTCAAGCCTGCGGACGTTCCGGAGCTGATGGCGCGGTCCAGCCTGAGGAATTCGCGGATGTATCCCATTTACGTGGATGAACCGGACATTGCCCCGGCGCAGATGAAGACCCCAGGTTTTTCCGGAATGCGCAACCGCTCCATCGTGCTGGCCGGCATTCCCGTGGCGGAGATGGCTCAGGGAAGCCATCCCCTGTTCAGGCCCGTGTTCGTTTCCGGCAACCCGCAGGAAGCCTATGCCATGCTGGAATCCACCCGTTCCCTGCTGATTCCGGACACCTTTGCCCGGACGGTGGGGCTGAAGGCCGGGGATGACCTGATGCTGGTGAATCCGTCCCATCAGGGGCGCCGTTCCGGGAATGCTCCGTCTGCCGGAGCTCACGGACGAGGCAGAGGCCCCGGCATGCAGGGGGAACCCTGGAAGGTGGCGGGAGTCGTCTCCTTCCCCGGCTGGCACTGGCTGACCAAGACCAGCGGCATGCGCGTGCGTCGCGGCGGCTTTGTGGCGGCCCTGGCGATTGCCGATGAACGCTGGCTCAAGGAGGAATACGGCCATCAGGGGTTCCAGTTCATCTGGGGGGACACCGCCCCCGGGGTAAGCAACCTGGAGCTCCAGAACGACCTGGGGGAATACGCCCTGATGAAGGTGCGGCAGCAGGAGAACGAAGGGGAAGGCGTGAAGCCGCTGGTGAAGGCCCTGACCCGGGAAAGCCTGGGGGGGAGCGTCACCAGCCGCGGTGACGACGTGATCTTTACGATGAGCAAGCTTCCCATCATCATGATGGTGATTGCCGTGCTGGCCGTGCTCAATACTGTTCTGGCCTCCGTGCAGTCCCGCCGCCGGGAATTCGGCCTGATGCGGGCGGTAGGAGTGCCGGCCGCCATGGTGATGCGGATGCTCTGGGCGGAGACGCTGATGGTCTCCCTGTGCGCCGTCGTCATGAGCCTGGCCCTGGGCGTGCTGGGAGCCTGGTGCTCCATCCAGATTCTGGAATACGGCTATCACTTCGGCATCGTCACTCCTCCCGTCACGATGCCCTGGACCCATCTGGGGTATGCGGTGCTTCTGGTGCTGGCCCTTTCCTCCCTGGCGTGCCTTCTGCCTGCGTGGCGCATGAAGCGCGCGTCTGTGACGGACTTGCTTTCCGTCCGGGAGGGGTAGGGGGCCTTCTGGATTATATTTGTCGGAAAAAGTATTGATTGCTGAAAATTAAGCAAATAGGATCAGCTGTATACTTTAGAATGAAATATTTTTACCATGACCGGAATGGAGAATTGCATGGTCCTGCTGAACTGGATTTTCTGGCCTGTGAGGTAAAATGGGGCGGTCTGCCTGATCATTTGATGATTCGTCCAGTGGATGGTGAAGAATGGGTTGCCCTGGCGGAGGCAGTGAAAAGGGAAACGGGAACCGGATTTTATCCGAACGTGATGTCTGTTCCGCCGGAAGAGGTAGCCGGTCTGTCGTTTTGGAAGCGTCTCCGGTATTATTATCGGAGATCATGGAGAATGGCATTCGTCTTTTCCGGACGCGCTTCCCGGCGGGAATGCCTGTCCGTTTTCCTGTCCATGACGCTGGCGGATTGCCTGGGGCTGGCGGTTGCCCAGATTCTGCTGGGGCTTGCTCTTCCTCTCCTGATGCCGGGAGTAGACGTATTTTCCTGCTTGTCTTTCATCTCCCGGTTCTTGGGGCTGTTGCTGGTGTTGCTGATCGTCCTTCAATCTTTTGCCTTGTGCTGGAGAAGGCTCCATGACTTGTCCCTGGCGGGCTGGTGGTCGTTTGCTCTTCCTTTTGTCTTCCTGGCTGGCAGTTTGTCGGTGGAATGGTTCTTGGGGCATTTGTTCCGGTCTGATACTTGGGGCATGTTCGTGGAACATGCGGGAGGTGCTGGAGCAATGGCGGCAGGAGGAATGGCGGTGGCAGTTTTCGTGTTGTCAGGAACCTGGGTTGTTACGCTGCTGGGCCTGTTTCCCGGTACGAAGAAGGAAAATCAATACGGTCATCCTCCGGAGGTATGACCGTTCCGTTTCCCGGACAGAGAAGAACCGGGGATTTTTCCCTTCGCCGGAAAGGGAGGATAATATCGACAAACCCCGTAATGCGTGTTTGACTGAAAGGGCTTTCCCGTGAATCTGTTTTCTTCCAGTCCCGGTCCTTTTTCTGAAAGGAAGTGCAGCTTGCCTGAATGGATGGCGGCAAGATGGAGATGGTTGTTTTCTTGGTCCGGCCGCATTTCCAGCGCCTCATATTTATATGCGTGGCTGTTTTATGGCGCGTGCATGGGGACGCTGGTTTTTTCAGGATATTGGGCCGCGGTGAATGGGAGCATTCATCCGCGTTTTATGGTAACGGCTGAGCATGGAATAAACCTGGCGTGTTTGAGTGCGGCCATGCTTGTTCCATGCCTGGGACTTGTTTTTCGCAGGCTCCGTGATCTTGATCTGGGCCTCCTCTGGGCGGTTCCCGTTTACGCGGCTTCCTTGGGATGTGCGGAGACGGGCTTTTATCATGTGTACGGATGGGCGCGGGCTGCGGCGGGAGGGAATGCCTCCCTTTTAATTTGCGGCGCCATGTTTTTCTGCATGTTTCTGTTTTGTTCCCTGGCGCCGCTTGCGCTGGGATGTGTTCCCGCCAACAGCCGGTCCGGCATTTCCGGGCGAACCGGGGAAAGAACGGAAGGAAAGAAGTGATTGTGAAACGTTATTATTACCATACGCCGGATGGGGAATTGCATGGGCCGTCCGATTTTGATTTCCTGGTCAGGGAAGTCCGCTATGCCGGATTACCGCTGGGACTGATGGTCAGGGAGGAGCGTTCGGAAGACTGGATATGGATAGGAGACATTCCGGGAGCTCCGCCGGAATGGAAGTTGCTCAAGGAGCGGTATTCCGGAACCGGGGAATGGATGAAAGTGGGCAAAATATGGAAATGCGGCAGAAGAAGTCGTTTTAAGTGGTTTTTTTCCCTGCTGGTGATGCAGTCCCGTTCCTCGCGCCGGGAGGCGGCTGTTGCCTACGGCGCACTTCTGGCGTCTGCTCCTCTCGTCTGGATAGTTTGTTTTTGTGGAGCCTGCGATGTTTTTGAACCTCTTCCTTTTGGGATGCTTTTTGCTCTTCTGTCGGGGTTGTTGCTGTTGTTTTTCTTCTTGTTTTGCTTCATTGCGCTGGGCGTCAGACGTTTTCATGATGCCGGGCTGGATGGGGGCTGGTTGGCGATCGTCTGGCCGGTATGGATAGCAGTCCTGATTTGTTCTTTTAAGGGAAAGTTTCTGGCAATGTCCTTTTGCTGGGATCTTGTAGGGGGAATATTTACGGGCATAGCTGTCTTGACTGCTCCCGTCCTGTTCAGTCTTTTGCTGCCGGAGCAAAAGCGCAAAAACATCTATGGAGAGCCTTCCTGGAATAGAAAATAAGCGCATGAAAAAGAAAATAGAAATCGCTTCCTGGCCGCGAAGGTCCCATTACGAGTATTTCCAGACGTTTGAATGTCCCATGTTTTCCATCACGTCTCCCGTGCGGGTGGATGCCTTGTACCGTTATGCGAAACAGGAGGGGATTTCCTTTTTCGCCCTGTGCCTGTTTGTGCTGTTGAAGGCAGTGAATAAGATTCCCCAACTGCGCCAGAGGGTGGAGGAAGGGGAGGTGTGGGAGTATGAATCCGTGGACGCCCTGGTTCCGGTGCTGGCTAAGGATGGGGAATTCACCCAGATTTTAGTAGAGTACCGGGCGGAGCTGGCTGATTTTCTGGAGCATGCCGTTCCGCTCATTCAGGCGGCCAAGCAGGCTCCGGCCCGGGCGAATCCCTGCCATCGGACGGATATTGCCGTGTTCAGCTGCCTGCCGTGGATTCCGTTTACGCAGGTGGCCAGCGCCTACAGGGTGTTCCGGGGGCAGTACCTTCCCCTCATCCATTGGGGGAAGATGGAGGCGGACGTTTCCGGCAGGCTGATGATGCCCGTGGCCATTCAGGCGAACCATGTGCTGGTGGACGGGGTTCATGTTGGTAATTTTTATAAAAATATTGATTGTTTTTGTTGCGGGTTTTAGGCTGGGACGCATGGCTTCCCTGTTGCGCCCTTCCGGCGATTACCGGTCTCTGCTTTCCTACAGAAAGGCGGAGCAGATTTATGATCTGACCTATTATTTTTGTAAGGCGTACTTGTCTTCTCGCGACAGGACGGTTGATCAGATGGTTCAGGCTGCCCGTTCCGGAAAGCAGAATATTGCGGAGGGAAAGGAGGCGGGGCTGGGTCTCCATGGAAACGGAAATCAAGCTGATGAATGTAGCCAGAGCCAGTCTGGATGAATTACTGGCTGATTATGAAGACTTTTTGAGAGTGAGAGGCTTTCCCGTGTGGGAAAAGGATTCACGAGAGTCCCTTTTTGTCAGAAAGAAGGGTGAGGATAAATGTCTGGCCCGGGATTATTTTTTGGAACTGGCCCGGACAAGGCCGCCGGAGGTGGTGGCCAATATGGCCATTTGCCTGATTTTTCAGGCCAAGTATTTATTAATGCGGCAGCTCAGGTTTTTGGAGGGGAAGTTTCTTAGAGAAGGGGGGATGAGGGAAAGAATGAGCCGGATGAGAAGGGATAGGGGTGATAGGGGTGATAGGGGTGATAGGGGTGATAGGGGTGATAGGGGTGATAGGGGTGATGATGGGAATTCCCTATAATCCCTAAAGTTTCCTGTGAGCCCCATAGGCCCTATTCTTCTCCCAAGGTTTTACTGATTCCCGGCCAGGCATCCCGGGCAGTTTTGGACTGAGTGCCCCGGAGATATTTCCACCAGCTCCGGTTCCCGGTCCGTCAGGCAGAGTTCCGGGTTCCCGAGGGTGTTTCTGGGGCGGAAGCTGCATCCGCAAGGTTCCTGCATCATGTTGGGAGGCAGTCCGGGAATGGTGTAGAGGGGGGAGCCTTTCGCATGTAGTCCGGGAATGGATTTCATCAGGGCCCTGGTGTAGGCGTGCCGGGGATGTTCCAAAAGCTCCCGCGCCAGGGCGCTTTCAACAATGCGGCCTGCGTACATGACGTTGATGCGGTCCGCATATTGGCGCACCACGCCGAGGTCATGCGTGATGAGGATGACGGAGGTGCCCATGTCCTGCTGAAGTTTTCTGATGAGGTCAAGCACCTGCTTCTGCACGGTGACGTCAAGGGCAGTAGTGGGCTCGTCCGCAATGAGGATTTCCGGCCTGGTGATGAGGGCCATGGCGATCATGACGCGCTGGCGCATGCCTCCGGAGAATTGATGGGGATAGGCGTCCATACGCTGTTCAGCGTCCGGTATGCCTACCAGGGCAAGCTGTTCCAGCGCGCGGTCGCGCGCCTCTTTTTTGCCGGCTCCCTCATGAATGACGAGGGGTTCCGCCACCTGCTCCCCGATGGTCAGGTACGGGTTGAGGGAGGTCATGGGATCCTGGAAGATCATGGAGATGCGCTTGCCGCGGATGGAACGGAGTTCCTTTTCCGGACAATGAAGCAGGTCCATGCCGTCCAGCATGGCGGAACCGCTTTCAATGCGGCCCGGAGGCATTGGGATGAGCCCCATCATGGAGTAGCAGGTGACGGATTTTCCGGATCCGGATTCCCCCACGATGCCGAGCGTTTCCCCCGGCGCCACGTCAAAGGACACGTTTCTCACCGCCCGGACGATGCCGGCCCTGGTGTGGAAGGAGGCGCTGAGGTTCCTGACGGAGAGCATGCGGAGAAGGCGGGATTGTCAGTCATTGCGCACGCGCGAGCGGGCGGAGAAGATGACCGGGATGCCGGGAGCGGGGTAGGCTTCCCTGATTTTGTTGCGCAGGTACTGGGAGTAGCTGTCCGTGAGCAGGTTCTTGTCATTGACGAAGAGGACGTAGCGCGGGACGGGAATGGTGTTGTACTTGGGGTCCACCGCCGTGGTGACGTAGTAGATTTTCAGTCTTCTGGTGGAGCCGCTGGCGGTGCCAGGAGGGTTCATCTGCTGGGCAAGCTGGATGAGGCGGTTGAGCTGTCCGGTGGTGGGCAGGTTACGGGATTCCCGGCGGATGCGCGTGATGACCTTGAAGATGATTTCCACGCCCTCCGCTTTTTTTGCGGAGGTGGCGATGAAGGGCGCATAGTTGATGAAGAAGAGTTCCCTGCGCACCTGTTCCTCCACTTCCGCCATGCGGTCCTTGCGCGGGGCATTCGGGTGGAAGAGGTCGAATTTGTTCACGATGATGATGCAGGGTTTCCCTTCCTCCGCAATGATGCCGGCGATACGGCGGTCCTGCTGCGTGATGCCTGCCGCAATGTCAATGACCAGCAGGCAGATGTCCGCCCGGCGGATGGCTTTTTCACTGCGCATGGCGGAGAAGACTTCCACGGAGGTGTCCCGCCGGGAGCGCGGGCGCATGCCGGCGGTGTCGATCAGCACGTAGGGCTGGCCGTCGTGCAGGTAGGGGACGTCAATGGCGTCGCGGGTGGTGCCCGCCACGTCGGAAACGATGGTGCGCTTGTCCCGGAGGATGGCGTTGACCAGGGAGGATTTGCCCGCGTTGGGGCGTCCAACGACGGCCACCTTGATGGGGGGGGCGGCGTCCTCCCCTTCTTCCGGTTCTTCCTCCAGTTCTTCTTTCAGCGGGGCGCCCTCCTGTTTGAGGAAATCGTCCAGCCGGGAGGCGAGTTCGGAAAAGCCCCTGCCGTGGGCGGCGGAGAGAAAGATATGGTCGTCAAAGCCCAGTCCGGCGAATTCTCCCAGGTTCAGATCCTGCTTTTCATGGTCCGCCTTGTTGAGCAGGAGGATGACGGGAACGTCCGACTTGCGGAGGTGGTCCGCAATGCTCTGGTCAATGGGGGTGAGGTGGTCCCGGCAGTCCAGCACGAAGAGGATGAGGTCCGCCGTTTTCATGGCTATGTCCGCCTCTGCCGCCACCTGTTCCGCAAAGCCGTCGGTCAGGCGCGCGCCGATGCCGCCCGTATCCATGATTTTACAGGCGCGGTCCGTAATCTTGCAGGGGGCGGAGAGCCGGTCGCGAGTGACGCCGGGTTCATCATGCACGATGGCGATGCGCCTTCCGGCCATTCTGTTGAAGATGGCGGATTTCCCGACATTGGGCCTGCCTACGATGGCGATGGTGGGGACGTGCTGCATGCGCGCCATGTTACCCGAAGGGCCGGAGCTGTGAAAGCTAATTCCGCGCCAACGGCGGGCGCTTCCGCCGGGGGCTTATCCCTTGTGCCTGGCCTGATTGTGAAGGTACAGCGCCACGGCGATCGTGATGACGTTGGGAAGCCATAGCAGGATGTAGGGGAGCATCGTGTCGCTTTTCCGGGACAGGTCCGCAAAGATCAGGGCCACAAAGTAGAGGGAGGCGATCAGGATGCCCAGGGCAAATCCCGTGGAGGTGTCTTTTCTGCGGGTGTTGATGGCCAGGGGCACGCCAATGAGGGCAAAGACGATGCAGGCCAGGGAGAAGGAGGCGCGCCTGGGCAGTTCCGTGGCGAATTCCGTGGTCTGTTTTTTATCCAGATAGCCGGGCGTGTTCAGGGCTTCCCTGATTTCCCGGTTGGTGAAGCGGTTGGCCTTGATGCGCCGGGAGCGGGATTTGTCCAGGTTGATGCTCAGGGGCATTTCATCCATGGTCACGCTTTGGGAGATGGAGTCCTTTTCCTGCGTGGTGATGAGCGGATTGATGAGGTGCAGGTAAAGGGTTTTTTTCTCGGGAGAGAAGTCCATGGTCACGCGTTCCGAGTGCATGGCCACGGCGGGGGATTTGTCGTCCGCCTTCTGATAGATGTGCATGCCGTGGATGACGTCGTCCACGCGCTTGTCAATGTAGATTTCCAGATTATCGAATTTGGTGATGGCCTGTCCTTCATTGAGAAGCCCCTTCGGGTTGATGGAGGCGGCCTTGATGAGCAGTTCGGAAATGGATTGCTTGGCGCGGGGCGCGATGTCTATGTTGATCCAGTAGCAGAGGCCGGAGAGGGCGATGCCGATGGCGATGGCGGGGGCGCTCAGACGCCACAGGCTCATGCCGGACATGCGCATGGAGGTGAGTTCGTTGTCCGAGGCCAGGCGTCCGTATACCAGCAGCACGGCCGTCAGGAATCCCCATGGAATGGAGAACATCAGCGAGAAGGGTATTACCTGGAAGATGAATTCCAGAACGATGCTGATGGGCGCCTTGTTTTCCACCAGAAGGGGGCGCAGTTCCTTGAACAGGTTGCCCAGGAGCAGCAGGGCGCTCAGGGCCATCACCCCCAGGGCCGTAACACCCAGCAGCTGGCGGGCAATGTATCTGTCAAAGATCTTCATGCAGTAAAACCGTGCCGGAGATTTTGCCCGAAGGCCGCGGACAAGTCAATCACGCGCACGGAACAATCCGTATCCTTCCCCGGAGGGAAGGAGGAGTTGGATGGGAGGATGGAAGTCCGTGCGGCTGGTGAAAAAGGATGCGGCATGTTGTTCAGTTTTCTTTTTGTTCCAGGCTGCCGAGCAGTTTTTCCCGCTGCGGGGGAAGCTTGCCGAAGTGGGATTTCAGAATGACGTGCGCCGGAATGCCGGGATGCGCGATGCCGTGCAGCCGCGCGAGTTCCTGTTCAAAGTGCAGGACGGCGCGGAGGGTGGGGTCGTTGTTTTCCAGATAGGCGTATGCCCGTTGCAGGAGGTCGTAGAATTCCGGGATGGGCGTGTCCGGCTCCAGCATTTGGAGAAACAGACGAGCGAAGTAGCCTGCCGCGCTGAGCCGGAGGTAGCTTTTCCGGAGGGGCAGGCGGGGGGAGAGCAGGTCCGCGGAAGTCAGGGAGTGCAGGTCTCCCGTTTTTGCCTGCGTCCACTGCATGCGGCACTGGTAGAAGAGGTCCAGGCTCCCGGCAAAGGGGCTGTTGGGCTTTCTGGCGCTTTTGGCCGCCGTTCTGATGATGCCTTCCTCCGTGCACCAGACGACAATCAGGCCGTTCTCTCCGAGGGGATAGAGCTTCAGGACCGTCGCTTCCGCATTCATCAGCGGCGTTTTTCCAGCCCTGTTTTAGCCGGTTGTTCCGTTGGGACGGTCTGCCCGTAGGGGGAGGGCAGGATGCCGGCTTCCGTCATGGCGTCCGTAAAGGCCTGGATGGCGCTGGTGCCTCCGTGGATGCGGATGGCGGAAAGGAGCTGTTCCTGGGCGGCGTCCTTGTCTCCTCCCATGAATTTGATGATGGCCTGGGTGCAGTAGTAGTACGGCGTGTCGTCCATCGGGCCGTACAGGTTTTCCAGTTCCTTGGCCAGGGGCCGGTTGTCCAGCTTGCGGGCGCAGATATAGCGCTTGAATTGCAGCAGGGGAGTCATGCCGGGATTGTCCTTGAAGGGAGGCAGAAGCTCCGTGAAGGCTTTCAGCGCCCTGGCATAGTCATGATTGACGTAGTGCGCTTCCGCCAGGTTGAACTGAATGGTGAGGTTGGAGGGATCCAGCTTCTGGGCCTTTTCAAAGTTTTCCAGGGCCTTTTCAATGTTGCGGATTTCAATGTAGCATGCGCCGCGGAGATTGTATAAGCCCGGGTTTCCTGCATAAAGCTTTTCCAGCTCCGTCAGGGAGAAGAGGCATTCCATGGTTCTCTTCTGCGCAAAGAGCTGTTCCGCCTTGCGGAATTGGTCAATGTAGCTTTTTCTGGTTGCTTCCGGCAGGCTGTTGAATTCCTGAATCCACGCCGGGGACGGAGGTTCCGGCGGTGTTTGCTGCGCGGAGGCGGGGAGAAGGGCAAGCGTCAGGGCTGCCAGTAGGAAGGTGCATGCTTTCATGGATGGGTCAGGAATTCAGGTGGGGAATGATTTTTTGTAGCGCGGCTTCCGCCGTGAGTCCATATTTTTTTCTGAGGATGGGTTCCGAACCGTGTTCGATGAACTGGTCCGGCCATGCGATGGCTTCCACGGGCGTGGTGACGCCTCCGGCTTCCAGGGATTCAAGCACGGCGGAGTTGAAGCCGCCGCTGATGGAATGGTCTTCAAAGGTGCAGACCACCCGGCTGGAGGCCGCATGCCGGCGGATGCATTCGTCATCCAAAGGCTTGATGAAGCGGGCGTTGATGAGGGTGACCGTGTGGCCCTGCGCTTCCAGCAGCACTGCCGTCTCCCGGGCGATGCCGATCATGGTGCCCAGGGAAACGAGGGTCACGTCCTTCCCCGTCTGGAGCACTTCCGCCTTGCCGATGGGGAGGATTTCCGGCGTGGAGGGGAGGGGGACCCCGGCGCCGCAGCCCCGGGGATAGCGGATGACGGTGGGGCCGTTCTGGTAATGGTTCATGGTCCGGAGCATGTGGACGAATTCCGCTTCATCCTTGGGTTGCATGAAGACGATGTTCGGGATGCTGCGGATCATGGCGATGTCAAACAGGCCGTGATGCGTGGGGCCGTCGTCCGGGGAGAGCCCGGCGCGGTCCATGCAGAAGCGCACGGGCAGCTTTTGGAGCGCGGCGTCATGCTGGATCATGTCAATGCAGCGCTGCATGAAGGTGGAGTAAATGGCGATGTAGGGCTTCATGCCTTCCGCCGCCAGCCCACACGCAAAGAGGGCTCCGTGTTCTTCCGCAATGCCTACGTCAAAGTAGCGCTTGGGGAAGGCTTCCTTGAACAGGTCCAGCTTGGTGCCGCTGGCCATGGCGGCCGTGATGGCCGTGACGGATTCGTCTTCGTGCGCCATTTCCACCAGCGTGGAACCGAAGATGTGGGAGAAGGTGGGGGTGGCGGTTGCCTGCGTTTCGCCGTCCCGCACGCAGTAGGAGCCCAGGCCGTGGAATTTGGTGGGGTTGTCCAGTGCGGGCTGGTAGCCTTTTCCCTTCTGGGTGACCACGTGCAGGATAACGGGTTCGTTGAGGTCCTTGATGTAGGAAAGGGTGCGGATGAGGGTGGGGATGTCGTGCCCGTCCAGGGGGCCGAAGTAGCGCAGGCCGAATTTATTGAAGAGCAGGGAGGGGAAGATGAGGTTCTTGGTGGTGCCTTCCAGCTTGAAGGCGAAGTCCCTGGCCTGCGTGCCCCCCAGCTTTTCAATGAAGGAGGCCGTCTTGTCCCTCAGCCAGGAGAAGGTTTCCGAGGTTTGCAGGGAGTTGAAGTATTTTGCCAGCGCGCCCACGTTTTTATCAATGGCCCATTCATTGTCGTTCAGAATGGTGATGTAGCGCTTGGTGGTCTGGCTGATGTTGTTCAGCGCCTCCAGGGTGGTGCCGCAGGTGAATGCCGCATCCCCGGCCACGGCCACTACATGGTAGTCCTCCCCTTTCAGATCCCTGGCCGCGCACATGCCCAGGGCGGCGGAAAGCGCCGTGCCCGCGTGGCCTGCACCGTAGGCGTCATGGGGGGATTCCGACATTTTGGCAAAGCCGGAGAGCCCTTCATGCTGGCGGATGGTGTGAATCAGCGGGGCGCGCCCCGTGAGCATTTTATGGACGTAGGCCTGGTGGGAAACGTCAAAGATGATTTTGTCCCGCGGTGTTTCAAAGACGCGGTGAAGGGCAATGCTCAGTTCCACCACGCCCAGGTTGGGGCCCAGATGGCCGCCGGTGAGGGAAAGGGAGTGGATGAGGGTGTTCCGGATTTCTTCCGCGAGCCGGGGCAGTTCCGACTCAGGGATTTTCATCAGGTCTGCATGGCTGCGGATGCTTGCCAGTAGCTCCGGAAGTTCAGGTGAGGGAGAATTCATTGCTGTCTGGTTCATCGGGATCCGTTCCATCCTGGACGGTCTCCGGGTTGCTGAGGGTTTGGATGCGCAGTTCCGCATCATGAAGGATGCCGCGGCAGTGGCGGATGAGCTTGTTGCCTTCTTCCACCAGGGCTATCATGTCTTCCAGTTCGGTGACGGGGGCTTCCGTCAAGCGTATGATTTCTTCCAGGCGGGCTACGGATTCTTCAAATCCGGGAGCGTTTTTCCGTTGTTTGGCCATATGGGGAATTAAGGTTGAGGGGTGGAAGCGGTTTCCTGAAGGTCTTTGTAAAGAATCATGTCCGCTCCCTGGATGAATTGGCGGGAGTCCGGCGTCCCAAAGCGTTGCGACAAGGGGTAGAGCGCACGGCTGTGGTCAAAGAGGTATACGGGATTCCTGTCCTTCGTCTGAAGCAGGACGGTGCCTTCCAGAACGAGGGGGGTGAATTCCCCGTAGGAGGCGGCAATGGTGCGGAGGTCCGCATTGAGCGTGGATGAGGGAGTCACCAGGATGCTGCCCACCTTCCCGCCGTGGAATTTCAGAATGCGTTCCAGCACCATGAATTGCTCCACCATTTTGGGGAGGCCGATGGCTTTCCTGTCTGCATACCAGCCGACGGCGGACGGCTGGTCCGTGAGGATGAAATCCTTTTCCGACGTCTGGGCGCGAAGGTCCCGGTTGAGGCCCGGGGGGAAATAAGGGGGCCATGCAGGAATGCCGCGGCTGGCCGTCAGGATGCCCACCCGCACCATCTGGGGAAGGCTGAGCAGAAGGGGGAGGGAAGTGATGAGCAGGGCGAGCAGCAGGACGCCGCCCCGCAGGACGGGGACTACCTCCTTGTTGGAGTGCCGTGCGATCAGGTTGAGGACGAAGGCCGTGCCGTAGGCCGTGAAGAAGGGGGCGAAGAGGATTTGAATCTGTCCCAGGGAAATACCGGATTTGTTGGAGGTGTAAAGGGCCATGCCGATGACGGCGGGCACCCACATGGCGAAGACGCCCCATTTGGCCTGGTTGACTTCCGGCCTTCTGAATTTGTGCAGGAGGGCCAGCAGGAACACCATGGCCAGGGGAAGGTTCCCGAGGTTTTCATAAAGGAGGTCGCCCTGCGTCAGGATGTTGTTGACGATGGAGGTGACGGCTTTCTGGGCGGCGATGGGAATGTCCCCGGCGGCCAGGGAGTTCATCGCGATTTCTTCATTGCCGGTCAGCCCCGTGAAGATGGTGTAATAGGCCGTTCCGAAGAAGCCTCCGCTGAGGGAGCGGTTGATGTAAACGGGGTAGGCCAGGAGGAGGAACAGGATCACAAGTCCCGGAATGCAGTACAGGCCGTGAGGCTTGAAGCGGATGCCCACGAAAATCAGAAAGCCGGCCATGGGCCACAGGCCGATCCAGCCGGTGAGGCAGACGCATGAAAAACAGATGGAGCTGTAAATGAGCGGCATCAGGAATTTACGCTTCTCCTCCCTGTTTTGCAGGGCCGTGGACAGGAAATGGATGCCCCAGGCAAAGAAGAAGAGCATCATCATCTGCGGGAGGCCGCTGGTGGCGTATTGCAGGAAGAGGTTGCTGAGAATCATCGTCAGGCAGGTGAAGCTGGCGATGGTGACGTCAAACATTTGGTGGAGGATGTAATAGCAGCTCAGGACAGCCAGGATGAAGAACATGCAGGAAATGCCCGCCACGATGCGGTCCGGCAGGTAGATCATGGAGCTGCCCGTCATGCTCCACAGGTCAAACTTGTGGACGCCGGCCACCTTGAAGACGGCGGCTTCCACCAGGATGTTCAGAGGGGCGTTGCGTGTGTCCCGGAGGGCGTAGGGGTTGAATTTTTCCGGATTGACGAGGGATTCCCCCTGTCCCGCCAGAATGGTTTCCTGTTCACGGATCTGGGCGTCGGAAAGAAAGGGGTTGAGGCCGGCGCGGGTGCTCCCGGAGACCATCTGGATGGGTCTCAGCCAGTTGGTGGCCATCCCCTGTCCCCTGGCCACGTTCCGGGCGATCTGGGCCTGGTCCATGGCGGCGCTGGCGTTCAGGCCGTTAAAATTGAAAAAGTACTGCACACCCGTAATCGCCAGCAGCAGGATGAGGATGATAATAAACGGTGTGCGGGATGCCGTGGTGGGCGCATTCATGAAGGTTGAATATCTTGTAATTTGCGTTGAAGGGTGCGGCGGCTGATGCCCAGAAGGTGGGCTGCCGCCGTTCTGTTGCCGTTTGACCGGGCCAGCGCTTGTTGGATGGCATTCCGCTCCAGCAAGGATAAATTCAAAACCCCTGCCGGGACAAGCCCATTCTGTGTGCTGGGGGCATTGTCCTCCAATTGTTCCTGCGCCATGCTCCCCGGGGCGGCCGGCTGCTGCGGCGCGTGCAGCCGGGGTGGGAGATGGGAGAGTTCTATGCTGGCGGAGTTGCTCATGACGACGCCGTGCTCCATGGCTGTGCGCAGCTCCCGCACGTTTCCGGGCCAGGAGTAGTTCCGTACGGCGTCAAGGGCGTCCCGGGAAAGGGGTTTGAATTCCTTGTTGTTTTCCCTGGCGAATTCTTTCAGGAAGGCGGTGGCGAGCAGGGGCACGTCCTCCCGCCGGTCCCGGAGGGGGGGCATCTGGATGTGGACCACGTTGAGGCGGAAATAGAGGTCTTCCCGGAATTTGCCCTCCTGGACGAGTTTCTTCAGTGATTTGTTGGTGGCGGCAATAATGCGCACATTCACCGGGATGGGCGTGTTGGAGCCTACGCGTTCAATGGTCCGTTCGGACAGCACCCTCAGCAGGCGGACCTGCGTTCCGGCATCTATTTCCCCGATTTCATCCAGGAAGATGGTGCCGCCGTCCGCCTGTTCAAAGCGGCCGATGCGGCGCTGCCCGGCTCCGGTGAAGGAGCCTTTTTCATGGCCGAACAGCTCGCTTTCCAATAACTGGGGGGAAAGGGCCGCGCAGTTGACGGCCACGAATTTATTCTCCGGCCTGCCGGAAAGGGAATGGATGGCCTGGGCCACCAGTTCCTTCCCGGTTCCGCTTTCCCCTTCAATCAGCACCGTCGTCTTGCTGGGCGCCACCTGGCGGATGATGGAGAACACGTGTTCCATGGCGGCGGACCGTCCGAGCAGTTTTTGCAGGCCGGAGTCCGCCTGGATGCGGGTGGTGAGCTCCTGGTTGGCCGTCTCCAGGTTCCGGGTATGGAGCGCCCTTTTGAGCACCAGCTCCACGGCATCCAGGTTCAGGGGCTTTGTGACGAAGTCGTACGCGCCCTGTTTCATGGCTTCCACGGCGGCGTCCACGGATCCGTAGGCGGTCATCATGATGCTCTGGGGGGGATGGGGCAGAGAAGCCGCGGCTTTCAGCACGTCCATGCCGCTTTCCCCGCCCAGCCGCAGGTCCGTCAGGACCAGGTCCGGGGATTCCTCCCGCAGGAGGGTGACGGCCTGGGAAAGATTGGCGGCGGTGTACACTTCGTAATCGTCCTGAAAGCCCATGCGCAGGGCGTCGCGCGTGGGTTTTTCATCATCTACGATCAGCAGAACGGGCATCTTCATGACGGGATGGAGGAGGGCAGGAGCCTGATGGTGCGTTCCACGCGCGGCAGGAAGACCGTGATGGTGGTTCCCTGCCCCGGCTGGCTGGCCAGGGTGATGGAGCCGCCGTGTTCCTTCACGATGCGGCGCACGATGAGCAGGCCCAGGCCGGAGCCGGTGGATTTGGTGGTCAGGAAAGGTTCATAAATGCTGCCCATGACTTCCGGGGAAATGCCGCAGCCGGTATCCGCCACGGTGACGAACACGCTGTCATCCGTATAACCGCTTTTAACCAGAATGGTGCCTCCCTCCGGCGGGATGGACTGGTAGGCGTTTTTGATCAGGTTGTAGAAGACCTGCTTGATCTGGACGGGGTCCAGGCTGAGGATGGGGAGGCTGGGCTGGAGGTCCGTGTTGATCTGGATGCCGCGCTGGCGGATTTCCGGCTCCAGCAGTTTCAGGACCTCCATGATGATGGTTTCAATGTTGTGGGGTTCCCGGATGGGCTTGGTGGGGCGGATGGCCTGGAGGAATTGTTTCAGAATGACGTCCAGCCGCGTGGTTTCGCTCTCTGCCGTTTTCAGCAGTTCTTCCATGTCCGGCCGGTACTCCGCGGGCAGTTGTTTTGCCTTCCGGGCCAGGAGCTGGAGATGAAGGCCAATGGAGTTGAGGGGGTTGCCTATTTCATGGGCCACCCCCGCGGCCAGCAGCGTGAGGGCGTTCAGGCGTTCCGCCTCGATGTTCTCCGCGTTTTTCTTCTGCCGGGGCGTTTCATCCCGTATCAGGATCAGATGGCCCTGGTTCCTGCCGCCGATGGGGGAGATGAAAATGTTCAGGAATTTGTGCTCCGGATAAAAAATCTCCACGTCCCGGGAAACGGCGGTCCGGCTCTGCTGGATGGTGTCCCAGGTGCAGTCCCTGCCCAGGAAGATGCAGAAGTCTTCCGGCGTGATCTGGCCGCGTTCCTTGTCAAGGAGCTTGAGGGCGGCCTGGTTGACAAACAGGATTTTTCCCTTGCTGTCCAGCAGGATCAGGCCTTCCTGGATGGCTTCAAACACCTGCTGGAAAAAACCCTGCTGTTCTGCCAGCTTTACAAAGAAACGCTGGAGGTCCTCTTCCTTGATATGGTCAATGCGGCCGATCAGCTTATCGATGGTGTCTTTCTTCATGGCGGCGTTTCCGTCCGGGCTCGCCCCTATATATAAAGAGAGGGATGTCACAAATCAAGCTGATGTGACATATTGTCACGCATTTGCGGCTGGACATGCTTCCGGGAAAGGAGGCAGGATGAAGGCATGCCTGAAGAACTTCCCTGCATCCCCTTTGTCAGAACGCGCCAGGTAGCCTTTCACGATACGGACGCCTCCGGCGTGGCTCATTTCACCCGGCTGCTGTGCCTGGTAGAGGAGGTGGAGCACGAGTACCTGCGTTCCCAGGGGCTGGAGGTTCTTTCCCCCGATTGCGGCTGGCCCCGCGTGCATGTGGAGGTGGATTACGCCAGTTCCGCCGGTCTGGGCGACTGGTTGAGCATTGAATTGAGCCTGGGAGCGGTGGGAACCAGTTCGCTGGAATGGAAGTTTGCGGTGTTCCATTCGGAGCATCCGGTCATGAGTGGAAGGTATGTAGTTGTCCGCGTGGGGAAGGGGGGGAAACCGCAGGCTATTTCAGAGTCGGAGAAGGAATGCCTGATTTCAGGCTTTTCAAAAGGAGGGGATGCCTGTAAATAAGGCCCATGTCTTCTAAAAAGCCTGTCGTTCTTGTCATTCGCGACGGCTGGGGCCGCAATCCGTTGGGGCCTGATGTCGCGAAAGAGTACGGTGACGCCACTGTTCTGGCTGATACCCCCTTTACTGATTACCTCCTGGCCAACTATCCCCACAGCCTGCTGGGCGCTTCCGGGGAGGACGTGGGCCTTCCGGACGGGCAGATGGGCAACTCCGAAGTGGGGCACCTGAACCTGGGCGCTGGCCGCGTGGTTTTCCAGGATCTTTGCCGGGTGGACAACGCCATCAAGGACGGCTCCATGGGTGAAAATTCCGTGCTGAAGACCGCTTTTTCCCAGGCCGCCGGCTCCCGCCTGCACCTGCTCGGCCTGGTGAGCGACGGCGGCGTGCACAGCCATATCAACCATTTGGTAGGCATCGTCAAATACGCCTATGAAGCGGGCGTGCGCGACATCTGCATCCATGCCATCACGGACGGCCGTGACTGTTCCCCCACCAGCGGGGCCGGATTCATGCGCCAACTGGAAGAAGCCATCAAGCCTTACGGCGCGAAAATCGCCACGGTTATCGGCCGCTTCTATGCGATGGACCGCGACAAGCGCTGGGACCGCAACAAGCTGGCATGGGACGCCATCGTGCTGGGCCGCGGCGAACAGTGCACCTGTTCCCCCTCCGAATATGTGGAACAGTGCTACGCCAAGGGCGAGACGGATGAATTCCTGAAGCCCGGCATTTTTGCCTACGGCAACGAACAGCGCGTGCGCGACAATGACGTGGTGTTTTTCTTCAACTTCCGTGCGGACCGCGCCCGCCAGATGAGCGATGCCTTCCTGTATCCCGGGTTTGACGGCTTTGACCGTGAAGTGACGCCCAGGGTTCATTATGTGACGCTGACGGAGTACGATGCCAAGTATCCCTCCCCCATCGTTTTTGAACAGGAGCAGCTGGACAACATTTTCGGACAGATTGTGTCGGAAGCCGGGAAGACCCAGCTCCGCATTGCGGAAACGGAAAAATACGCCCACGTCACTTTCTTCTTTAACGGAGGCGTGGAAACGCAGTTCCCCGGCGAGGACCGCATTCTGGTTCCCTCCCCCCGTGAAGTGGCCACTTATGACCTCAAGCCCCAGATGAGCGCGGAGGAAGTGGCGGACAAGTTTGTGGACGCCGTGGACAAGTACGACGTGGTGATCATGAATTTTGCCAACGGGGACATGGTGGGCCATACCGGATTTGTGGAAGCCGGAGTCGCCGCCTGCGAAGCGGTGGACAGCGCCCTGGAAAAGTGCGTGAAGAAGGTGCTGGCCCTGGGCGGCAAGCTGCTCATCACCGCGGACCATGGCAATGCCGAACACATGCGCAATGAGGACGGCTCCCCGAACACGGCCCATACCACCAATCTTGTGGACCTCATTTACGTGGCGGACGACAAGGACCAGGTCAGCCTCTCCAACGGCATTCTGGCGGATGTGGCTCCCACCCTGCTGAACCTGATGGGGCTGAAACAGCCTGCCGAAATGTCCGGGCATTCCCTGGTGACGCCGAAAAAATAACGGTTCCCGCAGTTGATCTTTGGAATCCGTTTCCGGCTTGCGTGGCTGGAAACGGATTTTTTTGTCTCCGTGTTGCCCTGACGGAAAAACGCCGGAAAAGGATGCGGATAAGCAATCCGTGGTCAAGCGGTGTTTTCAAGGGAGAAAAACTTGCGATGACTCCCCCTTGCCTATCGGAAGCCGTTTGCATGGAAAGGGAAAACCTTCGGAACTGCGTGCCCGGACGGGATTCGGCGCAAGCCTCTCCGGCATCTCAATTTGAAAGGGAACGTTAGCGAACCCTCTTCCCTAAAGCCGGTACGTCCGTTTGCATTCCAGTTCCACAAAGGACTGCTCCGCTCCCCGTGGACAGGGGAATGCTTCCCCGTCTCCAGTCTGTAACGGATTGCTTATCAGTTGGCTTCCGGATATGCTGCCTGTCAGGAATTATGGATTGGATCTGCTGAGAATTTTGTTGTGCCTGATGGTTGTCTTTTTCCATTACAGCGGGGGATGGAATTGCGGAGGGAGCGTGGCTGTGGATGGCTTTTTTGTCTTGAGCGGTTTTCTGGCCGTTCGATCCGCCGGAGGTTTCACACAAGGAAGCATCGGGGAATATTGCCGGAAAAAGGCTGACGCCTGCTGCCGGTGCTGTTGATTGCCTGGACTGCCGGTTTTGCCGTTCTTCTTATTGAAGGCCAGCAGGCGACGGCGTGGGCCGGAGTCAGGCTGCTGATAGCCGCGCCAACACTTGCGATGTGGAAGATGATGGGGAAGGCGGCGGTCTGGTTCATCGTCTGCATCATGGCCTTTCTGGCGCTGTTTCCGTGGCTTTACCGTTATTACGGGAAAAGGCCGTTCCTGTGGCTTCTGGCGGCAAGCGTTCTTTTTGATGCGTTCCGGAGCGGCACCGTGATGGACTACGGCAGGCTGTATTATCAGGTGAGTTTCCACCTGTGGCAGTTTTTGCTGGGGATGTGGTGTGCGTCCTGGAATATGGAACAGTGGAAGAGTCCATGGCGGTGGTTTTGGATTGGAGCAGGCGCGGCGTGGCTGCTGGCTTCTTCCGCCGCCAGCCATGAAGGAATCGGAGCCCTGAACTATTCATTCCCGGGGTACGTTGTTTCTTCCGTCATCTTTGCCCTGTGCATTGCCTCCCTGTGGAGCGTCCGCCTGCCGTCCCTGCCTGCCCCCCTGAAATGGGTGGGGATTGGCGCGGGAATGAAGTGGCGGGTGGATGGGCCCCCAGTTTTATTCTGGGGAATCGCCTTGTGTGTTTCCCTGGTTACCGCCTATTTCGTCTATCAGCATGTGGAGGTCCGCTGGGTGAGGAAGAAGCTGAAAAAGGCACCGGCAACCCGGAATGAAGCTTGGGAAAGAGCAGGGGAAAATGGCACGGATGAAATATTTAGGAAAAGATGAATAAAAGACTTGTCATGATATAAAATCACGTTATATTGGCCGTCCCCAAACGCGCCGAAAGGCGCAAGAAATACGTTTTCTATCGGGTTTGCCTCCGGAAAAAAGGCGCGCTTCCTGCTTACTGAAAGGGATGTTCGCCTTGAATATCGGACCAGACCGACGAACCACAACCAAAGCAGGAAAACATGCCGACCATTAATCAGCTCGTCCGCAAGGGACGTATTACTCCGGAAGAGAAGTCCAAGTCACGCGCTCTTCATAGCTGCCCGCAACGCCGCGGTGTTTGTCTCCAGGTAATGACCCGTACGCCCAAGAAGCCGAACTCGGCTCTTCGTAAAGTGGCTAAAGTCCGTCTTACCAATGGTGAAGAAGTGATCGCCTACATCGGCGGTGAAGGTCACAACCTCCAGGAACACTCTATCGTGCTCGTTCGCGGCGGTCGTGTGAAGGACTTGCCGGGTGTTCGCTACCATATCGTCCGCGGGGCTCTTGACTGCCTCGGTGTTGACAAGCGCCGCCAGGGCCGCTCCAAGTATGGCGCCAAGCGCCCGAAGGTTGCCGCCAAGTAAACATTAACATCTTACCTACTATATATTATGGCCCGCCGTAAACGCGTCTATAGAAAAATCGAACGTCGTGACCCCCGTTACGACAGCGCTCTTGTTGGCAAACTGATCAGCAAGGTTATGCTGGATGGCAAACGCTCCCTTGCGGAACGCATTGTTTATGCCGCCATCGACATGGCTAACGAAGGCACGGACAGCATTGATCCCCTGGAAGTGATCACCCGCGCCATTGAAAATGCCAAGCCCCGTGTGGAAGTGAAGAGCCGCCGCGTAGGTGGCGCCACCTACCAGGTGCCTCTGGAAGTGGACCCGGCCCGTTCCGAATCCCTGGCCATGCGCTGGATTGTGAACTACGCCCGCAACCGCAAGGGCGTGCCGATGCACAAGGCTCTTGCCAACGAAATCAAGGAAGCCGCCAACAACCAGGGTTCCTCCGTCCGCAAGCGCGACGACGTTCACAAGATGGCCCAGGCCAACCGCGCCTTTGCCCACTTCCGCTGGTAATCCCTTCAGCGACTGTCAGCCGAACCATTCACTTTCGATCATTACAGATACTTTCCAGACACTATGTCCGATCACGTAAACAATCCCAATCGCAAGGCTCCCCTTGAGCGCTACCGCAACATCGGTATCTCCGCTCACATTGACGCCGGCAAAACTACTTTGTCCGAGCGTATTCTTTTCTACACCGGCATGATCCACAAGATCGGTGAAACCCACGACGGTTCCACCACTACCGACTGGATGGAGCAGGAACGCGAACGCGGTATCACCATTACCTCCGCTGCCGTTACCACCAACTGGAAGCAGGTGAAAAATGAAGGTATCAGCAAAATGTTCGAAGGCGAAAACTTCCAGCTGAACATTATTGACACCCCCGGGCACGTTGACTTCACCGCTGAAGTGGAACGTTCCCTCCGCGTGCTTGACGGCGCCATCGTGGTATTCTGCGGTGTGGCCGGCGTGCAGCCCCAGACGGAAACCGTATGGCGCCAGGCCACCAAGTACAGCGTTCCCCGCATGTGCTTCGTGAACAAGATGGACCGTACCGGCGCCAACTTCAACAACGTGCTGGACGACATCCACAACAAGCTGGGTGCGAACGCCGCCGCCATTCTGATCCCCATCGGCGCTGAAGACCAGCTCCGCGGCCAGATTGACGTGGTGAACCAGAAGGCTGTCATGTATGCCGACAACGACCGTCTGGGCTCCACCTACACGGTTGAGGAAATCCCCGCTGAACTCAAGGAAGAAGCCGAACTGGCCTACCATGAACTGGTGAGCCGCGTGGCCGACGTGGACGACGAACTTGCTGAAAAGGTTCTCATGGAAGAACCCTTCACCCCCAAGGAACTCAAGGAAGCCATCCGCCGCGCCACCATCACCAACAAGTTCATCCCCGTTGCCGGTGGTTCCGCCTTCAAGAACAAGGGCGTCCAGTTCCTGCTTGACGCCGTGGTGGATTACCTCCCCTCTCCGGTGGAAACCGTTCCCGCCCACGCTGAAAGCACGCTGGATGCGGAAGAAACCTTCAAGATTACCGCTACGGACGATGCCAAGCCCATGGTTCTGGCATTCAAGCTCTGGGCTGACAAGTTCGTCGGCAAGCTGGTGTTCATCCGCGTGTACGCCGGCGTCCTCAAGAAGGGTGACACCGTGTACAACCCCCGCACCCGCAAGACGGAACGCGTGGGCCGCATCATCCAGATCCAGGCTGACCAGCACACGGACATTGACGCCGTATACTCCGGCGACATCGCCGCCATCGTGGGCCTGCGCAACGTGACCACGGGCGACACCATCACCAGCCCGGACAACGATGTCTGCCTGGAACCCCCCACCTTCCCGGAAACCGTTATTTCCATGGCCGTGGAACCCAAGACCAAGGCCGACCAGGAAAAAATGTCCAACGCTCTGGGCCGCCTGTCTGAAGAAGACCCGACCTTCCGCGTGAAGACCGACGAAGAAACCGGACAAACCCTGATCTCCGGCATGGGTGAACTTCACCTGGAAATCATCATTGACCGCCTGATGCGCGAATTCAAGGTGGAAGCCGACATCGGCAAGCCTCAGATCGCCTACCGCGAAACCATCACTGCTCCCGCCCATGGCGACGGCAAGCTGGTCAAGCAGTCCGGCGGTCGCGGCCAGTACGGCCACGTGGTGATTGACGTGAAGCCGAACGAACGCGGCAAGGGCCTCACCATCGAAAACAAGATCGTGGGCGGCGCCATTCCGAAGGAATACATGAACGCCGTTTATGCCGGCCTCAATGAAGCCATGACCACGGGCGTTATCGCCGGTTATCCGGTGGTGGACGTGCACGTTGAAGTGGTGGACGGTTCCTACCACGAAGTGGACTCCAACGAAAACGCATTCAAGATGGCCGCCATTTTCGCCATGAAGGACGCCTTCAAGAAGGCCAAGCCCATCATGCTGGAACCCATCATGTCCGTTGAAGCTTCCACGCCGACCGACTACCAGGGCGACATCATGGGTGACCTGAACCGCCGCCGCGGCCAGATCAGCAACATGGAAAACAAGGCCAACGCCTGCATCCTGAAGGCCATGGTTCCCTTGTCCGAAATGTTCGGTTATTCCACCGCCATCCGTACCCTTTCCAGTGGCCGCGCCTCCTACTCCATGGAGCCCTCCCACTTTGAACAGGTGCCTCAGAACCTCGTTGACCAGATCGTCACCGAGAAGGCTAAATAAACAAACCTTTGAAGTATAACCAATAGACCGCACGTCCATGCAAAGTCCAAAAATCCGCATTCGACTCCGCGCATTTGACTCCCGCGCCATCGACCGCTCCTCCCAGGAGATCGTTGAAACCGCCAAGCGCACCGGAGCCAAAGTTCACGGCCCGATCCCGTTGCCGACCCGCATTGAAAAATTCTCCGTGAACCGTTCCGTTCACGTCAACAAGAAGTCGGCTGAACAATTTGAAATCCGCACCCACAAGCGCCTGCTCGACATCGTCGACCCGACCGCCCGCACGATTGATGAGCTCAAGAAGCTCAATCTCCCGGCCGGTGTGGACATCACGATCCGCATCTAGTTTGGTACCCGGATAAGTAATTAAAAAACAGAAAGACACACTACAATGGCTCTAGGACTTATCGGAAAAAAGGTCGGCATGACCCGTCTGTTTGACCAGGAATCCGGCGCTATGGTGCCCGTGACCGTCATTGACGTAAAGGGCAACACCTTCGCCCAGATCAAAACGGAAGACAAGGATGGCTACAACGCCATTCAGGTTGCCTTTGATGCGCAGAAGGAAAGCCGCGTGGCCAAGCCTCAGGCCGGCCACTTCAAGAAACTGGGCATCCAGCCCACCAAGCTCCTCAAGGAATTCCGCGTGGAAGCTTCCGAACTGCCTGCTGAAGGTGCTGAAGATCCCGGCGTGGACCTCTTTTCCGCCGGCCAGTGGGTTGACGTGATCGGTACTTCCAAAGGGAAGGGCTTCCAGGGCGCGATGCGCCGCCACAACTTCCACGGCTCTCCCGCCGCCCACGGTTCCATGATGCACCGCCGTACCGGTGGTGTGGGTGGCTGCTCCACCCCCGGCCGCGTCTGGAAGAACCAGAAGATGCCCGGACAGATGGGCAATGCCAAGCGCACGGTACAGAACCTGAAGGTTGTGGCCGTACGTCCGGAAGACAACGTCATTCTTATCTCCGGCGCCGTTCCCGGTGCACGCGGTTCCTACCTCGTGATCCGCCCCGCCAAGAAGAAGTAAGGCTTTAGTTAACCTCACATTGATTATAGGAAAACCTATCTATGTCCGCAAATACCTTTACATTAGAAGCCGCCGCTGCCGCCAACATCCAGCTTGTAGGCAGTGACAAGGGCTCCCAGGCCGTGCATGACCTCATCGTGGCCTACCAGGCGAACCGCCGCACCGGTTCCGCCAACTCCAAGACCCGTGCTGAAGTCAGCGGCAACAACAAGAAGATCTTCCGCCAGAAGGGCACCGGTAATGCCCGTCACGGCGACAAGCGCGCTCCCATCTTTGTGGGCGGCGGCGTGGTCTTCGGTCCCCGCCCCTGCGACTACACCAAGAAGGTGAACAAGAGCACCCGCCGCCTGGCCCTGCGCCGCGTGCTGGGCGATCTGATCGCCGCTTCCAAGGTCAGCACCGTTGCCGAATTCTCCGTGGCTGACGGCAAGACCAAGTCCTTCATCAAGGCCGTCAAGGATCTGACGGACGCCAGGAAGGTGCTCATCGTAGCCGCCTCCTTTGACGATTCCACCTATCTTGCCGGCCGCAACGTTCAGGAAGTTCTCCTGATGACCGCCGCAGAAGTGAACATTGAACAGCTCATGAACGCTGATGCAGTGATCCTCGTTGACAACGCTTTAGAAACCCTCGCCAGCCGTACTGCTTAAGAAGCCATGAAAGACATTTACCAAGTCATCAAGAAGGTGCGCATCAGCGAAAAGGCCACCATGCTCCAGGAAACCACTGGCGAGCTGGTCCTTGAAGTTGACCGCGACGCCAACAAAATCGAAATCAAAAAGGCTGTCGAAGTCGCTTTCGGCAAGAAGGTCGCTTCCGTGCGCACCGCCAACTATGACGGCAAGCTCAAGCGTCAGCGCCGTGCTGATGCAGGTCGCACCGCTCATTGGAAAAAAGCTTACATCAAGCTTGCCAACGGTGAAACCCTTGACCTCGTTTAAAGCCCCCTACTAGGAAGGAAAGCTATCATGTCCCTCAAGTCATTCAAGCCAGTTACTCCCTCTAACCGCTACAAGGTGTGGCCGTCCTTTGACGAAATCACTACCTCTACCCCGGAAAAGAGTCTCTGCAGACCCCTCAAGAAATCCGGCGGCCGCAACAACAACGGCCGCATCACCACCCGCCACATCGGCGGTGGCCACAAGCGCAAGTATCGCCTGGTGGACTTCAAGCGCAACAAGTTTGACGTGCCCGCCACCGTGCTTACCATCGAATACGATCCCAACCGCACCTGCCGCATCGCCCTGATCGAATACAAGGACGGTGAAAAGTCCTACATCCTGGCTCCTACGGGCCTCCAGGTGGGCATGAAGGTGGAAAGCGGCCAGAAGGTTGCTCCCAAGGTCGGCAATGCGATGCCCCTGAAGAACGTTCCCCTGGGTACCTCCGTTCACAACATTGAAATCCGTCCGGGTTCCGGCGGCAAGGTTGCCCGTGCAGCCGGCCAGCAGGCCATTGTTTCCAACCGTGAAGCAGGCTATGCGCTGATCAAGATGCCCTCCGGCGAAATCCGCCGTTTCAATGAGGATTGCTACTGCACCATCGGTCAGGTTGGCAATACCCAGCACATGAACGAAATGTCCGGCAAGGCCGGCCGCACCCGCTGGATGGGCGTTCGTCCCACCGTGCGCGGTATGACGATGAACCCCGTCGACCACCCGAACGGTGGTGGTGAAGGCAAGTCCAAGTCCGGCGGCGGTCGTCAGCACCTCAAGTCTCCGTGGGGCCACGTCAAGGGCCAGAAGACCCGCCGTCTCCGCAAGCCCAGCGACTCCGTCATCGTACAGCGCCGCAACGCCAAGTAACCAATACACAATAACTTTAACTAGGATCATATAACATGGGACGTTCTCTCAAAAAAGGCCCTTTTGTCAGTCAAAAGCTTCTCGCCAAGATCGACGCTCAGCTTGAAACCGGTGACCGCAAGCCGATCAAGACCTGGAGCCGCGCATCCATGATTACGCCTGACTTCGTCGGTCTGACCTTCCTGGTGCACGCCGGCAAGAACTTTGCCACGGTGTACGTCACGGAAAACATGGTAGGCCACAAGCTTGGTGAATTTGCCCCGACTCGTGTCTTCAAACAGCACGGCGGTATCGGTAAGAAGTAATCAGTAAGTTAACAATCAACATGTCGAACTCTTCTTCCATCCTTGCCTATTCCCTTACCACCCTTGTAGGGCTGGGCGGGATACTGCAGGGAGCGGAAGAGGATACGGCGGCACTGACGCGCAGAATCGAGCGTCTCGAAAAGCAGAATGCGGCCCTCAAGGCATCCTATGTCCAGGCCCGCAGCGACGCCGACAAGGCGGCCGCCCAGCTGGTGGACATCCGTACCCGGCTGGAAGCTTTGGGAGGCGCAGCGCTAGGTAATAGTGAGGAACGCCTGATTCAGGCGGTGGCAGACATCGAAGCCTCCAATGACCGCATTCAGCGGCTGGAGCAGGCGTCCGTCAAGCTCTCCGGAGCCATCCTCGCCTACATGAAACAAGCCATATCCGAGGACGCAAATGCAAGGACGGCAGTGGAAAGCTCCCTGCGCCTGCTGGAGTCCGTTCTGGGATACAGGCAACAGCCCGTGCGAGATGGCGCGGGAACCCTGGCGGAAGCCAAGGTGCTCAGCATTGACTCCGAATCCGGAGTAGTGGTGCTGAACGCCGGCAGAACGGCAGGGATGCAAGTCGGGATGCCCGTACAGGTGACCCGGGGAGCGCAAACCATCGGAGAAGCCGTAGTCACGGACGTCCGCAAGGAAGTATGTGGCGCGCTTGTTCAGAAACTTGCGGCGCCCGCCGAGCCGGTGCGCGTCGGAGATTCTGCCTCAGTAAAAACCAACGACTAAATCATCTTCATCAATAACCTGCACTACGAGGAAAAACCCATGGAAGTGAAAGCTGTTTACAAATACGCCCGCATCTCTGCCAAGAAGATGCGCGATATTGCTCAAGAAATTCAAGGCTTGTCCGTCTCCCAGGCGACCGACATCCTGTCCTACACCCCCAAGAAGGGTGCCTACCTGCTGAATAAGACGCTCAAGTCCGCCTTGGCCAACGCCGAGAATAATGCGGAACTGTCCGTTGACACGCTGGTGGTCAAGTCCGTCATGGTCGATGAAGGCCCCACGATGCGCCGCACGATGCCCCGCGCCCGTGGATCCGCCAACATGATCCGCAAGCGCACATCCCATATCACCGTCGTACTGGCCGATCAAGAAGGCTAAGTCATTCCAATCTAACACACATATAGCTGAACTAATATCATGGGTCAGAAAGTAAATCCAATCGGGTTCCGCCTCGCCGTCAACAAGGACTGGCGTTCCAAGTGGTACGCCACGGGCCAGGATTACGCCACCAAGCTGCATGAAGACTTGGTGATGCGCAAGTACATCAAGGAACAGTTGATGTCCGCCGCCGTCTCCAGCATCGTGATTGAACGCGCCTGGAACAGCGTCCGCATTACCGTCCACACCGCCCGTCCTGGTCTTGTCATCGGCCGCAAGGGTGAAGAAATTGAAAAGATCCGCCAGTACCTCCAGGGCCTGTGCGGCGCTTCCACCCAGGTCAACATTGACATCGTGGAAATCCGCTCCCCTGAAACAGACGCCCAGCTCATCGCTGAAAACGTGGCCGTCCAGCTGGAACGCCGCGTTTCCTTCCGCCGCGCCATGAAGCGCGCCGTGCAGGTAGCCATGGAACGTGGCGCCGACGGCATCCGCATCCGCTGCGCCGGCCGTCTCGGCGGCGCCGATATCGCCCGTGCCGAATGGTACCGCGAAGGCAAAGTGCCGTTGCAGACGCTCCGCACCCCGATTGACTACGGTTTCGCCGAAGCCCGCACCCTGTACGGCATCATCGGCGTGAAGTGCTGGGTCAACAAGCGCGATGAAGTCGTCTCCCAGCAGACCTCACGCCCGTCCGGCCCCCGCGGTCCCCGTCGTCCGCGTGCCTAAGAAAGCCGCCATCACATTGTTCATCACACTTAACACAAGGAGGAATAAGATATGCCTTTAATGCCCAAAAGAGTGAAGCACCGCAAGATGCACCGCGGCAGCCGTTCCGGCAATGCCACCAGCGGTACCTATGTTGCCTTTGGTGACTTCGGCCTTCAGGTGCTCGACCGCGGTTGGATCACCAACAACCAGATTGAAGCCTGCCGTATTGCGATCAACCGTTACCTGAAACGTAAAGGTAAGGTGTTCATCCGCATTTTCCCGCAGAAGTCCTTTACGTCCCGTCCCCCGGATACTCGTATGGGTAAGGGCAAGGGCGCCGTGGAAGGCTGGGTGGCCGTTGTCCGTCCCGGCAACATTCTGTTTGAAGTAGGCGGCGTGACCGAATCCCAGGCCCGTGAAGCCCTTCGTCTGGCTTCCAACAAGCTGGGCGTGCCGACCCGCTTCGTCTATCGTCAAGGCGTTCAACACTAAAGCTACTCATCACCATGTCCGATAAGAATTCCCCCAAAGAACTTCGTGCTATGTCCGCCAAGGAGCTTTCCGCTCTGGTGCGCAGCCTTCGTGAAGAACTCTTCAATCTCCGTCTTCAGCAGGCCACCGGCCAGCTGGAAAACAACCAGAGAATCCGCACTGTCCGCAAGGACCTTGCCCGTGCCCTTACCATTAAGGGTGAAACCGGGGAAGCGTAAGCTGAGGATTTCCGGTAACAACAGAACATTCTAACACTTTTAGAATCCAATGTCCGAACAAACCGAAACAACCAAGAAGCCCGGCCTTCGCAAGACGCGCGTCGGCGTGGTGACCTCCACCAAGATGGACAAGACCATCGTCGTGGAATACGTTGCCCGCGTTCCGCACCCCAAGTTCAAGAAGATCGTCAAGAAGAGCAAGAAGTTCTATGCCCATGACGAAAATTCCACGGCCAAGGTAGGCGATAAGGTACGTATCGTTGAAACCCGCCCGCTTTCCAAGCTCAAGTGCTGGGAACTGGTGGAAGTGCTTACCCACTAATCAGGAATCAACCATTAAATAAAGGAGATTTGATACCATGATCCAGATGGAATCCCTAGTCCAGGTGGCCGACAACACCGGCGCCCGCTCCGCCAAGATGATTGGCGTCATCGGCAAGCGCACCCGTCAGGCCCACATTGGCGACATTATTACCTGCCACATCCGCGAGTCCATTCCCACCGCTTCCGTGAAGAAGGGTACTGTGGTGAAGGCCGTGGTGGTGCGCACCGCCGCCCCGATCCGCCGTGATGACGGCTCCGTGCTCCGCTTTGACGGTAACGCCGTCGTCATTATCGACAAGGACAACAATCCGCGCGGCACCCGTATTTTCGGGCCGGTCGCCCGTGAACTCCGTGAAAAGAAGTTCATGAAGATTGTTTCCCTTGCTCCGGAAGTGCTCTAACCGAGACACCTCAGGATTTTGAACGCCGTTCTCTGAAGAGAGGACGGCGTTTTTTTGTTGCCCGTATTTTTCCGGTGAATGTGTGTTTGAGGCGTTTTTCATGAGAAGCAATAAAGTCACCGGAACTACGAGTTTGCCGGGCCTCTGGGAAGAGAGTCCGGAATAGTTTATGGAGCAGGTTTTTTCCTGTTTTTGAAACGTCCGGATGGATTCCCGTGTTTCCGAGTTGGGAACGTGTTTTACATCGCACGGCATGGAGATGTCGATACGGGTTTTTCAGGCGGAAGGGAGGCAAGGGCCTCAGGCGGTCTGTCTGAGAGAATGTCTTAGGGCCATGCCGGGGGCCAAGAGACTTGAGATGCGCCCGTTCCGCTTCCGGGGAGTGGATTACAGGGGATGATGGCGGAAGACGCGGGAGCCGCTGATGGAAGGCCATTTCAGAGAATTCGGAGAGGGAAGTCTGTTTGTCCCGTCTGAATCCGGATTTGGGGCCCAGGGATAGGGCAAAGAGCGGGAAACGCGTTGTTCGGGATTGCTGTTCTTGCTGCCGCCGGGCAGGAAAGGAGCCTTTTTCCGGGCGTTACGCGCAGGAGAAAGGACGGGAGATCCCGGGGAGGCCAGGCGGAGGGGGCCACACGCACGCTAGTGTTTGTGCTGCTCCGCGCGGGTTTTCTCCAACTGCTGGGAGGAACCGCAGGCCGGGCACCGGAACCAGCGGAAGAGGAATATATGCAGAGCCGTGGCAAATACGTAGCCGAAGAGGGGGATGCGATGGGCCGCCTTGTTGCGGGTGTATTTTTTAAAGGAGAAGACGTGGGCGCGGCATACGCTGCATTTCCGGGGCAACGCCAGGGAAAGATACAGGATCAGCGCCAGAAACCAGGGGCCGAAGCAGAGGCTGATGATTAACCAGCCCCGTTCCCCGTTGAGAAGCACGAGGGTGATGATTGCGATGGAAAAGAGGGTGCAGACGAAGAGGAGGAGGACGGAGGCGGCTCCCAGCCATGTCCGGAAAGGAGTCATGTGCTTGACGCCCTTTTTGCGCAGGTAGGTTTTTGGCTCTTGCCGGACATGGACGCGCTTGGCGGGCTGGTAGCTTTGTTCTTCCTGGCGCCTTGCCTTGGTGGAGAGATGTTTCGCAGGGCCGTCGGCACGGGGGCGTGGCCGTTTTTCCCTGCCGGGTCCGGATGTCCGCGGAGCTGTCTTCACCGCCGGAGCCAGTTCCACCACGGGAGTGGCAAGCGGGAGGCTTCCATCCGCGGAAGCATGCAGGGCAGCCGGTTCCGGCGCTGTGGGCATTGCAAGCGCCTGGTTCACCCATTCCCTGAAAACGGGAGCCGGAGGTATTTCCGTGCGCAGTTTCAGCATCCGTTTTGCCTGATGGAGTTCAGGCAAAACGGTGAAAGGGTCCGCGGAAGCGAATTGTTCAAGAGTACGTATGCCCACCGCTTCCAGCAATTCAATGAATTGCTCACGACCGGCAAAGTACTGTTGAAGGTCATTCATTCCCGGAAGAATAGATGATTAGGAAAGGGAATCAAGCATCCCTTTCAGTTGGGCCTGTTTTGCCTCCCAATCCGCCAGGCGGGCTTTTTCCTGGTCCACGACTTCCGCCGGGGCTCTTTCTACAAAGCCCGCATTGCCCAGCTTGGAGGAGGATTTGGCGATTTCCCTGGCAATTTTGTCCAGCTCCTTGCCCAGTCGTTCCTTTTCCGCTTCCACGTCAATGAGTCCTTCCAGGGGAAGGAAGAGCTCTCCCAGCGGCGTGAGGGCCGCAGGCGTTCCCTTGGGGGCGGAGTAGGCAGCGTCCCGGGTGACGGATTTGGCGTTTGCCAGAATGGACAGCCGGGAGAGGATGTCCAGAGGGACGTCATGGGTGGTTTTCAGGATGAAGCTGACGTTTTTGTTGTTGGAGAGGTCGTATTCCGCCTTCAGGTTCCGGGCCTTGTTGGCCGTTTCATAGAGAGCCGCAGCCTGGGTGTTCGCCAGCGTGATGCGGGTTTCGTCCAGCCCTGCCAGAAGACCGTCCGCGGAGGGGAGCGGGGTGCGCATGAGCGGAAGGCCGCCGTTGGCG
The DNA here is from genome assembly GCF_017566105.1 of Akkermansia sp. GGCC_0220. Lineage (NCBI taxonomy): Bacteria > Pseudomonadati > Verrucomicrobiota > Verrucomicrobiia > Verrucomicrobiales > Akkermansiaceae > Akkermansia > Akkermansia sp. GGCC_0220. The sequence continues at coordinate 81,271 of NZ_JABFCI010000010.1, forward strand.
TCCGCAAAGCCCAGGGAAGCCCAGAGTTCCTCCGTGATGTGCGGCATGACCGGATGCAGCAGGGCTAGGTAGTGCCTGAGCACCGTGTCCATGGTGGTTAGCGTGGCCGCCCGTGCCGCAGGGTCCGCTCCGTCCCTCAAATCTCCCTTGACGGCTTCCAGGAAGCGGTCGCAGTATTCGTTCCAGAAGAATTGGTACAGGTTCTGGATGAGGGCGTTGAATTCGTAGTCCGCCAGCGCTTTTTCCACATCTGCATGGAGCTGCTTGAGCTTGGAGATGATGGAGATGTGCACGGGGGAGTAGTGCGGCGCAGCGTCTTCCTCCGCCGCGCCCTGCATCAGGCGGAAGCGGGTGGCGTTGTAAAGTTTGTTGGCAAAGTTCCTGCCCTCGCCGATCTGGTTTTCGTCAAAGCGCACGTCCGTGCCCGTGGGGGCGATGCGCATGAGGCCGAAGCGGAGGCCGTCCGCGCCGTAGTTGGCGATCAGGTCCAGCGGGTCCGGGGAGTTGCCCAGGGATTTGCTCATTTTACGTCCTATTTTGTCGCGGATGATGGACGTGAAGAAGACGTTGCTGAACGGCTTGTCATGCTGGAAGCGGTAGCCGGCCATGATCATGCGGGCCACCCAGAAGAAGATGATGTCCGGTCCCGTGACGAGGTCCGTGGTGGGGTAGAATTTGGCGCGGGTTTCGTCATCCATGGTGGAGAAGGGCCACAGCCAGGAGGAGAACCATGTGTCCATCACGTCGCTGTCCTGAGTCCAGTTTTCCGGATCCGCGGGCGGCTCGGTTCCCACGTAGAGGAAGCCTTGCTCCAGGGCGGAGGCGTCCAGAGCAGGGGCGTTCCTGAGTTCTTCCGCCTTGTCCTTCCGGTACCAGACGGGGATGCGGTGCCCCCACCAGAGCTGGCGGGAGATGCACCAGTCCTGGATGTTTTCCAGCCAGTGGGCATAGGTTTTCGCCCAGCGCGCGGGGCGGAAGGTGATGTCCCCGCCGGCCACGGCGTCCGCCGCCTCCTTCACGCACGGGTATTTGAGGAACCATTGCATGGAGAGGCGCGGTTCGATCGGGACGTTGGCGCGTTCGGAGAAGCCCACCTTGTTGTCATAGTCTTCAATTTTGACCATGAGGCCGGCGGCTTCCAGCATTTCCACGGATTTCCGGCGCGCGTCAAAGCGGTCCATGCCGTGCAGTTCTGGCACTTCCGTGCAGTTGATATGGCCGTCGGGGGTGAGGATGTCTATGATTTCCAGATTGAATTTCCGGCCTATTTCAAAGTCGGCCTTGTCATGGGCCGGGGTGATTTTCAGAGCGCCCGTGCCGAATTCTATTTCCACGTATTCATCCCCGATGATGGGAATGGGGGCGGCGTTGAGCGGGCGCATGACGTTTTTGCCGATGAGGTGGGCGTACCGCGGGTCCTTCGGGTTGACGGCCACGGCCACGTCCGCCATGATGGTTTCCGGACGGGTGGTGGCTACGTGAAGGGCTCCGGAGCCGTCTTCCAGCTTGTAGAGGACGGTGTAAAGCTTGCTTTTCTGCTCCGTCATGATGACTTCCTCATCGGAGAGGGCGGTGAGGGAAACGGGGCACCAGTTGACCATGCGGCGGCCGCGGTAGATGAGGCCTTCCCGGAAGAGGTCAATGAATACCTGCCCGACGGCTTTGGTGTATTCCTCATCCATCGTGAAGCGTTCGCGGTCCCAGTCACAGGAGCAGCCCAGCTTGTGGAGCTGGTTGATGATGATGCCGCCGTGTTTTTCCTTCCATTCCCAGACTTTTTCCAGGAAGGCTTCACGGCCCAGGTCATGGCGGCTCTTTCCCGTCGTCTGCTTGAGGTCCTTTTCCACCCGTACCTGAGTGGCGATTCCGGCGTGGTCCGTGCCCGGCAGCCACAGGGCTTCATATCCTTTCTGGCGCGCGCGGCGCACCAGGATGTCCTGGATGGTGTTGTTCAGCACATGGCCCAGGTGGAGCACTCCCGTGACGTTGGGGGGAGGAATGACGACGGAGTAGGCAGGCTTTTCAGAAGCCGGGTCAGCCTTGAAACAACCTTCTTCAATCCAGCGGGATTGCCATTTTTCTTCCACTAGGGACGGATCATATGCTTTGGGCAGATCAGACATGGGCAAAAGGGTACCATAAAGTTTTTTTCTTTCAATCCCTACCTGCCCTGGGATGGGTGGAAAAACCGGCCCTTTCCGCCCCAGGGGCAGCAGTATGAAAAAGCCGCCGGCTCCCTGGCGGGAACCGGCGGCCTGAGCGGAGTTTTTTCAGGATTTATTTGACCGTCACGGTCGTCTGGGCCGGCTTGAGGCCGTTGGAGATGACCTGGAGCGTCACTTTTCCGGATTCACCCTTGCGGGAACGCAGAATGACCTGGGCAAGACCGTTGAAGGCCTTGATTTTCATGATGTTTTTGTTTTCCGGGTTCGCCATGGTGGTGAAGTCCGTGGGATCGCCGTTGCAGATGCCGGCAATGTCCGCGGGGCCGCTTACCTTGAAGGTGAGCTGGTTTTTGCTGCGGGGCACCATGCGGCCCTGCGCGTCGCGGACGGCCACGGTGACGTAGGAGAGGTCATAGCCGTCTCCCTTGATTTCACTGCGGTCCGGCTTGAGGGTGAGCGCCGCCGGTTTTCCGGTGGTGGTTACCGTGTCCGTAGCCCAGGGCTTGCCGTCTTTTTTGACGACGACTTTGAGGGTGCCGGGCGTGTATTTCACGTCTTCCCACACGAGGCGGTAGCGGTCTTTTTCACCGGTGCCCTTTTTGCGGACGCCCTGGGATTTCCCGTTGAGGAAGAGTTCCGCTTCATCCCCGCTGGTGTAGACATGCACGGGCGTTACCTGGCCCTTGCGTTCCGGCCAGTTCCAGTGCGGCAGGATGTGGGCCATTTTGACATCCGGCCTCCAGTGGGCCTGGTAGATGTAGAAGCGGTCTTTCTTGAAGCCGCACAGGTCCACGATGCCGAAGTAGGAACTGCGGGAGGGAGCGCGGTTGCCCAGCTTCTTGAGCTCGGCCATCAGTTTTTCACGTTCCGGACCTTCCGGCACGTTCAGGGCGTTGGTGGCGTCCAGGTTGTACGGGGTGGGTTCTCCCAGGTAGTCGAAGCCCGTCCACACGTATTCGCCCGCGCTGTTAGGGTTGTCGTCCTGGGCGGCGAATTCCACGTCCGGGCGGTAGGCCCAGCCGGGGGCGTAGAGGTCATAGGAGCTGACCTGGTAGAGGAAGAAGCCCTTGCTCTTGTTCCAGTCCACGGGGAAGAAGTATTCTCCGCGCGTGCTGACGCAGGAGGAGGTTTCACTGGCGTAGAAGGGCTGGTCCGGGCGGTCCTTGGAGAAGGCCTTGTACGCCCAGGGCTTGTAGTTGTAGCCATAGACGTCCATCGTGTCCGCGAAGCCGTTCCGGGCGGCCCCGGCGTCATTGCAGCCGGCCGTCACCTTGCGGGTGGGGTCTTCCCGGTGGAAGAGGTCCGTGAGGTTCTGGGAGACGCTATGCAGGTTTTTGTTGCCCTGTTCCGGCACTTCGTTGCCCGTGCTCCAGGCGATGACGCTGGGATGGTTGCGGTCCCGGTGGCAGAAGTTGACCAGGTCGCGTTCATGCCATTCGTCAAAGTAGTTGTGGTAGTCCTGCCCTTTTTTGGCGCTGTGCCACATGTCGAAGAGTTCGTCAATGACCAGGATGCCCATTTTGTCGCACAGGTCCAGCACTTCCGGCGCGGGAGGGTTGTGGGACGTACGGATGGAGTTGACGCCGAATTCCTTCAGGATTTCAATCTGGCGTTCATAGCCGCGCGTATGGGCGGCTCCGCCCAGCGGCCCCAGGTCATGGTGCTGGCAGACGCCCTTGAGCTGTACGCGCTCCCCGTTGAGGTAGAAGCCCGTGGGCTTCCATTCAATGGTGCGCACGCCAAAGTTCGTGAGTTTCTGGTCAATGACCTTGTCACCCAGCTTGACCGTGGTTTTCATCTTGTACAGATGGGGGGCCTCAAGCGTCCACAGGGTGGGGTTTTTAAGCGTCAGCGTGCTGGTGACCTTGCCTTTTTCCCCGGCGGGGATCGCTTCCCCCCTGGTGGTGGTTGTGGCCACTACCTTGTCACCGTCCAGAATTTCTTCCGTAACGGAGGGGGTGACGGCCTTGTCCGTGGTGTTTTTCACCGTGGTGTCCACTTCCACCTTGGCGGAGGATTTAGTGATTTCCGGGGTTTTGACGAAGACTCCCCAGTGTTCGATGTGCACGGGGTTGGATTCCGTGAGCCACACATGGCGGTGGATGCCGCCGCCCGGATACCAGCGGGAGGAGTTGGGGGGATTGTCCACCCTGACGGCGATGGTGTTTTTCTGGCCGAATTTCAGGAAGGGCGTGATGTCCACGCGGAAGGAGCCGTAACCGTATTTCCATTCGCCGGCCAAGTCTCCGTTTACATAGATTTTCGGGCGGGACATGATGCCGTCAAAGTCCAGATAGAATTGGTTGCCCTTGGCGTCCGCCGGTACTTCCAGCGTTTTGCGGTACCAGCCGATGCCGTCCCACGGGAGCTTGCCTGTTTCATTGGGAAGGTCCATGCGGTATGGCCCTTCCACACCCCAGTCATGCGGCAGGTTCAGGGAACGCCAGTTTTTGTCGTTGAAACCGGGGCTGGAGGGATGGTCCGCCTTGCTGGCTCCGGCGGCGGCCTGCGGGCGGATGATTTCCCCCTTGTCGTTTTTAAAGGTGATTTCACGGATGCTGGCCCAGTTGCTCTGGTTGTTGCCCGTGACGGTGACGCGGAAGTAGCGTGGCTTGCCGGTTTTGTTTTCCACCGTGTCTTCCTTGGAGTCGTTTTGTCCGGAAGTTTTGTCTTCAATGGTCGTCCAGCGTTTTCCGTCACCGGAGCCTTCCAGCTTGAAAAGATGGTTGTTTTGTTTTTCCCACAGGATGTTGACGGTTTTCACGTCCACGGGGCGTCCCATGTCCACAGTGATTTTCTCCCCGCTTTTGCCGCCGTCGGCACACCAGCGGGTGGACTTGTCCCCGTCCACGGCATTGTCCGCCGGATTGCCGGATTCCTCACTGGTGGCAGTGGCGAATCCCATGGCTTTTCCCGGTTCCGGCTGTGTGCTGCCATCCGGCATTTTTCCGAAACGGGCAAATTTCCAGTTCCAATCCAGGCTCTCCGTTTTGGTGGCGTCCAGGGGCGCCGCCATGAGGCTGGCGATGCTGAACGCAGTAATGCAGAGGGTCGTGCGTGTAATGTTGGTGAACATATCTGTGGTATTACGACTGGAAATCTGCAATCTTGCAAGATTTTTATTCAGCAGAATGCGGTTTCTGCACGGATTCCGTCAGCAGGGCTTCACGTATCCGGCGGGATGACTTGCAGCCGCCGTCCGGTTATGTATGGAGGCGTCTTCCGGAAATATGGTTGAGAGGAAGCTGCCCCCGGTCAAAGAAAGAGGACGAATGAATCGGTTGGATGGACTGGAACCGGGGAATGAAAAAGAGAATGCCGGACCGGCCTTGTTGAATGGGCCGGTCCGGCAACGGGGGAAAGGGGAGAGACGGGAGGAACTCAGATGTACACCTTGACGATGGCTTTTTTCCGGAGGCGTTCCACCCATTTTTTATAGCGTTCATTGCTGCGCTTGTTGCGCGCCATCATGTCGATCTGCTCCTTGATGGCGGAAAGTGGCGGAGGAGGGGCCAGTTCCTTTTTTTCCACCAGCACGATGGTGAAGCCGGTGGAGTCCACCAGCGGCCCGATGATTTCGCCGGGCTGCGCGCCAAAGATGATGGCGGCGGATTCCGGGGAGAGCGTGGAGCGCTCCGTGACGGGCCAGTCGCCGCCTTTTTCCGCATAGAGGTCTTTGGAGTACCGCTTGGCCATGTCTTCAAAGGTGGCGTTTTTGGATTTGATTTCCTTGGCGATGAGTTCCGCCAGGTTGAGCTGCACTTCCGGCGTGGAGGCGGAGTCGTCCCCCAGCATGGGGATGAAGATTTTCTTGAATTTGATTTTGTCCTTGGTCAGGTCCCGGTATTGTTCCTTGGTTGCCTCGTATTCCTGCCGTATTTCTTCCGGGGTGGGCGGTATTTCCTGGTCGTATTTGGAGGCGCGCATGATCTGGACCTGGAGCTGTTTTTTCGTCATTTCCCGGAAGGCGCGGATGGTCATGCCGGAGAGGTTGAGGTTTTTCAGGAAAGCGGAGCGGTCACCGTTGAAGGTGGTCAGGATGGTGCGGTTGATTTCCTGGTCAATGAGGGAGTCGCGGATGACGCCGCCCATGCCTTCGAATTCGTTGCGGAGCAGTTCGCGCTCCACCAGGTCTTCAATGATGTTTTTTTTCGCCAGGGCGAGCTGTTTGTAGAATTCGGGACCTTGTTTGGGGTACTGGGCCGCGAGCTGCGCGCCGATGGGCATGAGCCGCACGCTGACTTCATTGGCGGTAATCGGGCGACCGTTGACGGTGGCCGCTATCCGGTTGACGATGCGCTGGGGCTGCATGCGGGAGGCCGGCGCTTCGTTCGGGGAGATGCGCTTGGATTCGTCCGGATGCACCGTTTCTCTTCCTTCATCCCCGTGGAGCTGAACGGCCCGGGGAAGGGAGGCCCGGGAATCCACGATGCTTTGCGCCTGTGCAGAGAAGGCCATGGTACAGATGAGAAGCGCCTGGATGTGGGTTCTGATATTCATGGAGGGGAGAAAAAGAAGCTTTAATGTTTCCGGATGATAGGGAACAGCCCTGTAAAGACAATCTATTTCTGGGTATGTATGGATACCGCCCTGCATGGTAGGGAGGGCCGTCTCCACACTTTTGCTGACTGTGGATGTGCTTGGTAAATGCCGTTTTTCCCTATACAGTGTGCGCCGATGCATGATTGCCGTTTATTGAGGGGAGTGATCCGTTCCTCCCGTCCGGCCAATATTCCCACGCTGTTCACCAATGCGGCCGTGGCGTGGGCTGCCGTCCGGGGAGCGGAGCTGCCGCCTGCCGGCCTGTATGCGGGCGTGGTGCTGATGGGGCTGTGCTTTTATTTGTACGGCATGTGGGAGAATGACCGTGTGGATGCCAGGTGGGACGCTTCCCGTTATCCGGACCGTCCCGTGCCGTGCGGCGCGGTGAGCGTGTCCGTGCTGAGGCTGCTGTCCCTGGTGGCCGGGCTGTCCGGCCTGGTGCTGAATATGGCGCTGGGCGGGGAGTTTGCCGCGGGCGCTGTGCTGCTGATCGTGATTTCCCTGTACAATATGTTTCACAAGTTGTGGAGCGGCTCCGTTTTTCTGATGGGGCTGTGCCGCGGGCTGTGGGTGCTGGCCGCCGGGCTGGTGTTTGCCCATGCGGCCGGGGAACCCGTGCTGCCCGCGTCCCTGCTGTGGTATGCTTTCGGCCTGTTTGCGTTTACCTGCCTGATTTCCATGGTGGCCCGGCGTGAAGCGGGCAGGCCCCGGGTTCAGGCGGCCGTGGTGCTGCTGCTTTCCGGCATGTGCCTGTTTGATGCGGTATGGCTGTTGTGCCTGGGTTCTCTGCTGTGGATCGGCGCCGTTTTATTGTGGGCCGGAACGCGGCTGCTGCAGAAGCTCGGCTGCCGGGCTACATAGGTTTGGATTGAATTTACATGGAAAGTGTGCATCATCTGACGCGAGAAAGTGGGTTATGAATGAATTGATCATCAAGATAGGGCCGTTGTTCTGGGTTTTAAGCATTCTGGCCGTGTACGCGCTGGCGGTTGTTGCGGAGCGGATTTTATATTTCCACAGGATTCAGATTAATACCGGGGATTTTTTAAGGGGCATTTCCAAGCTGGTGAATGCCGGAAAGACGGATGAAGCCCGGCATGAGGCTTCCATTCTGCCTGGCCCGGCGGCCCGTGTGGTTGCCTCCGTGCTGGCGCATGCCGGATTGCGGCGTGAAGAGCTCCGGACCGTGGCGGAGGATTCCGTGCAGATGGAGGTGTTCCAGATTGAGAAGAATATCCGCGGCCTCCTGGTGGTGGCTACGGTGAGTCCGCTGATAGGCGTCCTGGGGACGATTCAGGGGCTGGTGGGTTTTTATTCCCAGCCGGGCCTCCTGGAAGGGAAGGCCCCCACCCTCGCCATGTCGGACGCCGTTTACCAGGCCCTGCTGAGCTCCGCCCTGGGGCTGAGCATTGCGATTCCCGCTTATTTGTTTTATTCCTACCTGGCTTCCCGCTCCCGCCAGATCGTGCATTCCCTGGAACGGGCCGGCACGGAGGCCGTGTGCCTGGTGTGCGACGCCCGCCAGAGGCGCGAGGAGGGGGAGAGCATGGCCGGACGGGGAGTGTAAGCGTAACAGGGAAGGAAAAAAGGCATGCAGATCAATACGCGCTCAACGTTGCCCACCGGGGCGTTTTTCATGCAGGTGGTCGTCCTGCTGGATTTGGTCGTGCTTGTTTGCGTGCTGACGATCATGACTTCCCGCGTGGGGATGGCGTACGGGTATGAGGTGAAGGCCCCGTCCTCCCGTTTCCTGATGAATATTGTGGGGGATGTGGAGTTTATTTCCGTCACGGCCGGCGACCAGCCCGCTTTTTACATTGGGAACCGCCTGATTGAAGGCGGCCTTCCCGGCGTTTCCGCAGAATTGGACCGGATTTCCCGGGAGAACGAGGGGGATGGAGGGGGACGCGTGGGGATTGCCTTGCGGCTGGATTCCGCCGTTTCTCGGGCTCTGGAACAGCAGTTGGTGGATATGGTGCTTGCCAAGGGAATGACGTGCTATATTGCCGCCGAGCCTGCGGATTGATTTTTTTCCATTCTGCCGCATGAAGCTGAACAAAAAGAGCCGGGCCAAGATTTTCGACCTCCACGTGGGGTTGACGTTTGACTGGCGGGAGACCGGCATTTTGCGCTGGCGCATTTTGCTGTGGATGCTTTTGTTCGGCGTTTGCGCATCCGTGGCCGCCGTGTTTGTCCATGTGGAGGTGCCGGGAGTCCGCCGCCGGGGGGACCAGCCGGGCGCCGTGGTTCTGCTTCCTGCGGATAATCCGCGCCTGCACCAGTATGTGCTGCGCAATACTCCACTGCCCGTAAGGGGCCCCGTCTGGGCTGATCCGGTGACAGCCGGCCCGATCGGGGAAACGGGCGTGACTCTGCCTTCCCTGCGCTCCGCCGATACGCCTCTGGCTCCTCTTCCCCCCGTGTCCGTCCCCACCGTGGCGGACCAGGTGTGGCGCATGTGGCAGCATCCGGATTTCCATATACGCGCCATGATGAATCCTTCCCTGGATGTTTCCGGCACGTGCATTCCCTACCTGTCTTTTTGTTCTCCGGGGCTGGACGGCCGGATTGTTACAGCCGGCTCCCTGTCCGGTTTTTCCAGGAGCGAGGACCATACGGGGCTGAGAAGCGAGTTTTTTGTGGTAGTGGACGTATGGGGCGTTCCCTCCCAGGTGCTGCTGCTGGAGTCTTCCGGTAGCAATGGAGCGGACGAGTCCGCCATGAGGTTTGCCCGCTCCCTGCGCTGGGTTCCGTCCCGGGAGCCGCGGAGCGGCACCATGTCCATTGAATGGAAGGAGGAAGAGTCGTGAGCATGACCCTTCACGATTTTTTGCTGCGCCTGTTTTTGCTGGCGTCCGGCGGTTTTTGCGCCGTAGTGTTCATTTGCCTGGCAATGGGGTGGGTACGGTCTTTCCTGGACCGGAGGCGCAAGGTGCGGTGCCGGATATGCGGGTTCCGGTTTTATGTGGAGGACGGGAATTCCCATGCGGAGTGCCCGCATTGCGGCGCGGCCAATAGAAAAGGCTGAAAAAAGCCCCGGGCGGGAGATCGCGCAGGGTAGTGGGGCCGGATTAATAAATCCGCAGGGATTCTTCATCAATGGGGAGCGAGTCCATGCCCAGGTCTTCCGCGCCGTGCGTTCCCATTTCCTCCCGCACATGGATGACGTCCACCCGGCTGCTCTTGCCTTCACCGGAACGGTAGCGGATGCGCGGTTCCCTGATGACGACGGTGTTGCCGCCCATGGCGGCAGCCTCCCTGGTGAAGTAGTCGATCAGTTCCTTGTCTTCCATGGAGACATGGACAATGCGCCCTTCAGGACCGTTAAAGTGCCCTACGTTGGTATATTCCCCCATGGGGTATTCGTCAATGACCAGAACTTCGTTCTGAGGGATGGGCGCGCGCGGCGGGCCGGAAGTGACCGGCGTCCACGCATTGGGTCCCGAGGGGGAGGAACAGGCTGCAATCAGACTTGTAATGAGGCAGAAGGCCAGACTGAAAAAAGGCGCTTTCATGGTTGTCCTGCCGTCAATAATCGGCAGGCGGCACAAAAATGCAACGGTAAACTTCGTTGCCGTCATGAAAGATTTGCACCATGACACGTTCCGGAGTTCTTTTAACGCAGTAGGAGTCGTGCTCTTCCGGAATGGGGGGTGCGTAACGGCGCGTGCCGCGGCGTGCAAAGACATGCTGGCGGAATACTCCCACGACGGCATGATTGCTCATTTTGACAATGGTATAGTAGTCGCTGGTAGGCAGGGTGATGGAAGGTGGAACGTCTTTGGCACTCACGGGCGGGATTATAGAGGGCGGCTGAAAACAATGTCGAACCTGAAATGTGGCATGGGATCACGTCCGGAACGTTGGCGCGCTAGTCCGTCCGCCCCATCATTTCCCGTGTTTCCTGGATGGTGCGGGCCTGGGCCTGGCGAGCGCTCATCATGGTGGGTTGTTCAAAGCTCTGCCGCTTGGCTTCAATGTCCCGGTTGACGGTGCGTCCGAGGTGTTTGTCCGCCTCCTTCCAGGAGCGGCCCTGAAGGTCGGATTGCTGCGTGGCGTATTGTTTGGAGGCATCTTGCCAGGACTGGGTATTCACGCCCTTGGCCCGGGCAATGAAGTCCGGTGTTTCCAGTTTTCCATCCGTGAAGGATTTGACGCCGTCCCATTTCCTGGTTTCAAACTGTGTGGCGGCTCCGTCAAATTTCTTTTTTTCAAAGGCGGTGGTTTCAAAGGCCTTTTTCTCAAATTGGGACATGTCGCCGTTGTACCGGAGTCCTTCAAAGGAGCTCCGTTTCTGGGAGACCATCTTGGTGTTGCCTTCCTTGTCCGTCTGCTGGCCGAAGCCGCCGGCGAATTTCGCCTCCAGGGCATCCATCAGCTCCGCGTCCGTTTTTGCCGAGTCCGGGCGCTGTTTGGGCTGAAGGCTGGTGGTCACCGTACGTTCGGTGGCGCAGGAGCAGAGCCCTGCGGCGGCGATCAGGAGAATGTGCTGTATCCGGAACATGCTCACGGTTCCCTATATTCCCGATTGCCGCGCAAATTGCAAACAAAAAGGCGCCTCCATCGCTGAATGGAGACGCCCGGTGTAATTTGTCTGGTCCCTGCGGGGATTACTTGGAGGCGGTCAGCTTGGCGACCTGGTCCTTCAGTTCCTTGCCGACCTTGAATTTGACGACGGAGCGGGCCGGAATCGGCACGTCCTGGTCAGGATTCTTGGGATTGCGGCCTACCTTGGGCTTCACTTCCTTCACCTGGAAGGTACCAAAGTTGCGAATCACCACACGGTCACCTTCCGCAAGTGTGCTGGAGATAATGTCCACGGCACGCTGTACGATGTCGAACACTTCAATCTGGGTGAAGTTGGTTTCGGCGCTGATCTTGTTAACGAGGTCTCGTTTTGTTAATGTTTTAGCCATATGGAGTGCAGAATGATATGAATGTATGAGTTTTATAGTTCAGCGTGCGTGATTTGTCTCCTAAAAAATCACATAATCCGTGGCATGCTTGATTTTTGCGTCCTCAACTGCGTGATGCGGGGATTTTGCTTGACCGGAACGGTTTGAATGCTTCCATTATTTCCCGCCGGGCGTTCCGGCGCCGGGAGGGAGCATATGCGCACCACGTTTACAACCATGCTGACTGACGCTCAGGCCGGAAGGCTTGAGTCCATTCTTGAGGGAAAGGGGTTTGAAAGAAGGGAGGTTCCCTACGCGCGCTTTTCCTTTGCCGGGCCTTCCCTGCTGGTGACGGTTTATGAGAAGAAGAACAAGCTTCTTTTACAGGGGAAGGGAACGGACGATTTTATAGAGTTTACGCTGGAGCCGCAGGTGACCGGCCTCCTGTCACTGCAGGAGGAAGCGGAAGAGGATGAGGGGGGTAAGGGAGCCCATTTCGGCATTGATGAGAGCGGCAAGGGGGATTATTTCGGCCCTCTGGTGGTGGCCGGTGTTTATGCGGACGGGCGCATAGGCGCCGCGTTGCGCAAGCTGGGCGTCTGTGACAGCAAGCTGGTGGGTTCTTCCTCCAGAATCCGTTCCCTGGCGGAAGGGATACGCAGGGTGCCCGGCATCCGGTTCCATCTGGTGAGCATCGGCCCGGAGAGGTACAACCAGCTTTATCCGGAGTTCAAGAATTTGAACCGTTTTCTGGCCTGGGGGCATGCCACGGTGATTGAGGGCCTGGCGGCCAAGGTGCCGGACTGCCCCATGGCGCTGAGCGACCAGTTTGCCAATCCGTTTGTACTGAAAAGGGCCCTGGCGGCCAAAAAGCTGTCCATCAGGCTGGAACAGCGCGTCCGGGCGGAAAGTGACGTGGCGGTGGCCGCGGCGTCCATTCTGGCGCGCGAACGTTTTGTGAACTGGATGGATGCGGCGGGAGAGGCCGCCGGCATGAAGCTGCCGCTGGGGGCTTCCGGCCAGGTTGTAAAGGCCGCTCGCCAGTTGGTGGCCCAGCATGGGGAGCAGATGCTTCCAAAGGTGGCCAAGATGCATTTCAAGACCACGCAGAACGTGCTGAAGTGAAGGGTCAGGCAGGCGTGGCGTAGGGCGGCGCTTCCCTTTTCCATTTCCCGTCTCCCACGGAGAGGACGGTGATTCTGACCCTGTCCAGTCCGTGGTGTTTCATGTCCAGCCGTTCTGCAGCTTTTTCACTCAGGTCAATGATGCGGTTTTTGATGAAGGGGCCCCGGTCGTTGACGCGCACTTTCACGGTTTTTCCCGTGCGGAGGGACTGGACGAGCACCTCGCACGGGAGGGGCAGGGTGGGATGCGCCGCGTGCAGGTGCCAGGGGCGCACGTTTTCCCCGATGGCCGTTTCTCCGCTGACGAGCCCCCACAGCGCGCATTCATTATAATGGGAGGCGATGCCCGTTTGTTCATAGGACAGCGCCTGTTCCACGCTCATGGGGTGGTAGCGGTGGCCCCGGATGGTGTAGGGGCGGGTCATGTAGCCCGTATAGTCCCGGCTTTTGGGTGAGGAGGAGCAGGAGGCCAGCCATAACAGCCCGGCCAGCATGGCCGCTCCCCTGATGATGCCCGTCTGCATGCCTTATTATATGGCCGGGAAGATGGGGTAATGCAAGACGCCGATGCGTTTTCCCGCTCCGGAGAGGACGCCGCCGCCGGGAATGCTGGCGTGTCTGCGGCAGCCGGGCCGCAGGGACAGGGAGAGGGATGGAATGGCCTTTGCCGATCTTGTTTTGATTTTGGTTGACTTGACTGGGCCGCTTGCGTAGCGTTGGTGCGATTCTGGGAACTTACTACAAATAATAGATAACATAATGAGCAGACAGGCATTTTATCCGCATCTCTCAGTGGATTGTGTGTTGATCGGGTTCGATGAGGAAGGGCTGAAGGTCCTTCTGGTTGAAAAGACACATGTCGCACCCGGCCATACCGGCGCTATTTCCAAGCTGCCCGGTGATTTGATTTATGAGGAGGAAGAACTTGACGCCGCCGCACGCCGTATCCTGTTTGACATGACCGGCATGTCTTCCCCCCATTTGGAGCAGTTCCATACCTTCGGCGCGCCGTCGCGCATCAAGAATCCGGCGGACAGGGAGTGGGTGGAGGCCATCTCCGGCCAGAAGATAGGCCGCCTGGTGACGGTGGCTTACATGGCCATGCTGAGGATTTCCACCAAGCTGCGCAAGCTGATGGAGAGCCACAAAACCCGCTGGGTGCCCGTGGACGGCCTGCCGGAGCTGGCGTTTGACCACCGGGACATTATTGATCTGGCTCTGGAGAGGATACGTTCTTCCGTGAAGAAGGAGCCCGCGCTGATTTACGACATGCTGCCCGCCAAGTTTACGGCGCTTCAGCTCCGGCGGCTGAATGAGGAGATTCACGGCAAGCCCATGGACGTGCGCAATTTCCACAAGAAGATTGCCTCCCGTCCCTACATTGTGCCGCTGGATGAGAAGGAGGAGGGCGTGGCCCACCGCGCCGCGCGCTATTATCGTTTTGACCGCAAGATTTACAACCGCCTTTATTACCGGAGCTGATGCCGTCCGGCTGTCCGGGTGCGGCCGTTCCGCCTTGCCGGGCCTCTTCCCGCCATGTTTGCGGGGAGGGGCTCTTCTCATTTGACAGAGTCCGTTTTGTAACGCATCTTATCCGCACGTTGATTCCCATGACAGATCCGGCCTTCATTCCAGACGATTTTTTCAAGGTGCTGGCGCCTTCCGATATTTTTGGAACGGACGGCCCGTTTGAAGTGGATCTGGGCTGTGGAGACGGAGGGTTCCTGCTCCAGATGGCGGCCCATTATCCGGAACGCCGTTTTCTGGGCATTGAGCGGCTGTTGGGCCGCGTGCGGGGCGTTTGCTCCCGGGCAGCCGTCCGCGGCCTGGAAAACGTGAAGGTGCTCCGGGTGGAGAGCCGTTATTTCCTGGAATGGATGGTGCGGCCCGGCTGCGTTTCCCGGCTTCACTATTTGTGCCCGGACCCGTGGCCCAAGGAGAGGCACCACAAGAACCGCCTGGTGCAGGATGATTTTCTGCCCGTGCTGCACCGTTCCCTGGCGGACGGCGGGGAGTTCCTGTTTAAAACGGATCATGAGGAGTATTTCCTGTGGGTGCTGGACCATGTGGCGCGCAGCGGCCTGTTCAGCCGGTCCGGTTGGGAGGATGATGAGTTTTTTTATCCCCGGACGGATTTCCAGCTTCAATGGGAGTCCATGGGAAAACCGATTTACCGCGCCCGCTTCATTAAATTGCAGAAAGCCTGATTCCGATGCCTTTTACACTTCACCAGAAAGATTCCTCCACGGCTGCGCGCCTGGGCACGCTTGATTTGCCGCACGGCCGGGTTCCCACCCCCATCTTCATGCCGGTGGGAACGCAGGGTTCCGTGAAAACCATGCATCCGCAGGATTTGGAGACGCTGGGGGCCCGGATTATTCTGGGGAATACCTACCATTTGTCCCTGCGTCCCGGTTCCGCCCTGATCCGGGAAATGGGCGGCCTGCACCGGTTTTCCTCCTGGAACCGCCCCATTCTGACGGATTCCGGCGGTTTCCAGGTCTGGTCCCTTGCCAAGCTCCGCAAGATTACGGAGGAAGGGGTGCGCTTCCAGAACCATCTGGACGGCGCGTACATGATGCTGAGTCCGGAGCGTTCCATGGAGATCCAGGCGGACTTGGGCAGTGACATTGCCATGCTGTTTGACGAGTGCCCCCCTTATCCCTGCGACAGGAAGTACGCGGAAGCCTCCCTGGGCTATACGCTCCGGTGGGCGCGCCGCTGCAAGGACTGGGTGCAGGAGCACCGGCCCCGTTCCGGGGAAGGGCGTCAGCACCATTTCGGCATTGTGCAGGGGTCCGTGTATGCGGATTTGAGAAAGAGGTGCGCGGAGGAACTGGCCGCCATGGAGTTTGACGGTTATGCCATCGGGGGCGTTTCCGTGGGAGAGCCGGAGGAGGAGATGCTCCGGGCCATCGACCATTCCGCACCCTGGCTGCCGGAGGACAAGCCGCGGTATGCCATGGGGCTGGGCACGCCTCCCCAGCTATTGGAGATGATCGCCCGCGGCGTGGACATGTTTGACTGCGTGATGCCTACCCGCCTGGCGCGCCACGGCGTGGCCCTGACTCCGGACGGCCCCATGCATATCAAGAACCAGCGCTGGGCGGCGGATTCCCGCCCGATCGACCCGGAAGGGCATCCGCATGTCACACAATTCTCCCGCGCTTACGTGCGCCACCTGTTCAAAGCCGGTGAAATACTCGCTTTAAGATTGCTTTCTTTCCAGAATCTGGAATTCTATCTCCGGCTAATGGCTCAGGCGCGTGAGGCCATAGCCGCCGGCACGTTCGGCTCCTTCAAGGATTCATTCATCGCGCGGTACAAAGCAAACGACATTTTATGAATATCTTCATGTTAGCACAGGCTCAGGATGCGGCGGCCGCCGCCGGACAGGAACCCTCCAATATGTTCCAGCAGATTCTCAGCAGCCCCATGTTCATGTTTGTGATCATCATCGTCCTGTTCTGGGTGATGCTGATCCGCCCCCAGAGAAAGGCCCAGAAGGAACAGCAGGCGCGCATCGCGGCCCTGCAGCGCGGGGACAAGGTGGTCACGAACGCCGGGCTGCACGGATTTGTGGAAAAGGTGAATGACCGCACCGTCTCCCTCAAGATTGCGGAAGGCGTGGTGGTTGAACTGGAAAAGAACGCCATCGTTCAAGTGGAGAAGTAAGGTTTTCCGCCTTCCGTACGTTTTCAGCATCCGCCCGTGTCGCCTGACGGCAAGGGCGGATGTTTATTTTTGAAACCGTCTTTTCCCGGCGGGGTTAATAAGAATGATCATGAGATTGCCTCACACGTTCATCCTGTCCTGTTCCGCGGCGCTGGCGTTCGGTTTTCTGCCGCCTGCGGCAGGTCAGACCGCGGCTTCCGTAGACCGCAGGGAAGGGGAGCCTGTTCCCAGGCCCGGACTGGAATGTCTTCAGGTAACCCTGCTGATCCGCCAGATGGTTCTGGACCGGTATGACAGCACAGGAACGGGCATTTTGTCCGAACAGGACAAGGCCCGGCTGGTGGAGGATGCGCGCGCCGCGCAAAGGGAAGCCCGGAAGAAGTTCCTGATGCAGTTTGACAAGGATGGGGACGGAAAGCTTTCTCCGGAAGAGTACAAGGCCTTCCGGGAGCATGTGGAGAAACGCCGCGGTTCCCGCAGGCCGGACGCCGCCCCGGACAGGCGGGGCGAGCTGCCCCCTCCTCCCCCCCCTCCCGGCGAAGGGAGGGAAATGCCCATGGTGGAAATCCGGACGGCGGCCCGGAAGCGCTTCATGGTGGCTCCCGGCCTGTTCCTGCTGACCCGGAACATGCTGATGCAGAAGTATGACGCCAACGGAAACGGCCGCATTGATCCGGAGGAGCATGCCGCTGTCATGAAGGATGCTGCGGCTCTGTACCAGGCCAGAATGAAGGAGATGATGGACCTTTACGACCTGGACCAGGATGGCGTGCTCAGCCCGGTGGAGAAGGAGCAGGCTCTGGCGGACAGCCATAAGGACAGTCCCCTGTATGCCATGGAGGAACCGGACGACATTGACCTGTTCATCCGGGCGAATATCAGTGAAGTGCTGCTGAAGGAGGCTCCCGTGAACAGCGGGGAGGAAAAGGAGAAGGGCACGGAATAATTTTATTCTTCATGATGGAGAACCCTCTGGAACCAGAACAGGCCTTCCTGCAATATCTGGAGGTGGAAAAGCAGGCCTCCCCCCATACGGTGGAGGTGTATGCCCGCGCGCTGCGCCAGTTCCGGGCCTGGGCGGACGGGATGTTCACGGGGTGGGAAAACTGTACTCCGGACCAGATGAGGGACTGGCTGTTCCAGGAATTGAAGGATGAGGCCGCCACGGCCTCCATCCGCCTGAGGTTTGCCGCCCTGCGCAGTTTTTACCGTTTCATGATGCGGCGGCGCAGCCTGGAAGCGAGCCCGATGACGGGCGTCTCCCTCCCCAGGAAAAAGAAAAACCTGCCCGTTTTCCTGACGCTTAACCAGATGCTGGAATTGCTGGAGCTGCCGTACAAGACGCCTGTTCCTGCGAATGCCCCCGCGTGGCTTCCCTACCGTGACGCGGCTATTCTGGAACTTTTTTATTCCTGCGGGATGCGCCTGAGTGAACTGGTGGGGCTGGACGTCAGCAGCGTGGACCACCGTTTCCGGGGGGTGCGCGTGATGGGAAAGGGGCGCAAGGAGCGCATTCTGCCTGTGGGCGCTCCTGCGCTGGCGGCTCTGGAGGCCTATGCCTCCATGGCCTGCCTGCCTAAGAATTCCCCCCTGTTTGTCTCCCGCATAGGAACCCGGCTCAGCGCGCGCGCCGTTCAGATGATGCTGGACAAGTACGTGAAGCTGTCTTCCATTCCTTTCACCATTTCCCCCCACAAGATCAGGCACACGTTTGCCACGCACATTCTGGATGCCGGGGCGGATCTTCGTTCCGTCCAGGAACTGCTGGGCCATGCCTCCCTGTCCACCACTCAGATTTATACGCATGTGACGCGGGCCAGAATGGCGGAAGTTTACAGGCAGGCGCATCCCAGGGCATAAGGCCGTTTTATCCCATGACGGAAGAACTCATATTCGCAGGAATCCTGCTGCTCTCCCAGGCGTCTCCGGGCCCTGACCAGGCTTTTGTCACCCGGAGCACCCTGGCTTACGGCTTTGGCGCCGGGGTGATGGCGGCTCTGGGCATTGGAACAGGGGTGGTCGCCCACGCGGCGCTGGCTTGCACGGTGGGGGCTTCCGTTTTTCACAGCTCCCTGGGGCTGGTGCTTTTCTGTGCCGCCTCCTGCTGGATGCTGTACCTGGCGTGGAAGATATGGCCGCGGGGGAGGAAGGGCAGCCTTGCCGGGAGCGGGGATATTCCCCCGGCTTCCGGCATTTACCGGGATGCCCTGGTGACCAACCTGATGAACCCCAAGGCCACGTTCTTCTTCGTGGCCCTCTCCGCCCCGCTGCTGGAAAAGAATCATGACCCTTCCTATGCCCTGTTCCTTGGCGCATTGATCGTGGTGACTGGGACGGCGGGGTGGATTCTGTGGGCTCTGGTTTTCCGCTGGCAGCCTATCCGGTCCTTTTATGACCGGCATGCCGGAGGGGTGGATGGAGTGCTGTCTCTTGTGCTGGCGGGGTTCGGCCTCAGCATGCTGTACTCCTTCGGGCGCATGGCGGTGGAAAGTTTTTCCTGATGCGGAGATGGGAGGGAACGGCTTTTTTCTCGGAAAAATAACTCTGGTATTGACAATGACTCCATTATATCGCATACATCTGCACCCGCTGTGGGGAGCTGAACGCGCACGCATGTGAGTGACAAGGCGCGCAAGTTCCCCATTAACACCTTTTACTTATAATTGATATGGCAGTAGCAATCAGACTCAACCGTCAGGGTTCCAAGGACCGTCCTTACTATAAAATCGTAGTTGTCGACAGCCGTGCTCGTCGCGACGGCCGTTACATCGAACAAGTGGGCTCCTATGATCCCATGAAGGAAGGCGTCAACTACACCATCAACCTGGAAAAGGTTGACAAGTGGCTTGCCAACGGCGCGCAGCCCTCTGAAACGGTCAATTCCATGATCCGCAAGGCCCGCAAGGCCTAAGCCCGGTTCTTCATCATCTTTCCTGAAGGCGTTCCTCTGACGGGGACCGCCTTTTGTTGTTTCTTGCGCTGATGCGGGAGAATTGTCAGGTGGCATCCCTGCGTCGGGAATCTCCCGTACATAGAAAAACGGCCCGGCGTCACTGCCGGCGGGACTGGAACACCCTGGCGGATTCCAGAATGCCGAACGCGATCTCATGAATGTGAAGATTGGCCGTGTCAATGGTCAGGTGCGCCGTTTCCCGGTAAAAATCATGCCGCTCTTTCATGAGGCGCCCCAGCACGGCTTTGGGATTGGGCTGCTGGAGCAGGGGGCGGTTGGTGCATCTGGAAATGCGCTGGTACAGGGTGTTCACATCCGTATGAAGCCAGACGACGAAGCCCAGCTTTTTCAGCAGGTCCCGGTTTTCCGGCCTGATAGTGATGCCGCCGCCTGTTGAAATAATGCGGCTTTGCCTGGCCGCCCCATGCAATTGGCGCAGAATTCCGGTTTCCAGGTCACGGAAATGTGATTCTCCATGAGCCTTGAAAATCTGCGGAATGCTCATTCCCGTCTGGTGCTCGATCATCTGGTCCGTATCCGTGAAACGAAGGCTCGTCTCCCGGTGCAATTCCTTCCCGATGGTCGTTTTGCCGCACCCCATCAGCCCGATCAGGATGATGTTTGGCAAGGATGTTGGCGCGGCCCCCTTCATGGCCTGATTGTACTCAATCCGGCGGCGTGAGAAAACAACTTTTTAGCCGTATGGCCTTTTCCGTCTCCTGCTTCCGCTCCGGGCGGAATGCCGCAATGGGAAGGGTCAAGGAGGCCCGGTTTGGCAAATAGGGGAAGGCCAGGAACCTTCATGTCCGGCTGAGATGCCGCACTCCCGCGAATTTGACGGCTTCTCCCCTCCGGGGAAGGAGGTCTTACTTGACGCAGGAGCTTCCTTCAGGCAAGGATAAGGCCATGCAAACCGAAATGTTCGAGGTAGACCCCCTGTCAGACAACCGCAAGCTGTATGTTCGTGCGGCGGAAGCGCTGGCTGCGGGAGCGCTGGTGGGAATCCCCACGGAGACCGTGTATGGCCTGGGAGCGGATGCCTTGAATCCGGAAGCGGTAGCCAGAGTTTTTGAAGCCAAGGGAAGGCCCTCCTTCGATCCCCTGATTATCCATGTTCATCATGGAAAGGAGGTGGACAAATACACCGCCATTCCGGAGGAACTGAAGGAACTGGTGCATACGCTGGCCTCCAAATTCTGGCCGGGGCCGCTGACGATGGTATTGCCGAAGGCGGACATCATCCCGGACATCGTGACCAGCGGCCTGCCTACGGTGGCCGTGCGCGTAAGCGCGCATCCCGCCATGCGCGGGGTGGCGAAAGCGCTGGGCCGCCCCGTGGCCGCGCCCAGCGCCAACCGCTTCGGCCATATCAGCCCTACTTCCGCCTCCGCCGTGCAGAAGGAGCTGGATGGACGCATAGAAATGATTCTGGACGCCGGAGCCTGCTCCGAGGGGCTGGAAAGCACCATCGTGCGTCCCATGCTTGACGAGAAGGGAAAGCCCGCGCTGGAACTGCTGCGTGAAGGTCCGGTGACCCGGGAGCAGTTTCGGAACCTGGTGAAGGTGGTGCGCCGCAAGCCTGCTGTCCGTCCCGTTTCGGAAGAAGCTCCGGCGGATGCTCCGGGCCAGCTCGGCAGCCATTACGCTCCGCGCAAACCCATGACGCTGCTGGAAGCCGGGGAAGAATTCGTGCCCGTGGAAGGAGTGCGGTACGGTCTGCTCTCCTATGAGGGAACGTCTGATCTTGCCCAGGAGGGCAGTTGGACGGAAGTGGTGGCCATGAGCCCCGGCAGCGGACGGCTGGCGGAGGCTGCCGTGCGCCTGTTTGCCCTGATGAGGCAGATGGATGAAAATGAAGCCATTGACGTCATCGTGGCGGAATCCGTTCCGGAAGCCGGGCTGGGCCGGGCCATCATGGACCGCCTGCGCCGCGCCTCCGCCGCCAGGGAATGACTTGTCCACGGCTCCCCGGATATGCTACAATCACCGCGAATCCCTTTTTGAACTTATGGCCGCTACGTTATTTGAAAAAATCTGTTCCGGGGAAATCCCTGCGGACATCGTGTACCAGGATGAACAATGCGTCTGCTTCCGGGACATCAGCCCCCAGGCTCCGGAACACCTGCTGCTGGTTCCTCGCAAACCCATTCCCCGCCTTTCCGGTGCAGGGGAGGAAGACGCCGCCCTGCTGGGCCATATGATGCTGGCCGCCGGACGGATTGCACGGACCCTCCACCTGGATGAAAGCGGCTTCCGCCTGGTCATCAACAACGGCCCGGACGCCGGAGAGGCGGTACCCCATCTGCACATGCACCTGCTGGCAGGCCGCAAGCTGGAATGGCCTCCCGGTTAGGCCGGAGCGGAATTAGCGCCGCCGGTGGGAGGGAGGGGATGTGTCATTCCTGCCCTTTTCCGGGGATGGTGCCGCCCTGTCTGCTTGTCAGGCGTGGAGTCTGCCTGTAAGATGCATTCATGAAAAGATTGCTGGTAGAGCTTGAAAACTTGCCGGAAGCGGGGAAAAAATACAGCGGTGAGCTGGATTCCGAAATCTTCGGCATCGATGATGAAGAGGTTACTTCCATTGGGCCTCTTGCTTTTGACTTGCAGGTGCAGAGATTTGAAAACGAATTATTCGTACGGGGCAATATTTCCGCTCCGTTCAAATTCCGTTGCGTGCGCTGCCTGGGCTACTTTGACTACGTGGTGGAGGTGAGCGATTTTGCCGCCTCTTTTGAAATTGACGCACAGAGTGTTGTGGACGTTTCAGACTCCATGAGGGAGGAAATAGTCCTGGATTTTCCTGCCTATCCGAAATGTGCGGACGGAGGCATGGAAAATGACTGTATGGCGAAAACTCCATATTTTGGAGTGGACAAAGAGGGGGGAACGGGTGTAAACAGTTCTGCCCCGAGCAAGAATAGCGGCGTGTGGGACGCCCTCAATGAGCTGGGGGATCATCATTAATCACCTTTTTACCAACTAAAATTATGGCAGCACCTAAGCGCAGAACGTCCAAGATGAAGCAGCGTACCCGCCTTGCCGCGCAGGCATGGCGTGCTCCGAAGCTCCGCAAGTGCCAGAATTGCGGCAGCAGCACCCCCGGTCATACCGCCTGCCCCAATTGCGGTACGTACACGACCCGCTCCGGCAAGGAAATCGTGGTGAAGGCGGAAGCGTAAGCTCCGCAGGCGCCGCATTTGCCTTGAAAGTTATCGCCGTACTGCGGCGCTACCATGTAGACCTCTCCAGCCGCTTTTGCTCCGCAAAGCGGCTGAACTTGCTTGAAGCAGGCTTTTTTTTCTGCTAACACATTTCTTCAACAAATACTATGAAGATTGCACTGGATGTGATGGGCGGCGACAATGCGCCCGATATTAACATGGACGGGGCGAAGCGGGCCCTGCAGGATTTCCCTCTCATTGAAAAAATCTATCTTGTGGGGAGGGAAGAGGTGGTGCGCAGCTCCTGTGACCGCTGGGGGCTTTCCGGTCCGCGCGTGGAAATCGTTCCCGCCGCGGAAGTGGTGGAAATGAATGAATCCGGGCTGCTGGCGGTAAGGAAAAAGAAAAACTCTTCCATGTCCGTCTCCGTGGACCTGGTCAAGACCGGGGATGCGGACGCCGTGGTCAGCGCGGGCAACACGGGCGCGGCCGTAGCGGCCGCCACCATCAAGCTCAGGCTGCTCAACGGCGTGGAGCGCGCGGGCATCGTGACCCAGCTTCCGAATGAATTCGGAGTCTGCAATGTGACGGACACCGGAGCCAATCCGGACGCCAAGCCCCGTCATCTGGTGGGCTATGCCGTTATGGCCAGCATTCTGGCGCGTTCCGTATACGGCAAGCCGATGCCCAAGGTGGGCGTCATGAGCAATGGCTCCGAGGATGAAAAGGGAACGGACTTTACCAAGGGAACTTTTTGTCTGTTGAAGCATCTGGAGGAGCGCGGCGCGCTCCCTTTTAAATTTGTGGGCAATGTGGAAGGCCATGATCTCTTTGAACATGAAATAGACGTGGCGCTGACGGACGGCTTTACCGGGAACGTCCTGCTGAAAACCTGCGAGGCCACCGCCAAGGCGTTCGGCAAATGGCTGAAGGAGGAACTTCAGGCAAACCCGCTCCGCATGATGGGAGCCGCCTGCGCTTCCGGCGCATTCCGCGCCATGAAGGCGCGCCTCTCTGCAGACTCCGTGGGGGGAAGCCCCCTGCTGGGCGTCCGGGGCGTGACGATCATTGCGCATGGCAGCTCCACCCCCGTCGCTATCCGCAATGCCCTGAGAGTCTCCATGGAAATGGTGCAGCAGGGTGTCAATCCCCTCATTGAAGAGGAGATGGCCAGGCTGGGCACTATTCCGGAGGTTTCCGAAGTGTACCCCAAATAATCAATCATGTTTCATTTTCTGAAAAAACATGCCGCAGCAGCGGCAAAAGAAGGAAAAAAACCGGAAGAGGCGGCCTCCGTGCCCCGCTCCCCCGGTGACCGCCTGGACTCCAGCCTGGCGGTATCCGTGGGCCTGTGCGTGCTGGTCTTCATCGTTCTTCAATGGATGGGCAGTTACAGCCCCCATTGGGGGAAATCCGTCTGGCACCATGTGTCGGAAGCCTTTCTGCTCTTCTCCGTGACGCTGGCGCTGATGCCCATGTACTGGCTTTGCGCCGGTTCCCTGCGCAGGAAAAACAAAACCTTTGTCGTCACGTGGGGGGCCATTCTGGTCCAGCTCCTGTTCTTTGGCCTTATCCGGCATGTGACGGCTGATATTACGTCCGACATCGGCAACGAACTCCTGTACCTGCCCTATATGATGGCACCGCTGATTGTAACGGTGCTGCTGGGGCCGCTGCTGGGCATGTTCGCCACCATCTCCATCTGCATGCTCGGTGGATTCTTCATCCTGCCGGAGCAGTACGTACCGGAAAAGCAGGTCCAATTCTGGATCTTGAGCTCCCTCTCCGGCATGCTCACCGTGCTGCTTACCCATAACCTGCGGAACCGTGCCCAGTTGCTGCGCGCGGGCTTCTTCGTGGGGCTGCTCGTCATGGTATTGTGCTGCATCATGGGCGTCATCAATCTCCAGGCGTGGGACTACAACCTGGTAGGCGTACTGGTATGCCTGGCCGTGGCGTTTGGCGTAAGCATGCTGACCAGCGTGCTGATCAGCGGCGTACTGCCTATTATAGAAGGTGTCTTTAAAATCATTACGCCCATTTCCTGGCTGGAAATGGCGGACATGAACCGCCCGCTGATGAAGAGGCTGCAAATGGAAGCCCCGGGTACCTTCCACCACTGCCTGATGGTCGCCCAGCTGGCGGAAGCGGCCGCGGAAGCCATCGGCGCCAATCCCATTGAATGCCGGGTAGCGGCCTATTACCATGACATCGGCAAAATGCAGAACCCCCTCTACTTCATTGAAAACATCATGGACGGCCCCAACCCCCATGATGAGCTCACGCCCAGCATGAGCGCCCGCATCATCATCGACCACGTTCAGGACGGGGTGGAGCTGGCCAGGGCGAACAACCTTCCGCGTCCTCTGGTGGATGTTATTGAGCAGCATCACGGCACCTCGCTGGCCTACTTCTTTTACCGGAAGGCCCTTCAATACCGGGATGAAATCCTGAGCAGGGTGGAAAGCGGACTGGCTTCTCCGGACGACGTGCCGGAAGTGGTGGAATCCAACTTCCGCTACAAGGGCCCCAACCCCCAGAGCAAGGAAACGGGCATCGTCAGCCTGGCGGACATCGTGGAAAGCGCCACGCGCTCCATGGGAAAAATCTCCTGTGAGGAAATGCAGAAAAGGGTGGATGAACTCCTGAAGCAGAGGGTGGTGGACGGCCATTTGGACGATTGCGGCCTTACCTTCGGGGATCTCAAGAAAATCCGCAACAGCTTCATCAAGACGCTGAAAAGCATTCACCACAACCGCATTGCGTATCCTTCCCACAATCCGGAGGCAAAAATTGAAAAGCCTGTTCTTCCTGTGGTGGCTGCCATGAAGGAAGAGGAAAAAGCGGAGAAAAAGGAAGGGGAAGGCAAAGCTGTTCCGGAAATCATGGAACTGCCCGATGCCGGCCAGCAGGAAAAGCCCGCAGAGGTGGAGCAGAAGGACGGGACGGATACGGAGAAAAATGAAACCGCGTCTGGAACTTTATAATCATCTGGAAGAAGGGCGTCTCAGTCCGTCCGTTGCGGATGCCCTGGTCCGTGCCCTGGATGCCTGCCTCCCCGCTGTGCTGGCATTGCCTGAAGGCCCTGTGCCCGTCCTCTCCGGATTGGACGAGGTGGAAATAAGCGTGGTGGACGATGACGTGATCCGGGACGTGCACGCCCGTTTTCTGAATGATCCCACGGTGACGGACGTCATCACCTTCCCGCATGGGGACGGAATGGGGGAAATCATCGTCAGTTATGATACCGCCATCCGGCAGGCGTCGGAATTCAATGAGCCGGTTTTCAGGGAGCTCTTCCGGTACATGGTGCATGGTCTCCTGCACCTGCACGGCTACATAGACACGGAGCCGGAAGAACGGGAACGCATGTTCTCCCGTCAGGAACCGCTGGTGCGGGAATTCGGGACTGCCCTGGCAGGCATCTCTTTCCCGGATAACTGCTGACCCGGCGGCTGAAAGCGCGCTTTTAAAAGATACGGGCTTGCCAAGCCGAGATGAACTCTGTTAATCTTTTTCCGCACCATGCGTCCATAGCTCAGTTGGATAGAGCAACTGCCTTCTAAGCAGTGGGTCACTGGTTCGAATCCAGTTGGACGTGCCATCTTTCGGAACCCCGTATTCTTTTTAAGAAAAACGGGGTTCTTTCATGTGAGGGAAAAGTTTCTTTCATCGGTGGAAGCATCCCTGCAAGAACGGTGGAACGGGGCCGGAAATGGTGCAAATGCGGATGGGCGGCCTGAATAAAGCGGCATTATCCCGTGTGGCTGTCTTGCTCCGTTGTCGGAAGAAATAGCAGTTCCCGCTCTTATCTTGTGCACGGAAAAGGAGGCCTCCTGTTCTTCAATCAATCCTGTTGGGCGATGGAACTGATGGAATGGGGGCCGTAGTTAAAAAATCCTTCTGCCGTCATCACACCGGAAGGGGAGGGAAGGGCCTCCGAATGGGCGCCATACTGGATGGAAAGAAACGGCTCAGGCTGGCGGGAATACTGAGGAGTTCCGGAGATGGTCCGCGCACGGGGCTAGTGCATTCAATAGCGCATGTATTCACAGAAAGGGAACTGGGAGGCAGAATATTTTTTTATTCTGCCTCCCGGGTGCAAATCTCTGGGGTTCTGATGAAACCGGAAGTTTGGAGAGGATTTGAATATTCATCCTGAACGAGTACATTTACGCACAACTCCAGAATTTTATGCATGCCGTACATGGGAAGGTCGATCTCCGGATGGCGTTCCTGAAACTTGTGGATAATGCTCATTTCCGTCTCTGAAAAAATCACGGGAATGGTATTTGATATTTGAATTTTCCAGGGTTCGCCCTCACTCATCAGCTTGCCGATGAAAAGGGACTGGGTGACGGGAATGCTGCCGCGAAAGGCAAACCAGGTGTGCACGGTGCGGACGGAAACCCGGCATTGTTCCGCCAGCCATTGGCGCGTTTTACCGTGTGTGCGGAGCCATTCCTTGATTTTAAGCTTTTCAGGATTGTTTTCTTTCTCAGAGGAAGAAGCGTTTAAATCCGCATCGGCAGCCAGTTTCGGAATGATTCGGGAAAGTGCTTTTTTCGTATTGGCCGATATTTTGCGAACGCTCATCTGTGCGTAAAACGTCTGGGGCCGGATTCCTATTTCCTCCGCCAATTGGTAGGACTTGCGGTTTTGGCATTGCAGCCATTCCTTGACCATGGTGCGTATATCGTCGTCAGACATGAATTGATGCAGGTTATGTGATGAAAGAAAAAATAGGATGGCAGCGTTTGAAACGCTATTTTCTCTTTCCTTGGAACTGTTCCGGGATATTGAACCCTGCTTTTAACTTTTGCTCTTGATGCTGGAAAGAGCATCCAAAGCCTCACTAGCCCATTCCGGAACGGTCAAACCGTGGCGTTCCGCTTCATTTCTGAACTTCTCATACTTTTGAGGAGTAACGGGAACATAAATACTGTTCGGGTTCTTGGTCTGCACCAAACGTGCGTGTTTGGCGTACTCCTCTTTCATGATTCTGATGATGAGGCGTTGTCGTGCACGGGGAATAGGAACAGTAGAAAGCCATTTATCAACCTGGCTTTTGCTAACGCCGCAAAGATCGGCGAACTCGTCACGTGTCATCTTCGTAAGGGCAAGAAACTTTCTGATGCTGGACTTCATTTCATCCATGCGCGCATTTTTCGCATTCAGAAAAATCTGGCAAGCCATTTCTGGCATATTTTCTATTTTAGAAAATAATATTGTCTTTGTGTATCCGAAAAGGTAAATCGTTTTTCCTAAATCCAATGAAACTCAAAAAAATGTGAATCCTGGAAGCGCCTGTTTTCTTATTTTAGACGAAAAACTTCATGTTTAATATTCTTCCTTCTTCAAGGTATTTTTACCGCTGTTCCGGAAAAGGAGCGCCCGTTGGGAGGGATACTTTCTGGTTCATCTTCTTCTATTGGCTTGACGAAGCCCGTTCCGGGAGTACCGTGTTATCATGTTAAATTCCTCTTTATTCGCCTTGGGGTGTTCCGCGGTTTTTGTGATGTCTGCGGGAATGCCTTTACTGGCTGCCTCTCCTGAAAAAAAAGAAAATAAAACTGCCGCTTCTGCGGATGCTCTTCCCACCCTTTCCCTGGAGGGATTGCCGGAAGTATGGCTGCAGGGAACGCCTGTCAAGGAATGGGAAAAGGACAAGGTATACATCTTTGAATTCTGGGCCACTTGGTGCGGGCCGTGCCTGGCCGCCATGCCCCATATGGAACAACTGCATCAGGCATTTAAAGACAACCCGGGCATGCAGATCATAGGAGTCAATGTCATGGACCGGAAATCTCCGGAGGCTCTGAAGGAATTTTTAAAAAACCGGCCGTCTCCCCTCACTTACACAATGGCGGTGGATGTGGATGGAAAGAGAACCAGGGAAAAATGGCTGGCTCCTATGGATGTGAACGGCATTCCGCATGCGTTTGCCGTAAAGAACGGTAAACTCATCTGGCGTGGACATCCCGTAAAACTCTCGGAAGAAATCATGCAGGCCATGTTGAAACCTGATTTTTCCGCCGCTTCCCTTCCGTCGGAAAATTCTGATGCAGGCGCCCGTGAGTGGAAGCGTTATCGGGAAGTCTCGAAAAAGCTGGGCGAGGTGGTCCGGAAAGAAGGAAAACAGGGAGCCATGGCGTTTTTAAAGCAAATCCAGGATTCAAGGGAATTTCAGCAGGATCAGATGATTCAACTGAAGATGGTCCCGTTCATCGTACTGGCGGAAAAAGGAGAATTCCAGGAAGCACAGTCGGTACTTGACAGCTTGTGCAAGGAATATCCGGACAACTACCGCGTGCAGATCAATGTGGCTGGAACCTTGATGGAGGGAAAATCAGTTCCTGCCGGCAAGATGGATGCCGCTCTGGTGGAGCGGTGCCTGAACCGTTGCATTGAAATCTCAAGGAAAGGCAACAAGGAAGCCTCCCTTCCCTGGCGTCTGATGGGTGAACTCCGGGAGCGGCAGGGCAACATGAAGGAAGCGCTTCGGGATATGGAAAAGGCGCTTTCCCTGACCTCCATCAGCAAGGCGTGGACGAAGCTGCAGCAGCTTTCGGGCAATTCAGAGACGTTCCAATCCCTTGTGGACCAGGTAGCTGAGGAAATTAAGCCGGAGCCTCCTCGGAAAATGCAGGAAATGGGGCCTGTGCAGGAAGACAAGGAATACACGCCCCTTTTCAGCAAGCTGAATTGGTTCAATCATCCCGGGCTGACGGGCTTGCCTTCTGACAAAACCGTATTTATCAGCTTCTGGAGAGGAGCTGCGAGGAACAATGGCATGTGGAGTGATGGAGCTCCGGGGAAAACGCTTGATGTAGTCCTGAAAAAATATGGTCTTCTGGACAATCCCAAGGTGAAGGCTGTGGTATTGGGTGTCATTCCGATGGATCAAAAACAGATGCAGGAATATCTGTCTGGTCCGGAAGGATGGACTGCCTACCCTGTCGGTATTCCGTCGGACCATTCCGTAATGGAACTTTTTGATTCCCTGAAGCTTAATTCGTTCCCTGCCGCCGCCGTCGTTCGTGACGGAACATTGCTGTGGGCGGGGGAAATTAAAAGGATGCCCGCGTGGGTGGCGGAAACGGCCCTCTGGGACTCTTTTGACAAGAACCGGTTTGCTGAGGAGGATGCGAAGCGCAAAGCTCATCAGCAGGCCCTGCAGGCTGTCATCAAAAAATCTTTTGAACTGCGCAAGGAAAAGAAATTTGATGAATACAGAAAACTGATTGAGGAAAACGCCGAGCGATTTGCCGATGACGGATGGTTTGCCTCTACAGTGGCGGAAGTTCAGGCGGGGAAAGCCTGGAAGGAGAAGGACTACCAAAAGGTGGCGGACATCATAGACCAAGTGCTGAAGCGTTTTCCGAAGGAAGACTCCCTGGCTTCTTACCTCCTGAAAATCCTGAATGGGTCGGATGAAATGCGTGGATACAACTATCAAGCGGCCCGGCATGCCCTCCAGATCATGAAAGATTTCAATACGCGGGATGACGGTGGTTATAATGCGGCTTGCTATCAAGTCATGATGGAAATGGCCATGGAGAAAAAAGACTACGCCCAGGCGAAAAAAGACGCTGTGAATGCACTCCGGGAATTACCCCTCATGCACCAGTATGTAGCCATGAAGAAAAAACAGGCGGAAGCTTAAGAATTCTGAAACGTTTAGGCCCCTTTCGTGATGAAAGGGGTCTTTTTTGCGGGAAAAGAGAAAAATGTAATACGTTAATAATCAGTAATATTTAGAATGCTAAAAAAATCTCCGCAAAAACGACTCGAAAAAAATTGACAAGGGAGGTGAAAATGGTAGACTT
>NZ_JABFCI010000109.1:0-227 GCF_017566105.1 Akkermansia sp. GGCC_0220
ATTCTGGCACGCTGCGCCATCTCCTCCAAAAGCGGCAGCGCCGCAGGGGACAGAAGCGCCGCAAAATCCTCCGGCGTACGGTTGTCATGCTCCAACGCCCGGCGTATGTCCTTTTCCGTATATATCTTATAATCATAGGCATTCATCGATTCGATCACCTGCGCCTGCACCTCTGACTCCAGGACTTCCATCCCCGGCAGATAGGCCATATGGTCGATACGGTTCTT
>NZ_JABFCI010000110.1:0-226 GCF_017566105.1 Akkermansia sp. GGCC_0220
CGAGGGGATGCTTGTAGCGCAGGGTGATGGGACATGGGGAGGAAGGTTCGGCAAGGGTGCGGGGAACGGGGGAATTACTTCCTCCTGCCCCTCCTGAGTCTCCGGTTCCTACTTCAAGCAATCCTTCGCAGTCGTCGGCTCCATCCGGGTTGCCGCCGAAGAAATGGGAGGTGTTCTTGCTGCAATCGGACTGTTCGACGTCTTCGTCGCAATCACAGGAACAGGG
>NZ_JABFCI010000111.1:0-226 GCF_017566105.1 Akkermansia sp. GGCC_0220
GCTGAAACAGAAGAAGATACAGGTGTTCACACTGTAGGTGATGACTGGGATTGGTTTGAAAAGTAAAATAAGACAAAATAAAACGAGGTTTGGACCCCTAAATGGGTTTGAACCTCGTTTTTTCTACTCGTAAATAATTACCGGCTCATTTTTCTTAATGTTATTCCAAATGCGCCTAATCTCACTAGGCTTTACATTTACGCAGCCATGCGAGCCACCTTTTAAG
>NZ_JABFCI010000112.1:0-226 GCF_017566105.1 Akkermansia sp. GGCC_0220
TCCCGTAGATCCGGTAGCCTGAGCTGTTGATACGCGCCGGCTTCAACAGCCCAATCTCATCGTAATAACGCAGTGTTCTCGGCGAAACCTTTGCCAGGGCCGCCAGCTTTTTAACCGTATATTCCATCATTCTGCTCCTCCTGCCACCCATTATAGACGTTGACACTGCGTAAAGGTCAAGGCCTTTTTGATTTGCTGTAAAAAAATATTTAAGCTATAATAGATG
>NZ_JABFCI010000113.1:0-226 GCF_017566105.1 Akkermansia sp. GGCC_0220
TTATTGGATTTTTTAATATCGTTTTTATTATAATTGCATTCATGACTCATCCCAGCATTAAAAATATAGCATATACATTTATAGCGTGGAATTATCCAAAGGAAAGCCAAAATCTGTTTTGGTATATAGTAGCTATAATAGGTAATGCAGTAGCTCCATGGATGATATTCTTTCAGGGAAATGCGTGTATAGATAAAGGAATTGTTAAAGACCATATTAGATTGGG
>NZ_JABFCI010000114.1:0-226 GCF_017566105.1 Akkermansia sp. GGCC_0220
GTCACAAAGTAAGTTACGAATATGCAATCTGTGGAGCTGATGCGATTGATAAAGTAGGCAATCCGTTTCCGGAAGCAACTTATCAGGTTTGTAAAGAGGCGGATGCTGTTTTGTTCTCTGCCGTAGGTGATCCGAAATTTGACAATGATCCTACTGCCAAGGTACGTCCGGAGCAAGGTTTGCTGGCTATGCGTAAGAAACTGGGTCTTTTCGCTAATATCCGTCC
>NZ_JABFCI010000115.1:0-226 GCF_017566105.1 Akkermansia sp. GGCC_0220
CCTGCTAATGGGAGTTTGCACTTAGACTGGCTCAGTCAACTTTTCGGCAACTCCCGTATCAATGCTGGGATTTTCCTCGGGATCATCGCATTATTAATCTATTGGTTCCTAATGAAAAAGACTACTGTCGGTTTTGAGATTAAAGCAGTTGGTCTGAATCCCTTTGCTAGTCGTTATGCTGGAATGTCAGCTAAAAAAATATTATTCTGTCTATGCTGCTTTCTGG
>NZ_JABFCI010000116.1:0-226 GCF_017566105.1 Akkermansia sp. GGCC_0220
CTTGAGAAAGCAGGATAACATTGGTACGGATATCCTTGAAACCGTTTATACGTACGATGATCGTGCACGGTTACTAACGAAAGTCAATACTTGGAACGGGCGTTTTACCGATAAAATCACTTATGTATACGATGCATTGGGGCGTCTGACTGGCAGGAATTATGGTGATAAGGTGTCTGAGAGTTTATCCTATAATATCCGTGGCTGGCTGACTGGAATCGAAAGT
>NZ_JABFCI010000117.1:0-226 GCF_017566105.1 Akkermansia sp. GGCC_0220
TTGTCGTCATCTACAATCAATATCTTTTTCATGGATACATTCCCCTTTAATATGATAAGCTGTAACAGTTCAGACAGCATGAACTGTTATGTTCACACCCCGCGGAACATTACCGTGTTAACAGTAACATCTTTTACTCTTATTATAGAAAGGTTTCTCCTGGAAAGCAAGAGGCGGATTTGTGCAATGTGACTGTTCGATGGAGATTTAACTGAGGTGTGGAGGA
>NZ_JABFCI010000118.1:0-226 GCF_017566105.1 Akkermansia sp. GGCC_0220
GTATTTGAGATACGTATTTGGTAAGGTATCTGGATCGACTGCATAGACTTCACGGGCTTTAGCAAAGGTGTGCATCCAACTTGGATCAGTATGTTGTGATTCATGTTCACCTAATTCTTCTTTGAGTGAATAGCCGTATTTAGCTACGTGCTCTTTGATCTGTGGCATCAAGTCGTTGCCAGCATGATCTCTGATATCAGTCCACCAGCCAAAGTGATTTAAGCCG
>NZ_JABFCI010000011.1:0-90689 GCF_017566105.1 Akkermansia sp. GGCC_0220
GAGTGGAGAGTGGAGAGTGGAGAGTGGAGAGTGGAGAGTGGAGAGTGGAGAGTGGGGGCGCAAAGAAAAAGGCGGAGAAGGCAGAAAAAAAGAGGGCCGTTCCGCGCTGGGGAAGCGGAACGGCCCTTGAAGGTAAAGGGAGGCTTGGGAAAGCTGGAATAGGGGGTTATTTCACGGCGATCGTCTGTTCGCGGTCGGGGCCCACGCCCACGGTCGTGACGGGGCAGCCGATGAGCTCGCTCATGCGCTTGACGAATTTCCTGGCGTTTTCCGGAATCTCTTCCCAGGAACGGCAGGCGGAGATGTCCTGCATCCAGCCGGGCACCGTTTCATACACGGGCTTGCAGCGTTCCCATTCGTCCACCGTGGCGGGCGGATAGGCCAGGATTTCACCGTCCAGGTCATAGCCTGTGCAGATTTTGATTTCCGGGCACTTGTCATAGCCGTCCAGGTTGGTCATGGCCATTTCGTCAAAGCCGTTGAACATGGCGGAGAAGCGGAGCAGCACGCCGTCCGCCCAGCCGCAGCGGCGGGGACGGCCCGTAGTGGCGCCGAATTCGCGGCCCATGCTGTGCAGGTGGTTGGAGATTTCTTCATCTTCCGTGACGAAGGGGCCGGAACCCACGCGGGTGGTATAGGCCTTGCACACGCCGATGATGCGGTCAATCTTGTGCGGCGGAACGCCCGTGCCGGTGCAGGCGCCGGCGGAAGAGGTGTTGGAGGAGGTAACGAACGGGTAGGTGCCGAAGTCCACGTCCAGGTAAGCGCCCTGGGCTCCTTCAAAGAGGATGCTCTTTCCGGAGGCCACGGCTTCATGCATGACCGGGATGGTATTGGTGATGTGGGGGCGCAGCACGTCCGCGGCGGCAGTCACTTCCGCCACCATTTTTTCTTCATCCATGGCGGGAAGGCCCATGCGTTCCATTTCCGCGTTCGCCATCTTGATGCGGCGGCGCAGCACTTCGTCAAAAATCCTGGGATCCCTCATGTCCGCCATGCGCACGCCTATGCGGCGGGCCTTGTCCGCGTACGTGGGGCCAATGCCGCGCTTGGTGGTGCCGATGGCTTTTTTGCCGAGGGCGGATTCCTGGGCGGCGTCCATTTCCTTGTGGAAGGGGAGGACCACGTGGGCGCGGTCGGAGATGAGAAGGTTGTCCTTCGTGATGGAGACGCCCTGGCCGCGGAGTTCATTGATTTCCTCCACCAGGCCGATGGGGTCCAGCACCACACCATTACCGATGACGCAAAGCTTGCCCGGCCACAGGATGCCGGAGGGGACAAGGTGAAGGATGTACTTCTTCCCGTTGGCGATTACGGTATGGCCCGCGTTGTTGCCGCCCTGGCCGCGTGCCACCACGTCGGCGGATTCCGTCAGGAAATCGATCATTTTGCCCTTGCCTTCGTCGCCCCATTGGGAGCCGATAATAATGGTATTCATGATAAAAATGGAACTCGGAGACCTTAATGAGATTCCCTCCTTATGGCAAGACAATCTTACAAAGTTGTTAAGTTTTCCTGATAAGATGAGTTTGAAGAAGGGAAACGTTCCGGGGAGCGGAGCGGGGAGGATGAGCGTGGCTGTGCCGGATTCTCCGGGTTCAGGACAAGGAATGAGGCAGGGAATGAGGCAGGGAATGAGGCAGGGAAGGCAATGCCGGAGGAGGAAACCGAAAGAACATGCAATCGTAAAAGGAAACGGTGGAAATGCTGATTCACGGTGGTTTTGCGCCTCCGGCGTCCTGGGAGCCGGAAGATTCCCGCCTCTCGCAGGTAAAAGCTTTTCCGGAGCGCAGAGGCGGCTTTTCTTTCAAATACCCGTCGCTCCGCTCCGGCGGAGGCTGCGATGAGGGACGGAGGCCCTCATTTCCAGGGGCGGCCGGACGTGAAAAGAACGATGGAAGTATTTGCTAACCGCATATTTGCGGTTTCCGCCCAATACCCAGGGCATCCGTAAGGGGAAACTTTTCCTTCCTGTAAAACCTCCCCGGCAGGTAGCAGGTAAGCCGCCGTTGGAAAAGCACTGGAGAGTGGCCGCACAGACTTTTTAAAGAGGAGGTCAGCGGAAATGCAGGGCGGAGCGGTGAGCCTCCGCGGGGACCAGCGTTTTCCAGATGTCTTCATCCGCGGCGATCATGCGCTGGATGTCCCGCGGCGTGTGGCGCAGCAGGAATTCATTGAAGAAGGGGACGTCAACCACCAGGCCGTTCGCCAGGAAGTGCTGGTACAGGTGCACGTATTGTTCCGGGGCGCGGAAGGTGCGCGCCGTGACGAATTCCCCGGATTTGCGGTTGAGCCAGGGAGAGACGTACAGGCGCGTCTTGTTCTGGAAGGTGCGGCCGAAGGATTCCAGGATGCCGCCGGGGATGTCCTCCGTCCATTTTTCCTTGAACAGTTCGTTCAACAGGCCGATGGAGAGGGCGATGGCGATGGGCTCGTTCGTGTAGCGCGCCAGCAGCTCGGACAGGTTGTCAAAACGGGCCATCTTGGTAATCAGCACGTTCTTGCCCAGGGCTTTCAGGCTGTCCGCGCGGTCCAGGAATTCCAGATGGTCCACGTCCCCGCCGCGGAGCAGGTTGTTCATGGATATTTCACAGATTTCCAGGCAGCGGTCCGCCTGCGTTTCATTGATGTGCGAGAGGAAGCATTTTTTCACCTGCGCCATGACTTCCAGATGCAGGTTGCAGACGGGATTGAAGCTGCCCCTCATCAGCACGATGGGGCGTTTGTACAGCACGTCCGCCGCCTGGGCCACCTGGCCGTTTGCCAGGAACAGGGTGGCCGGCGTCAGACCGGATTTGACGAGCTGGAGCGCAAAAAGGCGGTTGTCCACCATGGAGAAGCCGTGGCCCTCAAAGCGGACGACGTCTATCTCCACCAGGCGGGGATCCAGATTGTCCACCAGGGATTCAATGAATTCCTCCAGCCGGTCCCTTTTGAAAAAGACGGCGTGCAGGATGTTGACGCCCAGGATGCCCAGGTCCTTCATCTGGCTGTCGTGGTCCGGGTCGTTCAGGCGCACGTGGATGATCAGGTCGGACGGTTCCGCCTCCGGCTTCAATTGGAAGCGCACGCCTATCCAGCCGTTCCACGGGCCGTTGTCCCGGTAGCCTTTCACCTTCACCGTATTGCAGAAGGCGAAGAAGCGGGTGTCCTTGCCGCGCTTGGGCCCCAGGCGGTTGACGAGCTGGGTGAATTCGTAATCCAGCATGCCTTTCAGGCGTTCTTCCGAGACGTAGCGCTTGACGGGGCCGTACAGCGTGTCGCTGACGGTCATGTCATAGGCGGAGATGGTCTTGGCCACCGTGCCGGCGGCCCCGGAGGCACGGAAGAACCAGTTGGCCGTTTCCTGGCCGGCGCCTATTTCCGCAAAGGTGCCGTAAATGGTGGTGGCCAGATTGAGTTGGAGGGCTTTGTCCTGTGTTTGCGCTAATGCTTTGGAACTCATGGAAAACGGGAACCGGTTCTGGATTGTCAGTTGGTGGTGGGAAGGAGGTTGCGGGTGGCGTCGCTCATCCATCCGGAATACAGCAGCTTGTCAATAATGACGGACTGGTTGCCGGGCAGGTCCGCCGGGTAGTGAATGAGCACGCAGGCGCGCACGGGGCCGTTGTAAAGGAGCTTGGTCAGTTCCAGCGCCAGCGGGGAATACCTGTCCACGTACGCGTTCAGGCGCTCCCCGTTGGGGAATTCCAGGGAGAAGTTGATGTAGGCGGTATTGCGGTAGCTTTCCGCGGAGGATTCCTCCAGGAAGGGCGGCTGGTAGATGCCGGGCATGCTGAGGGCTATTCTGACGGGGACGGGTTTGGAGGGCTTTTTGGTTTCCAGCTCCGCCGGGAGCATGGGGGAGTAACCTTCCCAGGCTTCCCAGTCCAGCTTCCATTTGCCGGAGTTCCGGTCATACAGGAAGATGGCCGGGCGGACGGTGTTGTCATCCATCAGCACGGATATCTGGAGCAGGTCCCCGTTCTTGGAGCTTTTCCCCGCTTCCTGCGGCAGGTAGTCCTTGTACCGCCCGTAGGAGGCCCAGTGAGCCATTTTGGGGCGCACGGCCTCGGGCTCCATCACGTAGTTGAGCCTTTCTTCGTCTGATTCCGCCATGCAGTAGAGGGCCAGTTCATTCATGGCTGCCGTGATGTGGGCGGAGACGGATTCCACTT
The DNA here is from genome assembly GCF_017566105.1 of Akkermansia sp. GGCC_0220. NCBI lineage: Bacteria > Pseudomonadati > Verrucomicrobiota > Verrucomicrobiia > Verrucomicrobiales > Akkermansiaceae > Akkermansia > Akkermansia sp. GGCC_0220. The sequence goes on from NZ_JABFCI010000011.1 coordinate 4,158, forward strand.
CCCGGTCTTCCTCCCTGCGGGGATGGGTCATGAGCCGGTATTGCTGCTCCCTCTGCTCCAGTTCCGCCAGCAGGTCCTTGTTCACGTCCAGGGAGAAGACCGCTTCATGGTCCACAAACCGGTCTGAAATGTTCAGAATCTTGGAGCCTTCCGCTTCCATGTCCTTTCCGCGCAGGAACATGAACACGCCCAGCGAGGCCAGCACCAGGCCGGAGACAAAGAGCCAGATGTGCCAGGTGGGGCGGCGCTCGCTGCGGGCGGCTTCCCGGGCGGTGGGCTGGTATTCCGGCTCTTCATGCGCCAGGGAGGCGCTGCGGGCGGCTGTGATGGCAGGGGCGGCGTCCCCCTTTTCCTTCCGCTTGCGGATTTTGGTGGTGGGTTCCGCAGGGATGGGGATGGAAGGCTTGGTAACGGCAATGCTCCGTTTATCCGTCTTTTTCTGAGGCGTAAGAGATTTGTGGGAAGATGCGGACGGGGAAGCGGAGGGGCTTTCCTCCTGCGCGCCGCCGTGCCGGACGGAGGCTGCTGGTTCAGGCGTCCCTTCCGGGATTTCAGGCGCTTTTTCCGGAGCTTCAGGCATCCGTTCCGGGGCCGTTGCTGGCTCTTCCTCCTGCCGGGTGGCCGTGACGGTGGAATGGCAGACGGGGCATTTCACCTTGTTCCCTATGCAGGAGGGATTGACGGCAAAGGAATTGTTGCATACGTTGCAGCGGCAGGGGACGGCGGCCTGTTCTTCCGTTTCATCCTTGACTTTCTCTTCCTGCCGGGCGGTGACCGGAGCGGCGCAGATGGGGCATTGCACCTGGCTTCCCAGAAAAGACGTTTTCACGGCAAAGGGGTTTCCGCATGACGGGCATGTGCAGGCTACCGTATCCTGGGAGGGGGAGGGCATGGAAGAAAAGGGAGTTACAGGTGGATGAATTCCGGAACGGGGATGGTGATGGGCTTGGGAGCGGGCAGCGTGATGCTCGTGTCCGTATGGTCCGGAGAAACGGGGTCTGCGGAAAGGGCCTGGGCTTCCGGCACGTTTTCACCCGCGCCCAGCAGTTCATAGTTGCGGTTGGCGGGACCCTGGTTCAGCTCCGTGTGGTAGGGGTCGTCCCCCTGGAGGATGGCCTTGGTGGGCAGGATGGGCGGCAGGGGCAGGATGCGGTTCTGCGCCGTGAAGGGTGAGACGGGGGCGGAGATGTCCTCCCCGTGGAGGTCGCAGAAGGGAAGGCTGGAATCCCCCTTGCGGAGGTATTCAAACATGGTGTGGCGGCGGTATTTCTTGTCCACCGGGTCAATGTCATAGCAACTGTGCGTGGCTCTCTTCCCGGTGGTCAGGCAGATTTCCACCCGTTCCACGCTGGGGGGCGGGGCCAGTTCCCCGGCGGGGAAGAGGCGTTCCGCCTCCGTGACGGCGGCGCCCAGGACGGAGGCGCAGGTGTCCGACGAGAAGGCCCCGTTGTAAATGGGTTTTTTCCCTTCCAGGAAGCCTACCCAGATGCCGCAGGTGATGCGGCTGTCATAGCCGAACAGCCAGTTATCCGCAAAGTCATACGTAGTCCCCGTTTTCACGCCCCCCTTGAAGTCTTTCGGCAGATGCGGGGCCACGCGCTGGGCGGAGCCGTTTTTCAGGGAGGAATTCAGGATGTTGTGGAGCTGGAAGGCCGTGGCGGTGGAGGTGGCCCCCTTCCGCACCTGGGCGTTGTTCCGGGTTTCAATGGCCTGGTTGGATTCCCAGATCAACTGGCCGTCCTCATCCTCTATCCTGTCCAGGTAATAAATGTCCTGCGGGCGGGAGCCGCCGTTCGGGATGGCGGTGTAGGCCAGCGTCATTTCCTTCAGGGAGGCGGGTTCCGTGCCCACGAAAATCTTGGGGCGGTAAACGGGGTTCACCTCCGTGCTGCCCGCTTCACGCACGGGCTTGCGGATGCCGAAGTCCGTGAGCTTTTTCACGAAGGGGGATGTGCCCATGTCCATCCCCATGCGCAGGGAGGCGGCAATCTTGGAGGCGGACAGGCCGCGGTGGGCGGTAATCATGCCTTCATAGCGGTTTTTGGAGCTTTCCGCGCCCCATTCCCCCAGGATGCCTTCCGAGCCGCCGATGCCCGTCAGGCGGTTGTCAATGGCGTCGTCCAGAATGCGGGTGACGGGGCTTTTGCCCGTGTCAAAGGCCGTAGCGTACAGGAAGGGCAGGATGGCGGTGCCGGTGGGGCGGGCGCCGTCCTTGATGGCGTCATACTGGCGCTTGGTGTAGTCCCTGCCTCCGTGGTAGGCCAGAACGGCGCCGGACTGGTTGTCCACCACCAGCAGGGCTCCTTCCAGGTAGCGCGGCTTGTCCCCGGAGGCTCCGTGGTAGTCCGCGGCCTTCTGGTGGCGGTAGCCGGGGCGTTTTTCAATGTTTTCCAGGGCCTGTTCCAGGGATTTCCCGGTGGCCTCCTGAAGCTTCCTGTCAAGGGTGGTGTAAATCTTGAGGCCGGCGGCATTCACGCGGTCCTCCCCCAGATAGGCGGTAATCTCTGCGGAAATGCGGTCGTAAATGTGGGAGACGCCGCGTTTCAGCGGCCTGGGGTTGAGTCCCAGGTCCATGGCGGAGAGGCGTTCCGCTTCATCCGGCGTAATGTACTTTTCCCGTGCCATGCGGTTGAGCACATGGTTGCGCCATTTCAGGTTGCTTTCCGGATTATTGAGAGGGGAAAGGCCGTTCGGGTTTTTAATCAGGGCGGCGATGGAGGCGGCCTCCCGCGTAGTGAGGTCCGCAGGTTCCTTGCCGAAGTAGCCCAGAGAGGCGGCGCGGATGCCGTAGAACCCGCTGCCGAAGTAAACGCGGTTCAGGTAAAACTCCAGCACCTGGTCCTTGCTGTACCGTTCCGTAATGCGGCGCGCCAGCGCTATTTCCACGAATTTGCGGCCAAAGCTGCCTTCATTCCTGGCCTTGGCCCGGTTCTTCAGGTCGTACGCGTTTCTGGCAAGCTGCTGGGTGATGGAAGAGGCTCCCTGGTTGGCGTCCCCGCTGTTGTGGATGTATTCCCTGCCTGCCCGCAAAATCCCCAGGAAGTCATAGCCCGGATGCTCCCGGAAGCGGGAATCCTCCTGGGCGATCAGCGCGTTGACCATGGCGGGCGAAATCTTGTCCAGCGTGACGTAGCTGCGGTTTTCCACATAAATGCGGCCTATTTCCTCCCCGTTCCGGTCGTAAATGATGCTGGGCTTTTCCAGGTCGTTGATGCGTTCCAGGTCAAACTCCGCCGCCCAGTTGTCATAGCGTTTCCAGGCCATCATGAAGCCAAAGTAGCCCACGGCCCCCCCGATGGCGGCCAGAACCAGGCACCACAGCACCAGCTTCCGGATGAAGCTCCAGAATCGCTTCCTGGGCTTGGCCTTGGGTTGGCGCCTTTTGTTGGCCTGCATGTGCCTGCGCGGAGCTTGTGAACTTAATTCAGCCATGAAGATGAAGCAGGATTTGTCCTGGGAGGAGAAAAAACGTGCAAAAATCCTAGCGGATTCCCGTTTGTTTAGCAATACCGTACACTGTTGGCGAGCGAAAAAAGAAGGCATGCGTCCTGGGAATCTCCCGGAACCCCGCAGGCTACTGAATCATCCTGCGTCCGCAGGACGCGCCGGCTTTAAGGAAAAAGCGCGTCCGTTCCCCGCGCGTTTATATTTTAATGCCGCAAGGGCTTGCGGCGGTCCGGGCGGCTAATGGTCCTGCACGGCGTTGAAAATGTTGCCTGCCTTCGTGATGCCGTGTTCCATGGTGTACAGCACGGCGTCCGCCGCCTTTCCCAGCATCACGTCCAGAAGCTCGCGTTCCTCCGGGCGGAATTTGCCCAGCACGTGGCCGATCATCTCCCCCTTGCCGCGTGGCAGGCCGATGCCGAAGCGGAGGCGCGGGAACTCCTGCGTGCCCATGTGGGCGATGAGCGACTTGATGCCGTTGTGGCCGCCTGCGGAGCCTTTTTCCCGCAGCTTCATCACGCCCAGCGGAAAATCCACCTCGTCATGAATGACGAACACGCTGCGCGGGTCCAGCTTGAAGAAGCGCATCATGGGCCCCACGCACAGGCCGGATTCATTCATGAAGGTGGCGGGCTTCACCAGCAGCACGCCGGGGCCGGCCGCCAGCTCGCACTTGCGCTGCCTGTCCGTCTTGAACACGGCGCCCCACCCGGCAGCCAGGCGGTCCACCACCATGAAACCCGCGTTGTGGCGGGTATCTTCATAAGTCCTGCCCGGATTGCCCAGGCCCACGATCATTTTAACGGGTGCGTCCACGATGGAAGAGAAGAAAAAAAATGAAAACTGCCGCTTACGGCGGCACGGAAGGCACGCGGGAAATCCTGCACCCGTTCCGCGGCGCAATCAACCGTTCCGTGAGACAGCCGGGCGCTTATCTGCCCGCTTTCTTCTTCTGCCGCCCCATCAGGAACCCGGTCAGCACGTCCTCCAGGGCGTCCCCGGTCCTGACCAGGCGGTAATCCGCGTTAATGTCCGTGCAGATGCGGCGCGTTTCCTCCAGGTAGCCGGCCACGATGGCGCGGTACTCGTCCGCGATGAGGTCCGGTTCCGTAATCAGGGAGCCGCCGCCCTCCATGTCCACAAAGCGGATGGGGCGGTCAAAGTCAAAATCAATTTCCAGCTGGTCCACCAGGTGGAACACGGCCACGTCATGCTTGCGGAAGTGGAGGTGCCGGAGGGCGTTTTTAAGTTCCTCCGTATCCGTGAACAGGTCGGAAAAAATCAGCACCAGGGCACGGCGGCTGACGCGTTCCGCCAGTTCATGCAGAGTCTCCGCCAGCACGGTTTCCCCCTTGGGGTACTGCGTATCCATCTGGCTGATGAGAACGTTCAGGTGGGCTGGGCGGCGGGAGGCCGGAATGTGCAGCGTGGCGCCGTCCTTCGTCTGCCGGGAAAAGCTCAGCCCCACGGCGTCCCCCTGCCGGATGGCGATGTAAGCCAGGTTGGCCGCCAGCCTGCACGCGCGCAGGTACTTGGACTCCACCTGCTCCGGGTGGTAATTCATGGAGCCGGAAAGGTCTAGGACGATGTAGGCGCGCAGGTTGGTATCCGCCTCAAACTCCTTGATGTAATACCTGTCAGACCGGGCATACGCCTTCCAGTCCAGTCGGCGCGTATCATCCCCGGAAACGTACTTGCGGTACTCCGCGAACTCCACGGAGGAGCCGCGGTTGGCGCTTCTGTGGCGGCCGGATACGTTCCCCGTCATGCTGTGGCGCGCTTCCAGGGGAAGATTCCCCAGGCGGCTGAGCAGGTCGTGGTTCAGGTACTTCATGGGTGGGCAGGGCAAGGGAGTGGATAACGCGGGGACGGTTAGACTTCCGCCGCCAGGCGCGCCACGGCCTTGCGGGGCGTGATGCCCTGGGACTCCGCGGCGAAGTTCGTGACCACGCGGTGCATCAGCACGGGCTCCACAATGGCGTCTATGTCCTCCTTGCGGACGATGTAGCTGCCCTGGAGGGCGGCGCGGGTCTTGGCCCCCAGAATGAGGAACTGGACGGCGCGGGGGCCCGCGCCCCAGGCCACGTACTGCTTCACCCATTCCGGAGAAGTCTCCAGGGAGGGGCGGGTGGCGCGCACCAGCTTCACGGCGTACTCGTAAATATGTTCCGGGACGGGCACGCGGCGCACCAGGTCCTGGTAAAAAATGATTTCCTCCCCGGAGAGGACGTGCTTGAGCTCCTCGCTGCGGTTTCCGGTGGTCTCACGGGCGATGCGCATTTCCTCCTCCTCCGTGGGGTAATCCACTTCAATCAGGAACATGAAGCGGTCAAGCTGGGCTTCCGGCAGGGGATAGGTGCCTTCCTGCTCAATGGGGTTCTGGGTGGCGAGCACGAAGAAGGGAGGCAGAAGGGTGAAGGTGCGGCCCATGACGGTGACGCGGCGCTCCTGCATGGCTTCCAGCAGGGCGGACTGGGTCTTGGCGGGGGCGCGGTTGATTTCGTCCGCCAGCACGATGTTGGCGAAGACCGGGCCCTTGATGAACTCAAACTGCCGCTTGCCGCCGGCGGAATCATCCTGGATGATATCCGTGCCGGTGATGTCCGCGGGCATCAGGTCCGGCGTGAACTGGATGCGGTTGAAACTGAGGTCCAGCGTCTTTGCCACGGAGCTGATCAGCAGCGTCTTCGCCAGGCCGGGAACACCCATCAGGAGCGCGTGCCCGCGGGAGAACAGGGCGATGCTCAGCAGCTCCACGACGCGCTGCTGGCCGATGATGATCTTGCTCAATTCCGCGGAAAGCTCCTTGTAAATGGCGCCGAGCCGGTCAATGGCGGCTACGTCGTCGTCAGGCAGAGATGGGGTGGTGGGTTCCATATTGCATGTACATAACACTTTTCATGCCCTTTTCCATCAAATAATCGCGCCGCATTCATTTTCCCTGCTTGGAATGGGAGGGGAAACGGGGTAAGGAAGGGGCATGCCGAAAATCGCACTCATTCAACTGTCCGCAGACGCCCGGCCCTCCGTGAACAAGGAAAAGACGGAAGCCGCCATCCGGGAGGCCGCCGCCCATGGGGCGCAGATCATCTGCACGCAGGAACTCTTCACCACGGAATACTTTTGCAGGACAGAGGAATGCGACCTTTTCAACTTGGCGGAACCCATTCCCGGAGAACTGACGGAAGCCCACTGCAAGCTGGCCGCTGAACTGGGCGTGGTGATCGTGGCCTCCGGCTTTGAAAAGCGCGCCACCGGGCTGTACCACAACACCGCCTGGGTGGTGGACGCGGACGGAACGTTCCTGGGCATGTACCGCAAGATGCACATTCCGCAGGACCCCGGCTTTGAGGAAAAATTCTACTTCACCCCCGGCGACCTGGGCTACAAGGCGTTTGAGACCAAATTCGGGCGCATCGGCGTGCTCATCTGCTGGGACCAGTGGTACCCGGAAGCCGCGCGCCTGACGGCCATGCAGGGGGCGGAAATCATCTTTTACCCCACGGCCATCGGCTGGCTGCCGGAGGAAAAACCCCTGCTGGGGGAACAGCAGCACTGCGCGTGGGAAACCGTGCAGCGCGGCCACGCCGTGGCGAACGGGTGCTACGTCTGCGCCGTCAACCGCGTGGGGACGGAAGGGGAAAGCGAATTCTGGGGGCAGTCCTTCGTGGCGGACTACTACGGCCAAATCGTCGCCAAGGCCCCCGTCAGCGATGAAGCCATCCTGTACGCGGAGCTGGACCTGGACGCGCTGGAAGACCACCGCCGCATCTGGCCCTTCTTCCGCGACCGCCGCATAGACTCCTACGGCGGCATCACGGAACGGTGGGGAAAGTGAATCTGTAGAAGACCCGGCTCATGTATTCGCGGGAACCCATGGACCGGCAACGGGAGCAGGCCGTGGAAGTGCTTCTTGCCATGGAAGGACAGTGCCGTGAATTAGTCATCGATTGTCGGCAGGGAATGCTGGGAAAGCAGGGGTGCCAGGTAACCGTGTTGAGACGTGAACACATCCTGTCCCTCTTGCAGGAACTGAACCGTCTGTATGATTCCGGAATCCCCAGAAGGGAGCTGAATGATGATAAGGAGGAAGACGACGAGAATTGCTGTTTTTCCTGGATTTATGAATTTGATTTTTTCCTTCAGGAGTCCGGCTTCCTGCTGCATTTCGTCATTGATGCCGCCCTGGATTCCGACGGCGTCATCAAGAAATATTTGACGCTGGAGAGACAGGTGCATCGGGAAGGGGCGTACCTTAAAGTGAGCGAACCCATGGTTCTTGACCCTGACGCATTGGTGCAATTGAAAAGAAAAGTCGCGGCTATCATGACTGTTCCTCCCAATACGGAGCGTTTTTTGGACTGGAAGGATATCTACCCTGGATTGGATGAGTGACGTTCCCCTCTGGAAACGCCGCTCCCGGAGGAACGGCGTTGAGGTAAGAAAAAGAGTTTCCGCTTAGTCGCAGATGACGGCAATCTTGATGCCCTTCATCTGGACGTTCGTTTCCAGGGCTTCCGTGATTTCATCCAGCTTGAAGCGGTGGGAAATCAGCTTGGTCAGCGGCAGTCCGATGCCGTAGGCGCGCTTCAGGAAGTCGAACGTGGTCGGGTAATCCTGCGGGGAATACACCCAGGAGCCCACGGCGGTCACTTCCTTGTTGCAGAGGTCGTAATGGTGGTTGATGACGCTTTCCCCGCCGTCCATGAAAAAGCCCACTTCACACAGGCCGCCGCCGCGCTTCACGAACTTCCAGGCGTTTGCCCCGGCCTTGCCTACGCCCGTGCACTGGAAGACGAAATCCGCCAGGCGGCCGCCGTTATCTTTCTTCACCGCGTCAAGGAGGCCGTCCAGGTCCGCGTAATGCGTGAAATTATACGTGCGCGCGGCGCCCATTTCCTTAGCCAGTTCCAGGCGGGAATCATTGCCGTCCACGGCGATGATGGTTTCAATGCCCAGCGTGCGCAGCGCGGCGATCTGGAGCAGGCCGATAGGGCCGCAGCCCTGCACGAGCACCACGGAATTGAACTTGAGCAGTCCGGTGGACTTGGCGCGTTCCAGGGAATGGACCACCACGGCGGCGGGCTCCACCAGAATGCGCTGGTCCAGCGTCATGCCGGAAACGTTGAAAAACGTGGAACCCTTGCGGATGACCAGGTACTCCCCGAAGTAGCCGTTCAAATGCACGTCGTCGTCAGGCATCAGGCCGTACACGCCCACGTTCTCGCACAGGTTGGTGCGGGCCGGGGTATTCAGGCAGGCGTCACAGGTGCCGCAGGGGATGATGCAGGTGACGATCTTGTCCCCCAGGGCCAGGGGATTGCCCGCCGTGTCCTTCGTGATATTCCTGCCCATGGCGACGATTTCCCCGGTGCCTTCATGGCCCAGCACCACGGGGCAGAGGCCGAAGGGGTCCCGGTTGTACTCGTGGCCGTCCGTGCCGCAAACGCCGCAGGCTTCCACCTTGATCAGCATTTCATCATCCCCGATGGCGGGAATGGGGTATTCACGGATTTCAAATGTCTTGGGAGCTGTCAGGACAGCGGCGCGTGCGGTTTGTTGCATAGTGCTCCTACACTACCCTTTGCCGTTTGAACTCTTCAAGAACAAATAAAAATGAAAGGGAATTAACTTGCTGAAAACGGAGAAAAATTCCCCTTTTGCCCCTTCTTGCAATACTCCCGCATCCAGGGAAAACGCATAAAAACAGTGGTTTCCGGAAACTGTTCAGCAAATCTTCCGCTGTCTCTCCAGCTATCATCAAAAAGCCTCCGGGAGCGCTTCATGGCATGCGGCGCTCCCGGCATGTTTTTCTGCAATAACTGCGCCGCGCCGGCACAAAAGGCACGTTATTGCAGGTGCAGTTTTTCCATGAAGGTCCGTTCATTTGGCTTGCGTGGCGGAGGGATGGAGTGCAAGCTGTGCGCGTTATGCTCGACATCCGTGTAATACGAGAAAATCCGGAAGAAGTGAAAGCGCGTTTGAAGCCCCGTAGCGGCGACGCGTGGAAGCTTGTTGATGACGTTCTGGCGTGCGATGAAGCGCGCCGCAATGCCGAAACGGAAAAGCAGGCCTTGCAGTCCGAGCGCAATGCCACCTCCAAGCAGATCGGCATGCTCAAGAAGAAGGGGGAGGACACCTCCTCCATTGAAGCGCGCGTGCGCGAAATCGGGGACCGCATCCGGGAGCTGGACCGCCTGGCGGAAGAGAATTCCGCCCAGCTCACCTCCCTGCTGATGAACATTCCCAACCTGCCGCATCCGGAATGCCCCGTGGGCGCGGATGAAACGGCCAACCCGGAGGTCAAGCTGTGGGGAGAGAAACCCGCCATTGAGAACCCGAAGGACCATGTGGAGCTGGCCGCGAACCTGGGCATGATTTCCTTTGAAGACGGCGCGCGGATCACGGGCTCCGGCTTTGTGGTATACCGCGGGGCGGGCGCGCGCCTGGAACGCGCCCTGATCAACTTCCTGCTGGACACGCAGACCGGGGAGAACGGCTATCAGGAAGTGGGCGTTCCCTTTGTGGTCAAGCGGGAGTGCATGGAAGGCACCGGACAGCTCCCCAAATTTGAGGAAGACATGTACGGCACGGAAGACCAGCAGATGTTCCTGATTCCCACGGCGGAAGTGCCCGTGACCAACCTGTACCGGGACACCATTTTACAGGAAAGCGAGCTGCCCATCAAGATGGCCGCGTACACGCCCTGCTTCCGCCGGGAAGCCGGGAGCGCCGGACGCATCAACCGCGGCATGATCCGCATCCACCAGTTTGACAAGGTGGAGCTGGTCCAGATTCTGAAGCCGGAAGACTCCTTCCGGGAGCTTGAAGTGCTCCGCAGCCATGCGGAATCCATTCTTCAGAAACTGGGGCTTCACTACCGCGTGATTGAACTTTGCACGGGCGACCTCGGCTTTTCCTCCGCCAAGACGTATGACATTGAAGTATGGGCTCCGGGCCAGGGGCAGTATCTGGAGGTTTCCTCCTGCTCCTGCTTTACGGACTACCAGGCGCGCCGCATGCGCCTGCGCTACAAGGACGCGGACGGCAAGAACCAGTTCTGCCACACCCTGAACGGTTCCGGCACGGCTCTGCCGCGCCTGTACGTAGCCCTGCTGGAAACCTGCCAGCAGCCGGACGGCTCCATCCGCATTCCGGAAGCGCTCGTGCCGTACTTCGGCGCGGACAGCATCCGCCCGGAACAGGGCTGAACCGGCATTTTCACGTCCCAACCCTGAATCAAGCCCATGCCTGACGAGGGCCCGCTGGAACACTACCTGACTGTTTCCCATGAGCCGGAGCCGGACGTTCCGGAACCGGCTCCGGAACGCAGTCCCGGACCGTGGCGGGAGAGGGGAATCATGCTGGGCCTGGGCTTTCTGCTGGGGTGCATCGGGGCGTATGCGCTGATTTATTCGGAAATGTCCGGCGGCATGCGGACGCTGAAAGAGTCGCTTTCAGAAGAACGCGATGCGAATGCTTCCCTGCAAAAGGAGCGTGCCCATTTGCTGGAAACGCTGGAGCAGATGCGCATGGACAGCCTGCTGACGGAACGTTCCCCCCTTTCCATGACGGGCAATGGCATTCCCGGGACGAGCCGTCGCCCCGTTCCCCAGCCTCCGCCGCTTACGCCGCTGCCTTCCCGCGGACAGGCTCCCCCGGCTCCCGCGCCGGAACCCGGCTCCGTGGAGGACCGCCTGGTCAATCCCGGTCCGGAGGACTGGAAGGAACGCTACCAGTACGCCGCTTTGAAATACAACCGGGTGGTGGAGGATTACAACAGGCTGAGGAAGCTTTACATGAACCTGGTGGGCCAGGGGGGAGCCGCCAGCGGGCTGGTAACGGGAGCCCAGTTTTACAAGGCCCTGCGGAAGGATACGCGGGTGGAGGCGCGCAAGCTGGATGAACGGTACATGAAGGGAGGGCTGCGCGGCAGCGAGCTCCGGGAACTGGAACGCAGCAGGGATGAAATGCGGCACCGGGACTGGTGGCTGAAAAAAATGGCGCGCCAGTTCCAGATAGATTGAACGGGGGGGAGGACATTCCCGTTGTGAGGAATAGTCCGGTGAAGCGGCTGGCTTGATGAAAGGCCGCACGGGGCAGGCAGCGCTCCGGGATTCCATGCAGCCATAAAAAGAGGCTTCCCGGAGAATGGCCTTTCCCGGGAAGCCTTGTATAAATAATAAGGCCAGGAGCATGAAAGCGCCGGGCCTTACTGGAAGTGTGGTGATCAGGAAGAAGCGAATGTTCTTCCCGCAATTTTACCGCTGTTAGCGGCGGTTGCGGCCATAGCCGTTGTTGTCGCGTCTGCCGCCGCCGCCATTGCCACGGTAACCGCCTCCACCGCCGCCGCCTGTGTTGGCCTGCGGTTTGGCTTCATTGACAACCAGGGGGCGACCCTGAAACTCATTTCCGTTCAGGGCGGAAATGGCATCGTTCATGGAATCGGTGGAATCCATGGTGACGAATGCGAAACCTCTGGGCCTTCCGGATTCACGGTCGGTTGGAATGAATACTTCAGTCACTTCGCCATGGGAACCAAACAAATCCCTCAGGTCCTGTTCGGTGGAATTGAAGGACAAATTCCCTACGTACATTTTTGTGTTCATATGATCAAAAGACAAGTGATCTGATTATTCTTAAATGCATTCCCGAAGAGCCGGGATTAGAAGTTAAAATCCGAATACGCAGACACCATTGTCTATAGGGCAGAATATCCTCTGGATATTGAAATGCCAAGAATAATATGGCTCATGCCTGATTATTTCAACATCCGGCTTCCATGGATGCCGGGAACCGCAGCCTTTTGAGAAGAAAAATCCCCCCCGTCAGCACAGTTCCGCCGCAATGGCGTCCACGAGCAGTCGGCCGCGGCCTTTCAGGATGAGCCTTTGTTCCGGGGAAATGTCCGCCAGGCCCAGTTCCCGGTATTGTTCCAGCAGGGGGCGGGATTCCGGAAGGATATATTTCAATGGCAGCCCTTCATCCGTCCGGAGCATCAGGGCAATGCGTTCCAGGCGGTAGTCTTCCGCGGTGACGGGTTCCTGTTCGGAGAGGGGGAGGCCGTTTTCCAGCGTGCTGCGTATGTAGGCGTCCGTGTCCCGCGTGTTGGAGTACCGTATGCCGTTGATGGTGCTGACTGCGCCGGGGCCTATGCCCACGTAGTCCTCACCCTTCCAGTACGCCATGTTGTGGGGGGAGCGGCAGCCCTCCCGGGCGTAGTTGGAGGTTTCATAGTGTTGCATGCCTGCCGCTTCCAGCATGTGTTCCGCCAATTCAAAGTAGGCTGCGTCTTCGTCCGGATCCTGCCTTTTTTCCTCCCGCAGCAGGCTCCGGAAGAATTCCGTGTCTTCCTCATAGGTGAGGTTGTAGGCGGAGACATGGTCCGTTCCGGCACGGACGGCTTCCCTGAGGGTGGCTTCCCAGGTGGAGAGGGTTTGCCCCGGAATGGCGAACATGAGGTCCATGTTGATATGGGGCATTCCCGCGTTTTTCAGCATTTCCACGGAGTGCAGGGCCTGTTCCGGGGTGTGTTCGCGTCCCAGCAGATGCAGAATGCCGGGGTCCAGGGATTGCACGCCCAGGGAGACGCGGTTCATGCCCAGGCTGCGCCAGAAGCGCACTTTTTTTTCCGTAAAGGTGGCGGGGTTGGCCTCAAAGGAGAATTCGTCCAGCCTGTCTACGGGCACGAGCCGGTCCAGGGTTTCCATGAGGCGTCCCAGGTGCGTGTCCGAGAGCATGGAAGGCGTTCCCCCCCCAAAGTAGAGCGTGGCCGTTTCCCCCCCGCGGTCCGTGGACAGGGCGGCGGCGCGGGATTCCGCCTCCCGCCCCAGCGCACGGATGAAGAGCTTCATGTCCGTGGAGGCCGGCGTGTGCTTGAAGAAGGCGCAGTACGGGCAGATGCGGTGGCAGAAGGGGATGTGGACGTAAAGATGCACGGGGTGCGGCGGGAATCAGCGTCTCCGGCGGCGTCCGGAGGTTCCTTCCCCGTCGCCCTTCTTGTTCTGGGAGAGCTCCAGAATCCTGTTGGAAGCCTCTTTCATTTCCGATTTGACGCGGGATTTTTCCGTGCCGTCCGCCAGGGACATGTAGTTCTTCGTCAGGGTGCTGTAGAAGGGGTGGATTTTCGTTTCCTTCTTGTTCTTGGGCTTGTATTTGAAGCCGTCCGGGCAGGTGTCCACCATGTTTTTCATCCAGGGTAGCAGCTCTTCCTTGGGAAGGGCCAGGCACAGGGCGTCCAGGGAGAAGGACATTTCCTGCTGGTCCACGTCCTTGGGCGCGTTCAGGGTGTTGTTTTCATCCCGGTAGAAGTTGAGGGCTTTCTTGAAGCCCCTGTCCACGGTCCTCTTGAGCCTGTCCGTGCCCTGGGCCTTGGCGTACGCTATCTGGTAGGCGGCCTGCGGTTCCGGGTAGGAGTTGCGCTTGGTCTCGGATTTGAGCCAGGACATGAGGTCCGCCCACTGGAAGGTTTTGTAGTCATGTTCCTGTTTCAGGGCGTTTTCCAGAATCACGGAACAGAGCACGTTGACGTATTCCTTGGCGTGGTTGGCCAGCATTTCCTTGCCGTTTTTGTCCCCGCGGCCTACGGAGGAGACGTATTTGCGCGTCTTCCAGAGTTTTCTGATGCCCATGCCGTCCGGAAGGGCTTCCCGCACTTCATCCACCATCTTGGTGGCCCCCATGAGGTCCTGGGGAGCCTGCTTGAAGAGCGTGTACCAGGCTTCCGTGTAGAACGGGTTGGCCTTGAGAACGGTTCTCATGGCGGTCTGCGTGAATTCCCTGGGCAGCGTGCCGGAGGGGTCTTGAGCCTCTTCCGTGGAAGAGTTCGCGCCCGCGAGCTTGTAGATATTCATGGCGAAGCGGCTGTCGATGAATTTCTCGTAGTCGATGTTCATGGACAGGGCCAGTCCGGACTGGTATTCCGCATTCCCGGTGCGCGGCGCCTTGGAGTCCCGGAAGTACCAGAATCCCGTGGTGGCTTTCAGGGTGTCTACGCTCTGGCCCACGCTCAGCCAGCAGCCGTTGCCGTTGAAGTTGGTGGTCATCAGGTTGCCGTGGCCGGGCTGTCCGGCAGGGGCGGCGGGGATGCCGCGGGCAATCTGGGAGTTGCGGGAGATGAGGGACATGGTGCCGCAAACGCCGCCTTCATGAAGCTTGCGTTCATTGGATTCCCGGGACCATTCCGGATCAGGGTCAAAGCTGAACAGGATGGGCGGCTCCTTGTCGTCATCCATGCGGTAGGGGCCGTACAGCCACAGGCGCGTCGGGCCGCGCTGGCCCATGTAGCGTTCCCACACGCTGTCGCATTCCCGCAGGGGGCGCGTTTCCGAGAGGGCCATCATGGCCGGCCAGGGCGTTCCTTCCAGTGACACGCCGGTCCATTCCACGCGCTTGTGGTCCACGTCCCGCAGCTTGCTGCAGTTTTCATATTTGTCCACCAGGTAGGTGAAGAATTCCACCGGGGTGGGGAACGGGTCCCTCTTGCGCCTCAGCTGGCCGTGGCGGTACAGGTATTCGTGCAGGAAGCCGGCCAGGTTGCCTTCCGTAATGGCGGTGTCCCCTATTTCCGAGACCGTGGGGTATTTGTTGACCCATGCCTGCTTGGGCGTGATTTTTTTGCGGTCCAGGTAGGCTTCCACCTTCTTGTAGCATTCTTCATCCACCGTGCGCGGAGCGTTTCCGTACCAGTTCACGGGGGGCTTGCCGGCGCAGTACAGGTCCGCGGGCGGAGGCATGACGCCGGAGGACCTCAAGCCGTTCAGTTTGCCCAGGGCGTCAATGTAGCGGCCCTGCTGGGTGAGGTCGAAGGCGCCCATGCCGAATTCGCGGCGTCCCACCGCAAAGGCCAGGACGAGCTGGTTGTATTTTTCCGTTGTTTCCAGGCCCAGTTCATCAATCATGAAGGCCACATTGGTGGCGACGCTGGGGTCCGGCGGGAAGAACATGGCGAAGACTTCACGGTTGTTCTTCGTGTTTTTCAGCCATTTTTCAAAGTCCGGGGAGAAGGTGCCGCCGCGCTTTTTCACGTAGTCGCGCACGTAGGCTTCCGCGTAAAGGGGGTATTTAGCCAGAAGCTTTTCAGAAAATTTGCCCTTGGAGGCTATGGCTTCCTCCCGCAGCGCCTTTTCCATGGCGATGACTTGCGGGGAGGGGGAAAGATCGGGCGCGACCGGTTCCGGTTCAGGCTCGGGCTCCGGTTCCGGAGCTACCACGATGGGTTCCGGTTCCGGGGCAACTACCACGGGTTCCGGCTTGGGCGGAGCGGGCTTGGGTTTGGGCTTGGGGGGAACCACCACCGGAGGCGCCACGGTTTTGGCGACGGGTTCCTTTTTGTCCTTGAGGATCTGGTATCCCAGGAAGCCGAAGAGGACGAGCATCCCGGTGATGATGACCGTGATGACGGGGAAACCGCCGGAACGCTTTACCTTGGGCAGCGGCGCGCCGGGCGTGACGGCGCCGATTACCGGCTTCCGGAGCTGGGGCTGCTGCGGCTTTTTGGCCGGGCGCAGGGCCTGGGCGTGGGCAACGGCCGGCTGGGGCTGTGCCGGAGCTTGAGCCTGCGGCTGTGCCAGCGGGTAAAGGAAGAGCACGGTGCCGAAGCCCCTCAGCTTGCCTTCCGCATTGGCGGAGTACTGGGTTTCAAAGGCTTCCTGCGCCTGGGAGAATTGAGCCCGGTTTTCCGGGGCCGCGGACAATTCCCCGGTAGCCAGGTCACGGGTGACGAGGCCCTGGGGGCAGAATTCACGTATCAGGACGGCCTGGCCTTCCGGGGAGATGGCCTGGTACAGGTTATAATCCGGACCGCTTTCTACAAGCGCCGTGATTCTATAGCCGCCTATGTTGAAATGGGACGGAAGGGCAGGGGTTTGAGGAACTGTCATGACGAATCAAAAGATCAAAGACTCATTTATTTAAGGAGGTCCGTAGCCTTTTGTCAATTCCGGAGTGCGGAAGCTGTGCCATGGCGTCCGCATAGCGCGGGCACCCGTCTGGAAGGAGGGGAAAACCTCGTTTCAAGGAAACCGGAAGAAGGCCTTTTTTCTCCCTGCGAGCAGGGAGCCGCCGGGAAGGGCTAGCGGATGGTGACCTTGGTTCCGAGAGGTGTGTGTTCAAAGAACGTCTTGGCCATGTCTGCCGGGAGACGCACGCAACCGTGGCTGACCGGGTATCCGGTGACAAAGCCCACGTGCATGCCGTAGCCGCCCGTAATCCGCATCCAGTAGGGCATGGGGGCGGGGTCGAAGTAGGTTCCTGCGGGCGCGCCGCCGGCCCTGGCGTTATAGTCCCCGTTGACGACGGCACCGGTGGATTTGCTGCGCAGAACGCCGTACGTGCCGGATTTGTAGTTGGCGTCCTTCTGGATAATCTTGTAGGTTCCCTTGGGCGTGCCGAAGCCTTCCTTGCCGGAGGACATGGGAGAGACGCCCACCAGCGTGGCCCCTACATAGTAGAAGACTTTCTGCTGCTTGAGGTCAATGATGATGTGCTTTTCTCCCTGGATGCCCGAAGGCAGGTCCCAGTATCCCTGGCCCAGGCGGGCTTCCGGCGGCAGGTCCGTGTTCACGCCGGAGGTGGCGCCCACGCCGGACAGGTAGCTGTCCTGGCCGGACGCGCCCTGGATTTTCCCGGCGATTTTATCAAACAGGGGGGGCCTTCCATATGGATTGCAGGAAACGAGAATGGAACTGATAGAAGCTAATGCCAGTATGCCGGGTTTCATGGGAACGGGAGAATGACAGGCAGGTTATGGAGCCTGTCCGCCCTTTTGTCAAGATTTGCATGCTGTTATCCGTTGCTTATTCCGGGGGTATCTGTTATACACGGCGCAACCACCTCATCCATCCATATCTCCATGAGTGAACAATACGACCTTCTGAAAAGCATTCTTCTGGAAAAATCCGTGCGCACGGGAACCTTTACGCTGGCTTCCGGCAAGGTGTCAGACCTGTATGTGGACTGCCGCATGACCGCCCTGGACCCCGTGGGGGCCACGCTGGTTGGCGCGCTGGGCTGGAAGCTGGTGCAGGAGGAGATTCTGCCCCGTTTCCCGGAGGTGGCGGCCATTGGCGGAATGACCATGGGCGCAGACCCCATTTCCCTGGCCGTCGGCATGACCAGCGCTCTGGAAGGGGCTGAAAAGAAGCTCCAGGTGTTTACCGTGCGCAAGGAGCCGAAGGACCATGGCCGGGGACGCCGCATTGAGGGCAATTTCCAGGCCGGGGATACCGTGGTGGTGGTGGATGACGTCATTACGACGGGCGGCTCCACCCTGAAGGCGATTGACGCCATTGAGGCGGAAGGGGGCAAGGTAGCCGCCGCCCTGGTGCTGCTGGACCGCGAGGAAGGCGGCCGCCAGGCGATTGAGGAACGCGGCATTCCCGTTTATCCCCTGTACACCAGGACGTCCCTGCTGGGCAAATAATTTTTTTCCGTTCATGCTCCCCGCCCTGATCGGCATAAGCGGCCATGAAGTGGGCGCGGAAGAGGAGGCGGCCATCCTGCGTTTGCAGCCGGCCGGCTTCATCCTGTTTTCCCGGAATGTGGATTCCGTGGAGCAGGTGCGCAGCCTGACGGAAACGTTGCGGAAGCTCTGCCGCCACCATCCCGTCATTGCCGTGGACCAGGAGGGGGGCAGGGTTGTGCGCACCGCTTCCCTGGGCCTGAATTTGCCTTCTCCCGCTTCTCTGGCGCGGAGCGGCGGTTTTAACGGCATTGTGGAACTGGGCGCGGTGACGGCGATGGCGCTCCGGTACCTGGGGGTGAACCTGAATTTTGCCCCGGTACTGGATATTTGCCATGACCCGTCCGCGGCCAATGCGCTGCCCGGCCGCTGCTGGGGAGACAATCCCCAGGACGTGATTTCGCGCGGAGGCGTTTATTCCTCCAACCTGCGCCGGGGCGGCGTGCAAAGCTGCGGCAAGCATTTTCCCGGCATGGGGCGCGCCCAGGCGGACCCCCATTTCAGTCTTCCCGTGGTTGACCTGGATGAACGTGAGTTGTTCAAGACGGACCTGCTGCCCTTTCTGGCCCTGTGTCCGGAGCTTTCCTCCATCATGTCCGCCCATATCATGCTGCCGCAGATTGATCCCGATTATCCCGCCACCCTGTCCGAACGGGTGATCAGGGGGCTTCTGCGGGACAGGCTCGGCTTCCGGGGAGTGGTGTTTACGGATGATTTGTGCATGGGGGCGATTGCGGCGCGGCATGCTCCGGATGAAGCCGCCCTGCTTTCCCTGAAGGCCGGGTGCGATCTTCCCCTGATTTGCCATGACCCCCTCTCCTGGCTGGACGGCGTGGCTTCCCGCCTGGAAGGCCTGGACGCCTATGACCGGGATGATTCCTTCAAGCGGGTGGAGAAGCTGAGCGATTCCCTGTGCTTCCCGTTCCCGGAAAAGGCAGGACTGTGGGATTCCTGCCTGCGCCGCGCGGAGGCCTTGTGCCGCCTGGCGGAAGGGGAGGCGGATGAAGAGTCGCCTTCCTCTCCGGTTCAGAAGTATTGACGCGAATGCCGATGACGGCCTTATGCCGAAAGTGCGCCGGGAATGAAGCCGGGAGCTTTATCCCCGTGACAGGGGGAGGAAGGGAGTGTTTAAAGTCTGCTCCTTTTGCGGCGAGTCAACAGGATGGCCGTTCCAACCAGGCTCAGCGCGGCTGTAGCCGGTTCCGGCACGAGGTGGTTGTATTTGCTTGATGAATAGACTTTGACGTAGTCGATGTCGAACGCGGCTCCGGAGTTGGCCAGCGTATTCTGGTCAATTCCTTTATTAACCCCTGCATTTTCTACCCAGTTGCCTCCGATCTGCTGGTCGATGATCAGGTAAAATTCGTTTCCGTCTTTGTCAAAAGGCCAGTTTGCATTATTGGGCTTTTTAAAGGAGCCGGTTTCCTTTCCGTCCACATAAAAGGTGATGCCTTCTTCCGTCCATTCCATTCCGTAGGTGTGCCAGTTTGTTTTTTCAGCGCCGTCGCTCCAGCCGGGGGTGACCCCCTGGGATTTGTCTTGGTTTGGAACGCCGTTTTCAGACCAGTGGATCGTCTGGTAGACACGTCCTTCGTAATTCAAATGTTCCATGATGTCAATTTCCCCTCCTGCCGGCCATCCGATGCTGTCGGATTTGGGCATCATCCAGATAGCAGGCCAGACGCCCTGCACGCAATCGAATCTGGCGCGAACTTCTACGTAGCCGTATTGGAATTGGAAGGTTTTCAGAGAGTACACTCCTCCGCAGGCATAGGTCTGGGCTGGGGCGGTCTGATTGGTCTGGGTGGTGTAGTCTCCGTATTTTCCCCACAGGGTCATGGCGGAATTGCCGTCCTGTTCCCGGAATTCCACAAGGCTTTCGTCCTGGGATTGGTATTTGCGCCAATCCGGGGCGTTATGGTTTACGTAATCGATACGGCTCCAGTTGCGGGCATTCAGGGAGGGGCCGTCAAAGTCGTCTTCAAAAACAAGTTCCCAGTCTTTGCCGGAGACCCACGGGGTTGCCGCCAGGGCAGGCGGCCCGGCAAGGGAAACGATGGGGAAAAGAAGAAGGAGCGTTGTTCTGATGGACATAACAGGGAGGGGTGGGACAGGAGGAAGAGGCGTCAATGGCCAAGAACCGGGCCTTCAGCCCGAATATCGTGTAAGGGGGCTTTTCCTCGCTGGAGAGGTAGAGCCCCTTTTCTTCACAGGGGCATGCCCCTGTGAAGATTTCTTTATGGCAAGGATTGGTTTGTCATTGCAAGTTGGTTGTGGAAGGCTGCCCAATGTTAACGCGCAACGTTTCTGGCGGAATCCGCCTTGTACACGTGCAGTTCCGCCAGGCGGACCTTGCCCCCCTTCTGGAAGAGCTTGACGCGCAGCCTGTTGGTGGTGATAGGCTCAAACGTCCTCATGCACTTGATAAAGCCGTTGCCGGGGAGCTGGAGCATGCGCAGCACCTCTGGCTCATTGGCGTACATGGCTTTCTGCGCATCGCTGACGCCGGCGGTAGCGGCTCCCAGGGAACCCCAGTGGATGGGAATCCACTTGCCGCCCTTGTTGGCTTCAATGACGAGGCGGTTGTACCCCTTTTCAATCTTGATGTCCACGGCGCGCAGGGAGGCGGCGTTTTTCAGGGAGAGTTCCAGCACCAGGGGATCGTCTTCCGTGGGGGAGGCGTCCAGTTCCTCGATGGTGGTGGCGTCCCGGTCCAGCAGCTTGGCGGTGTCCACATGGCCTCCGGTGGAGGCTTTCAGCTTGTAGTCCGTGACTTCCTCCGTGGCGCTGCCCAGCAGCTTCAGTTCTCGCACGCGGCATTCCAGGCCGTGCCAGTCCGTGGAAACGCGGAACAGGCAGCGGGAGCCTTGCGTCAGGCAGGAGTCGTTCGGGGAGACCCAGGTTTTCTCCTTCTTCTTGTCGGTTTCATCATACACCTCTATCTGGTTGCCCTGGGAGGCGGCGGAGATGTAGGTGCCGTCCGGCAGGTGGAAGGAGCAACCCCAGTTGCCGTGGTCGCGGATCAGGATGCCCGGCACCCACAGGTGGTTGCAGTTAGTGACCGGGTGGGCTTTTTCCCCGCAGCCCACTTCAAAGCCGCCTACGGCGATGGGGCGGTCATATTCCACGTCCAGGTCGTTCACGCGCCATTTGATTTTGGCGCTCATTTTTTGCACGCCCGGCTGGGTGGGGCCGCTGAGCTCCTTCTTGTAGGAGTACACGTTCCACTGGCCGCCGAATTTGGAGTCGGGGGTCCAGGAAATGGTTTCCATGGGGGAGAAGGTGGTGGCGTCACTGAATTGGACGGTGCCGGCAAAGTCGTACTTGTAGGCGGAATTGGCCTTTCCTTCCAGTTCCTTGTCACGCTGGAGCCCGAGGGCGCGGCCCCCCAGCGGCTGCTGGACGTCCACGTTCAGGGAGTATTCCCCGGGCTGGGGCTTGTCGTCCTTCCGCTTGGGTTCAAAGAAGATGCGCACGTCCATGCCCAGGATCATTTCCGCACAGGTGGCCTTGGTGAGCTGGTCCAGGCCGGGAATGGCCATGATGGCTTTGGCGACGGGAAGGGCCCGGGCGTTGACGACGCTCATGAGCTTGAAGCGGCAGCCCTGTTCCACGGGGATGTTTTTCAGTTCCCGGATGGCGGATTTCAGGGAGCCGGGAGCCTTGGCGCCCAGCGCGGCGCTGACCATGGACCAGTTGCGCACATAGGTGTTCAGGAAGCGGGATTCCGTGTCAATGATGGGGGGAACCTTCCGGAAGGATTTGGCCTGGAATTCCGGCTTGCCCGTGATCGCCAGGTTCTGGCGTTCCGCGCACAGCGCCGTGATCCAGACGCTGGTGCGGATGTAGGTGCCGATGACCGGGTCTGCCGTCATCAGTTCCAGGCGGTTGGGGTTTTGCATCATGCCGCCGTCAAACGGGCGCAGGAGCGTCAGCTTCCAGCGGAACGCCTCCATGTTCTTGTAGTAGACTTCCGGGTTCGTGCGCCAGTAGGCGGGAAGGGCCCACATGATGGAGAGCGTCTCGGAGGAGTGGCCCTGGTCGCAGCCGCCGATGGGGCCTTCCCCGTACATGATGCGGCTGTTTTTAGTGTAGAGTTCCGGTCCCCCGCAGATGAGGGAGGCGATGTAGTACGGGCCGTGGCGGCCGGAGTAGGTGCCCCCGCATTCGCGGTTGGGTTCAAAGGTGAAGGCCTCCGTCATGCGGCCGTACGGGCCCATGCCGGTGGGGCAGATGGACTGGGCGTGGTCCATCATCTTGTCCAGCACGTCGTCTTCCGTGCGCGCCGGGGTTTTGCTGGCCAGCGCCAGGAACAGGCACATGTGGGAGCCGCCGATGCTGACGCCCGTGCCCGCATAGCCGGGGTGGATGCCGTGGCCGGTGACGAAGTCCCCGTAAAGAACCTCGTTTTTCATGCGCTGCACGCCGTTGCGGATGGCCGGCAGAACGGAGTTGTCCCGGTAGCGCAGCCAGTATTCGCACAGGAAGATGCCCGCGGAGGCCTGGGGGACGGCCCACCAGCACTGGGAGCCGGAGAAGGCGATGTACTGAGCCGCCTTTTTAATGACGGGATCATATTTCGGGTTGCCCGTGGCCATCAGGGCCAGCCCGGCCCAGCCCGTGTCGTAGTGGTTGCCGCAGTAGCCGCCCGGGCGTTCCCAGGAGCCGTCCTCGCGCTGCTGGGCCGCCAGCCATTCGCTCATCATGTGGACCACGGCCTTGCTCTTGGCGCAGTTTTTCGGGAAGCCGAGAGCGTAGCTTCCCAGCTGGGGAATCTTGAACGTGACGTTTTTCACGTATTTTTTCACGGAGTCCGGCAGGGTGGCGGAACCGCCCACATGGACAGCCACACCTACGGAGGCCGCCCCTCCGGGCGTTCCGGTGCCTTTCAGCTTCCAGTCTCCCTTGGGAATGTCAAAGACCAGGGAGGAGACGGCGTGAGCCAGCCACACCTTGCGCTCGGGGTCGTATTTGGCCGCGCCGTAGCCCACGCTGTATTGCAGGGGCTTGAGCTTGGTCAGCGGAACAGGGCCGCCGGGGCCTTCCAGCCTCAGGTCCGACCATTCGAAGCCGTCGCTGCCGATGCCGTTGCCGCCGTCATCCACATGAAGGCGCACCTGCTGGCCTCCCTTCACCGGAATGGAGAGGGAGACGGGCTTTTTGGCCCGTTCCTCCCGGAAGACTTCCTTCCAGAGCGGCTGGATGCCCTGGATTTTCTCTACGTTTTCCGCAGGAATGAGGTTCAGGGTGATTTTTCCGGCGCCTTCCGCCTTGTCCACCAGCAGGCCCGCGTGCATGTCCAGGCCGCGCCTGTCCTGGTGCTGGTAGGGACCGTAAAGCACATCCAGGCTTTGGGCCGTCTTGAAGGGCTGGCCGTCAATGCCCAGGATCAGGTCGCCCTCCTTCACGTATTTTTCAGCAGGGGAGCCTTCAATCACCTGGGTGACCATGTAGAGGTTCGCCACGGGTTCCCCGTTGGGGTCCAGCAGGGTTTTTGGGAAAAAGCCGCGGAAGTTCGTGTCCGGCCAGGAGGCGTCCAGGCCGCGGGCGCGGAAGCCCAGAGGGCCGAAGGTGGTGATCCAGCCCTTGGCCACTTCCTCGGAGTTGCCGAACCAGCTCGTGTACAGGTTGGCGTACTGCTTCCTCCACTGGTTCAGCGTCATGGCCTTGGCGAATTTTTTCACGTAGGCGTTGACGTCTCCCATGTTGGTGGTCTGCCTGGCGGCTTTTCCGCGCGGACGGCCGGGGGAGGCGGGTTTGACGGCAGCTTGTGCCGCCAGGGCCGGAGCATCCTTCTGTTTGGTGGGAGTTTCCGGTTCCGGCTGTTCCGCAGCCGTGGCGTCGTCTGCCGGAGCGTCCGCCTCTCCGGCAGGCTGTTCAGGTTCGGGAGCAGGTTCTTCCGCGGGAGTGGCGGAGCCGTCTTCGTCCTGTTCCTCAGGGGCACTGGCGGACGGCGTTTCTTCCGGCTGTTCCGCTGCTCCACCCGGGGGGGCCTCCGCGGCGGCGCTTTCCTGTTCAAAGGGGTCTTCCACTTCCGCAGCAGGCAGGGCGGCTTTCTTTTCCGGTTTGGGTGCTTCCTTCTTCTCTTTTTTGGGCTGCGTACTGGACGGTTCCTGCGGGGCGGCGGAGTCCTCCGCAGGCTTCTGCGTGTAGTAATAAGCGGCGCAGGCGCCTCCCAGCAGAATCAGGATAAGGATCCAGATGCCGGCGGAGCTTTTCTTTTTCCGGGGCTGGGAAAGGGGTACCGCATGGACGGGGGGCGCTCCTGCTGCGGGAGTGGCCAGGGTTCTCTGGTCGCGCTGGAGGGGCTCCACGGGAGTAGCCGGAAGCGGGGACTGCTCCGCGGCGGGATGAACGCCGGGCAGGGCATAAACCAGGTACATGGTGCCCAGGGCGGGAATTTCCCCCAGGGAGCCGGTGCGGAACTGGGCTTCAAAATCGTTTTTCAGCGGAAGGACTTCCTGTTCGATGTCCGTAGTTTCCGGATAACGCAGTTTTCCGCTTTCCGGATCGCGCACGGCAAGGCCCTGCGGACAGAATTCACGGACCAGGTATTGCACGTGGTTGGCGTCCGACGCGTAATAGACATGGCAGAGGGCATCCGTCTGCTTCAGTGACTGGATAAGGTAGCCGTTGATATTAAATCCGGAAGGCAGTGGGGGAGTGGTTTCCATGGTCAGGAGGCAATTGATAATCCAGCTACTTATTACCACATCCGGAGAGCTCTTTCAATGTAAAAGGGCGCTTTCCGGCTGCGGCGTGTGACGCGATTAATTGATTATTTACTTGAATACATGGCTATTATGTGGTGCAAGCAAGGCTCGATTTTTTGTTTTTTTCATTACGATCATGAGTTCCGACATTAGATTAGATGCCTTGCAGTACCATTCCCAGCCCCGCCCCGGCAAGGTGGAAACGCTGCCCTGCAAGCCCTGCTTTTCGCAACGGGATTTGACGCTTGCCTATTCTCCGGGCGTAGCCGAACCCTGCCTCCGCATCAAGGAGGATCCTTCCCAGAGCGCCCTGTACACAGGACGCTCCAACCTGGTGGGCGTGGTGACCAACGGCACCGCCGTTCTGGGCCTGGGCAACATCGGTCCGGATGCGGCCAAGCCGGTGATGGAAGGCAAGGGCGTTCTGTTCAAGGTGTTCGCGGACATTGACGTTTTTGACATTGAATTGAACGTCAAGGAGCCGGAAAAACTGATCGAGGTTATCAAGACCATGGAGCCCACCTTCGGCGCCATCAACCTGGAAGACATCAAGGCCCCGGAATGCTTCATGGTGGAGGAACGCCTCCGCGAGGAAATGAACATCCCCGTGTTCCATGACGACCAGCACGGAACGGCCGTCATCTCCGGCGCCGCCCTGCTGAACGCCGCAGAACTGACGGGCCGCAAGCTGGAAGACATGAAGGTGGTCGTCGTAGGGGCCGGGGCCGCGGGCATTTCCTGCGCCAAGTTTTACATGACGCTGGGCGTCCGCCGCGAACATATCTACATGTTTGACTCCAAGGGGCTGATTCATACCGGGCGCATCGACCTGCACGCCACGAAGGCCCAGTTCTCCCAGTCGGAGGACTGCTCACTGGATGAAGCCCTCACCGGGGCGGACGTGTTCCTGGGGCTTTCCACCAAGGGGCTGCTCACGCAGGACATGGTGAAGCTCATGGCTCCTTCCCCCATCATCTTCGCCTGCGCTAATCCGGATCCGGAAATTACGTACCAGGACGCCAAGAAGGCGCGCCCGGACTGCATCATGGGTTCCGGCCGTTCCGACTGGCCCAACCAGGTGAACAACGTCTCCTGCTTCCCCTTCATTTTCCGCGCCGCCCTGGACGTGCACGCTTCCGTCATCAATGAACAGATGAAGATTGCCGCCGCCCGGGCGTTGGCGGATCTGGCGAAGGAACCCGTTCCGCAGGAGGTGGTTGACCTGTACGGAGGCGCTCCCCTCAGCTTCGGCATCGATTACGTGATTCCCAAGCCCATCGATCCCCGCATCATTGAATGGGAATGCCCGGCAGTGGCCCAGGCGGCCATGATTTCCGGCGTGGCCCAGTCCCCCATCCGGGACATGGAGGCTTACACGCTTGAACTGCGCAAGCGCATTGCCGCCGCCCGGGAGCGCGTTTCCGGCGTAGTGCGCAGTTATTTGTAAACGGCTCCGGCGTAAAGCCGGAAAATCCATGCCGCCGTGGTACGCGCCCGGCGGCTGCATTTGGCCGGGGGAGGTCCGTTCCCCCGGTTTTTTATGCCGGGTAGCGGTGAGGCGGTGTTGAGCCCTTCATTTGGAAAGAGGCCTTCAGGGGGGACGCCTCCGGCCTCTGCCGCTTCCGGATGAATAGGCGGTTGAAGGGCGCACTGGCTTTTTCAATGTTCGTTCGTCCGCGCTCCGTTTTTTCAGTTGCCGCAAGGGGTTGCGGCTCTCCATCCGGCTGAGGGGAGGGAGGGGGGCGTTGGGCGGAACGGTTCAGTGCTTAGCCAGCGCGTTTCTGACCTGTTCCGTCTGTTCCCGGTCCGGGATGAGTTCCGCGAGAACCTGGCTGTTTTCCTCCAGGGCGTCAAGCTGGTCGAAGTCTTCCGCCGTGCGGATGGCCAGGTAGCGCATGCCCCATTGTTCCGCAATGGCCTTGAAGGAGTAGGCGTGGGGCTGCACAAGCAGGTTACGCATGGCTTCCGAATGGCTGGCCGCTCCGGGCAGGGCGCGGAAAATGCCGCCCCCGCCGTTGTTGATGACGCCGAGCACGCGGGTTCCCTTGTCCAGCTGGGGGAGGAGGGCCAGGGCGTTGGAATCGTACATGGCGGTCAGGTCCCCCACGAGGGCCCAGGAACGGGAACACCGGGCGGAGACCCCCAGAAAGCCGGAGATTTGCCCGTCAATGCCGTTGGCCCCGCGGTTGGCGCGGACGTTTTCCGTGGGGACGGCCATCTGGGCGAAGCTGTTCCAGTACCGCACGGGCATGGAGTTGCCCAGGTAAATGCAGTCGCCGTCCGCGGCAAAGCAGGAGAAGGCGCGCACCATGGCCTGCTCGCTGTCCGGGCAGGTGATGAGCAGTTCCTCCATCAGGGCCTTCCTGCGCTTGTTCATGGCGCGCAGGCCGTTGACGTCCCCCACGGGGTCCACGTCGCCCAGAGCGTGCAGAATGGCTTCCAGGTCTCCGGTGACGACGGCGGAGGGGCGGGCCAGCCCGGAGAATCCGGTGCGGGTGACGGAGAAGACTTCCGTGGAAGGGATGTCCTCCAGGTCGCGCCAGAAGCGGGCCACGGGCACGTCCCCTATTCTGAGCAGGATGGCGGGCGGGTTTTCCCTCAGCAGGGCGTCCGCATCCGTCAGGGCCAGATGGGCCAGTTCCTCCCGGAGGCCGGAGGTGGCGTCCGCCACCACGGGGGCTTTCAGTTCATTGGCCAGCCACCGGGCCGGAGCCTGTTCCGTCGGGTCCAGGCCGCCCAGCATGACCACCAGCCCGTCGCGCGATTTGAAGCGCAGGGCCCGGGCCAGCTCCGCCAGGGAGCCCCGGAAGTCGTTTTCCTCCGGAGGTTCCGCCGGGTAAAGGTCACAGTTCCCGGGATTCCAGGCGGGGTCCGGGTCCGGCAGGCAGACGTTGATGTGCAGGGGAGAGGCGTAATCCCAGTCTTCCAGAATGTCTTCCGGCAGGCTGTCCGGTGTTTCCAGGTCAATTGTGGGCGCGTAAATGCCGAACAGGTCCGCCTGTTCGATGGCCTGCGGAGCGGCGGAGCCGCGGTAGTCCGCCGGGCGGTCCGCCGTGAGCAGGAGCAGGGGACGGCGCTGGTAGTAAGCCTCCACTACGGCGGGGAGCAGTTCCGCCGCCGCCGTGCCGGACGTGGTGACCACGGCTACGGGAAGCCCCATGTCCTGAATGCGTCCCAGGGCAAAGAACGCGGCGGAGCGTTCGTCAAAGTGGGTCCATTTCACCAGGTCCTCCGCGGCGGCCAGCACCTGGAGCAGCGCCATGTTGCGCGCGCCGGGGCAGACCACCCATTCACAGATGCCGCCCAGGCAGCACTGGGCCAGCAGGGATTTGACGAAGGATGCGGAGGCACTCACGGGAATCAGCCTTGTTTTTTGGCCGCCTTGGCCGCTTTTTCAGCCAGCTTGGCCTTTTCCTCTTCCGAGAGAATGCGCGGGAAGACGGGGGCCGGGTCATTGATGCGGTGCCCTGCGGGGAGGATTCCCCAGGCCAGCGTATCCGGCGTGCGGCCCTGGAACAGGTCCGCGGCGTTGAGCTGGTCCAGGATGCGGGCGGAAGCGTCCGGCAGGACGCAGCCGATGAGGTAGCCCGTCTGGGCGCAGCATTCCAGCAGGTGGCGCAGCACGCAGCGGAGTCGCGGCGCGGCGGCCTCATCCTTGGCAAGCTGCCAGGGCTGCTGCTGTTCAATATACGCGTTGCAGGCGGAAACCTGGGCATTCAGGGCCGCCAGGGCATCGGAGACCATGTTGTCGTCCATGTATTTGGAGAACAGGGTGACGGCCTGGTCCATGGTGACGCGCAGGGCCTTGGAGGCTTCGTCATCGTATTCCTCCGCACCGGAGATGGCGGAGTCGCAGTAGCGGCGCGTCATGTTGATGGAACGGTTGCACAGGTTGCCGAGGTCATTGGCCAGCTCCGTGTTGTACAGCATGACCAGGCGGTCCGCGTCAAAGTTGGCGTCCTTTCCGGTGGTGATGTCTCGCACCAGGTAATAGCGCACGGGTTCCGGGCCGAATTGTTCCGCCAGCAGGTTGGGGTCCACCACGTTGCCGATGGACTTGGACATTTTTTCCCCGTTGATGTTCCACCAGCCGTGGACGAGCAGGGTGGGCATTTCCTCGTCGGAGAAGCCCATGGCATGCAGCATGGCGGGCCAGTACACGCCGTGGGCGGGCACCAGGATGTCCTTGCCGATCACTTCGCAGTCCGCGGGCCAGAGCTTGGAGAATTCCGGCAGCCCGCTGTCCGGTTCCGCCAGGTAACCGGCGAAGGAGACGTAATTGATGAGAGCGTCAAACCAGACGTAAGTCACGAATTCCGGGTCAAACGGAAGTTCTATTCCCCAGGAAAGGCGGCTCTTGGGGCGGGAAATGCAGAGGTCCGAGTCAAAGTCAATGGCATTGAGCACCTCCGCCTTGCGGAAGGCCGGAAGAACGAAGCCGCTGCTCTTTTCCACGAACTTCTTCATCCACTCCACATGGTCGGTCAGGCGGAAGTACCAGTTTTCTTCCTCCAGTTCCACCACTTCCCCCCATTCCGGGCCGAAGTTGCCTTCCGCGTCCCTCTCCTTGTCCGTCAGGAATTGTTCCTGGCGCACGGAGTAGAATCCCTTGTAGGATTTTTTGTAAAGCTGCCCCCTGTCCTTCAGGTTCGTCAGGATTTTCTGCACGCAGGCCTTGTGGCGCGGATCCGTGGTGGAGGCCCACCCGTCATTGCTGATGCCCAGGCGTTCCCACAGGGCCAGGAATTTGGCTGTGATGTTGTCCACATGCTCCTGCGGCGTAATGCCCAGTTTTTCCGCCGTCTGCTGTACTTTTTGCCCATGCTGGTCCACCCCGGTCAGGAAATAGACTTCCTCCCCCTTCATCCGGTGCCAGCGCGCGAGAACGTCCGCAAGGACTTTTTCATAGGCGTGCCCGATGTGGGGCGGTCCGTTGGTGTAGTCAATGGCCGTGGTGATATAGTACATGCGGGGAACGATACTCCTTTCCTTCCGTTTTGCAAGCAAAGTCACTCCCTGCCAGTGTTCGGGGAGTGAAGACCGGCGTTTGCCCTCACACTGCCGGGAGCGCGCATGCCGATGCGGCAGCTGAAAAAGAAAATGAACGCAGGAGAACGAATATTAAGAGAGATTCCTTGAATAGCGGCCTTTGGCCATGCATTTTTAATGCCACAGAGGCCGGCGGTGCTCCCCGGAGGTTTTTCCCGGACAACCCCGGAAAGGGGTGTTTAGCCGTCCTGTTCTTTCAGCGGTGTTTCTCCCAGACGCCGGCGGTGACCGGCTGGGAATCTGGTGAATCGCAAGTGCGTAAAGTTCATGTGATCGCTTTATCCCCGGTTTGTTTGCCTGTCGAACGTCCCATCATGATACAGCAAAGGGAAGCGTGAACGCTTCCCTTTGCTGAAATGGACCGGACCTTACGGCCTTGAAGCATTTTTGTCAGAAACCGCGCTCCCGGTAGGCCGCTTCCAGCTGGTTGAGCGCCCGTTCCAGGATGGAGCGCGGGCAGCCCGCGTTCAGGCGCATGAAGCCTTCCCCTTCCTTGCCGAAGATGGATCCGTCATTCAGGGCCAGGCGCGCTCCGTCCACAAAGAATTCCGCCAGTTCCTTCTGAGGCAGGTTCAGTTCCCGGCAGTCCAGGAAAACCAGGTAGGAGGCGTCCGGCAGCATAGCCTTGATTTTAGGCATGCGGCGGCGCAGTTCCCGGTCAATGTAGCGGATGTTTTCCTGGATGTAGTCCAGTGCCTGCTTGAGCCATTCCTCCCCTTCCGGGCCGGAGTAGGCGCTGATGAGCCCTTCGTAGGCAAAGACATGGCCTTCCGCCAGTTCCCTGCCGCTGACGAAGCTCTGGTATTTCCCGAAGAGGGCCGGATTCTGGCAGATCAGGTAGGAGCTTCCCAGTCCGGGCACGTTGAAGGCCTTGCTGGGCGCCATGTATGTGACGGAGTTCATGCGCGCCTGTTCGGAGACGGTGGCGAATACGGTGTGCCTGTGGCCGGGAAGGGCCAGGTCCGCATGGATTTCGTCAGAGACGACCAGCGTGCCGCTTTCCGCGCAGATTTCCGCCACGCGGCGCAGTTCCTCCGGGCTCCACACGCGGCCGCCGGGGTTGTGGGGGTTGCACAGGATGAACATGCGGCAGCCGCGCACGGCCTCCCGCATGTGGTCAACGTCCATGCGGTAGCGCCCATTTTCCAGGAGGAGGGGGTTGTTCACGATTTCCCGTCCGTTTTCCCGGATAATCATGGCAAAGGGATGGTACACCGGAGGCTGGATCATGATTTTATCCCCCGGTTCCGTGAAGCACTGGATGGCGCTGGAAATGCCGGGAACAATGCCCGGGGCAAAGCCGATTTCCGAGGCGCGCACCTCCCAGCCGTGGCGGCGGCCCACCCAGTTCCGGATGGCGTCAAAGAAGGCGCGGGGCTTGACGGTATAGCCCAGTATTTCATGTTCGCAGCGGCGGCGGATGGCCTCCATGATGAAGGGGGGCGTTTTGAAGTCCATGTCCGCCACCCACAGGGGGATCAGGTCATCCCGGCCCCAGCGGGGCAGCAGGGCTTCATATTTCAGGGCGCCGGTGCCGCGGCGGTCGATTATTTCGTCAAAGTCGTACTGCATGGAATGGTCTGTCTGCGCGGGCAAAGGTCAGGAAAGCGGGGTAACGCCCTTTTTCAGGATGATGTTGCCGTATTTGGCGGTTTCACCGGTAATGACGACGGCATAGGCCTTTTTGGCGCGTTC
Organism: Akkermansia sp. GGCC_0220; assembly: GCF_017566105.1. NCBI lineage: Bacteria > Pseudomonadati > Verrucomicrobiota > Verrucomicrobiia > Verrucomicrobiales > Akkermansiaceae > Akkermansia > Akkermansia sp. GGCC_0220. The sequence continues at coordinate 35,520 of NZ_JABFCI010000011.1, forward strand.
ATAGAAGGCGTAGCGCTCCATTTGTTCAATGTCCCCGTCATAGTTCAGCGCCTTGCGGTATTTGGCCTCCACCGCCGGGTCCAGGGAGTCTCCCGGCACCGGGGCCATCATGATGACGGGCGTGGCGTAGGCGTCCAGTTCAAAGAGGGGGATGACGGCGCCCAGCAGGGCGTCCGCCCCCAGTCCGTCCGCCCTCAGCACCGTGGGGTTGAAGGTGTGGCCGGGAAAGTGGGCGTCGGAAAAGACGATTTCATCGCCATGCCCCATTTCCGCAAGAATTTTCAGCAGGGAAGGGCTGATGAGGGGAGAGATGTTTTTTAACATGGTCCGCAGTATAGCACCTTCCCGCGTTCCGGTACTACCATAAAAGTTGAAGGAGCGCGGATGATTCTCCCTCAGCCGTTAATGGCATGAAAGCATTTACGGATGCATTCTTCCATTTCAGGCATCTGCTGTTCCATGCTTTCCACCAGCTTGAGCTGGGTGCGCGCCCGGTGCAGGTTGTGGCGCTCCCTTTCCGTTTTAAAGTAGACGTCCCCTTCCAGGTAGTCCGTCAGGAAGCGGATGCCGGTTTCCAGCGTGATGAGCAGCCCGGAAAAGGCGAGTTTGGAGATTTCCTGCGGTGTGATGAAGTCTTTGACGGCGTCCAGGTAGCCCTTGACGACGGCTTCAAACATGGGCATGCGCAGGTAGGTTTTGTCCAGGTCTTCCTCATCTTCCGCCGCAGGAGAGGTCATGGTGCGCACCATGTCCCCGAAGTCGTACAGGATGCTGCCGGGCATGACGGTGTCCAGGTCAATGACGCAGACGGCCTTGTCCGTTTCCCTGTCCAGCATCACGTTGTTGATCTTGGTGTCGTTGTGGACGATTCTGACGGGGAGTTCCCCCCGTTCCTGAAGGTCCAGCAGCACGTCCACGTACCGTTCGCGGCGGCGGATGAAGTCCAGCTCCTTCCGGCAGGAGTCCAAACGCCCGCGGGAGTCCCTGGCGGCCGCTTTCTGCAACCGGTCAAAGCGCTTGCGGGTGTGGTGGAAGAACGGGATGGTTTCATGGATGTCCTCCGGGTTCATGTCGCACAGGAGCTGCTGGAAGGCGCCGAAGGCGCGGGCGGCCTCATACGCCTGGCGCGGATGTTCCGCCACGTCAAACGTGTGGGTGCTTTCAATGCAGTTGTAGCAGCGCCAGAAGCCGGAACCGGGGATTTCCAGGTACTTGCGGCCTCCACGGGCGGAGTACAGGTTCAGCGTCTGGCGGAAGGGCGTTTTCAGCACCCGGAGCATCTTCCACCGGATGTGGTTGGTTACCTTTTCCACGTTGTGCATGACGTCCCTGGGGCACGGGAAAACGGCGTCATTCACGCGCTGGAAGATGTAGCGGTCCGTGGTGCCGTCCATTTTCCGGTAGGTGGCCCGGAAGGTCATGTTGATATGGCCGCTGTTGATGGTGTCGCAATGGAGGAATTCTCCGGCGATGGCGAAGGCGTCGCCCAGGGCGGCAACCTGTTCCTGGAGGGAATCAGTATGGAAAACGGCGGACAGTGGCATGAGCGGGGAAGGGAAAGGCTCCCGGCGCATGCGGGGAAGTGCCGGGAGCCGCGGGAGTAGGGATTGAAGGAGGCTTAGAAGGAGTAGGTGAGCCCCAGCCCCGCCACAAACGTGAAGTTGCGGTAAATTCTGGCGGGGATTCTGGAGGGGAAGCGGTCGGAAGGACCGCGGTAGTTGCCCGCCATGCCTCCGTTGCCCAGCCAGACGGTACTGACGAAGGGGGTGAGGACCAGGCGGTCCACCGCCTTGAAGGGCACGGCCACGGTCACGGAAATGCCCTGGGTTCCGTTGGCGTTGAGGGAGTCCCTGTCAAAGTAGCCGGCGGAGGCGTTCCAGGTTCCCGCTACAATCAGGGAGGAAGACGGGTTGAAGTCATATTTGTAGCCCAGCGTGTTGGTGAACCACCAGCCGGACATCCAGCGGAAGGTGTATTGCACGCGGCAGTCCCAGAAGAAGTTTTCCAGTCCTTTCCCGAAGTCGTGGTGGATGTCCAGTACAAAGCTGTGTTCTTCGGAACGGCTGTGTTCAAACGCCGGGAAGTCGCTGGAGGTCTGGCCCAGATGGACGTTCATCAGGCCCGGCAGGCCGCCGTTGACGAACTGGTAGCCCAGGGAGGCCATCGTATAGTCGCTGAATTTGCGGCTGACGCCCAGCAGGGCCGTTGCCTCGTCGGAAATGCCCGTGCTGTTGTGCGTCAGGTCATTCTGGGTCAGCCACTGGTATTTCACGCCGGCCAGGATGGAGTATTTTTTGTTGAGGTCGTAAGCGCCTATGGCTTCCACGGGAACCACATGGTCGCTGCCGGACTGCTGAAAAGCCAGTCCGCGGCTGACGTACTTGGTAGCGTAGCCCGTTCCCAGCAGGGCGGAAAACGGACGGGACGCGTCATAAGTGGAATTCAGCACCCGGAGGGGAACTTGAATATCGGCGGAAGCCATTCCTGAGAGAGCGAAGGCCGCCGTGCATGCCGCAGCGGTAATAGTTGTATATTGCATGGTTTGCCGACATAGTAATGGCGCTGTTCAATTCCGCAAGACAATCTTTATAAATTCGAAAGAATTTTCAGTTAAATTACAGCGGGAAGTTATAATGGAATGAGCCGGAGAATCCATTCCTTCAATTTTAACAGGGTTCCTTCCAATTTAAGGGACAGTTCGCGGATGTGCAGCAGCCGGAACAGGCCGCTCCGCACGTAGTCGATCAGGGAGCAGGCGAGGTAGATGCCCAGGCTGGCTCCCAGCGCCCCGGCGGCCGTGAAGTACCAGGGGCAGGCCTGCAATTCCGCAAACCGCGCCTTGATGATGTTTTGCCAGATGAGGGGATTGTTATGGATGAGGTAAACGGCAAAGGAAAGCGGGGCGAAGAAGGAAATGAGGCGGATGGCGGTTCCGCTGCTGATGCGCATGCGCGCGCAGGCCATGAGCAGGAAGAAGGAGGACAGGCAGCAGAACGGCGCCGTATAAGAGACAAAGAGTTTTTCCGCAATGCCCGGATTGAGGGGAAGATACCCCAACGCGATTACTCCGGCGGTGGGGAGGATGCAGCACAGGACGTAGTAAAGCGCGGGCCGCTTTAACGTGCTCCAGAGCTGGAAGTGCCCCAGGCAGCCGCCGACGACGTACAGGCAGACCAGCCAGATGGCGCTGTAGCCGCCCTGGCTGAGCCAGTTCCCGTAGCCGGATATGGTGGAAAAGAGGGAGAAGACAATCAGGACCAGCAGGCAGAGCCACCTGGCGGATTCCCTGCTGAGGGAACGGATGGCCGGATTAAGGAAGGGAATAAAGCAGAACAGGACGGCATAAGCCGTAAAGTACCAGTAGGCCAGGCGCAGCACGGGAAAGAATGCCTGGATCATTCCCTTAAAGCTTACACTGCCCGGCACGAGCCATTTAAATAAAAAGGTTATTCCAGCGGTGTAAAAGAAGACCTGAAACCATAAGTTGATAAAACGGGAAATCCGGTACGGCACATTGACGCCCACGTAGCCTGTGATAAGGGCAAAGCAGTTGACGGCGCAGTAGGCGCTGAGTTCAAGATACCAGGAGACGGCGTAATTGGGCGTTCCGAGGAAGCTGTTGTCCAGGTTGCCGCCCTCCCCCCATTTGAGCACATGAAGAAGGACGACGAAGAACATGGACAGGCACCGGAGAAGGTCAATGCCGTGATTTCTGGAATGGGCCGGGGATGCCATGAGAAATGCCAAGGAAAAGGTGATGCTGCTGGGATCTTACGCCGGGACTGCCGCCATTGCCTGCAAACGCTTCATGATTTTATTTTTCTTCCTCAACGTTCTTCGCGGCTCCTTCCACGGCCCATGCCATGAATTCCTCCAGCGTGAGGTTTTTCCGGACGGCGGCTTTCATGGCAAGATTGATGATCCGATTTTTCAGGGGAACCGTGATGAGGGAAGATACCTCATTGGAGGCGGCCAGGGCTTCCTGGCCGTCCATGAACCGCTTGATGAGGATTTGGGCATGCCGGGAGAGCTTTTTTCTGACAAAGTAGTTGTCAATGGCGCTTCTGTTCATGCCAATGGCTGAAGCCAGCGTGGAGCGGCTGATATGATTTTCAGCCATCCAACGCCCCAGCTCCAGAATATCCACAAGAGGTTCTTCCATGTGGGGTACTTTGCTCATTGTAATGATGAATCAAAGATTTTGAGCGGAGTATGATTGATAATCGCTCAATGAATGTCCTTGTTGAACACAATAAAGGGTGGGTGCCATCAATGAGTGTTGTGGATTTCACAGGGAGCCGGGTAATTTTTGGAGGGAGGCATACGCCTTCCTTTCTTTTCTGGATACTTCATCCATTGGTCAGAAATGAATAAAAAATCATCGGCGGCGTTCTTGCCGCGGCCTGTAATCCTTGTTGATTCCGTTAGGGACATTCTCCATTCTCCGGAATCTTATTGTTTGAATTAAAGTTTCCTTGCCCTTTCTTAAATTCTGCCCTGCCGCATTTGCAGGGGCCGGAACTTGGCGAATGCATCCGGGACAGGCGGCCATGGAAGATAACAAGGCGGTCCCGGAGGGACATGGACGGACAGCGCATCAATTCATGGAGATGCATGCAGCCGAACGGATGAGGGCACATTCTTTTTCTGCGTAAGGAATGTGTTTTATCCCAGGCAGAAACTGGCGGAAGCTTCCCCCATGTGGCTTGGGCGGCATTTCTCCGGCTGTGACCGGGTATCCTTTCCCGGTGGACGGGGCGGATGTCTTTAATGGGTCTTTGCCCTTTAAGCCGACGGCTTTCCTGACGGCCGTTTAACATGGGCCAGATACGGCAGCAGGAAAGGGGTGAAACGTTTCAAGGCAAAATAGAACAGCACAATAGCCGTGAATGCCAGCAGCGGGGTGAACAGGGAGAAGGCACCAAATTTCATGGATGAAGGAAGGCATTCGTAAATGGGCAGGTGCAGCATGAACGTCAGAAAACAGGCGGGAGCCAGCAGGGCTATTCTGGCGGCAACGCCGGGCAGACGCTTTTCCATCCAGATGCCTGCGTACATAATCAGCATGACTCCCAGCAGCATGCCCGCGACCGTTTCCGTCCACAGGGAAAGGATTCCGGCGGAGTGCAGCAGAACCATCGCGGAGGAAACGAGAATGCTCACGCAGAAGACGACGCCGAATTTTTTGTTCAGCACCAGATGGATGTCGTCAATCCGGCGGGAACTGAGCACGACGCCCAGCAGGTAGAAGGCGCAGGACCCCACGGAGAGCGTCACCAGGGGATCGGGAGCCATGTTGCAGAAGGAGAAAAAGAGGAGCAGCGCGGGCAGCAGCAGTATTTTAATGCGGGCCAGCAGCGGCGTCAGCAGGGTAAGAATGATGATGTCCCGCAGAAACCAGGAGGGGCCGATGGGGGGAACGTCGGGGGACTCGCTCCCAAAGGAGAAGAGGTCCATGCCCGGCAGGAAGACGTCCCGGATGCCGGCCAGGTCCGCAAGCTGGAAGGAGCTGCCGGCAGGGAGGGAGAGAAGGAACAAGTACAGCACGTTCCAGATCATGTACGGGATGAACAGCCATAAAGCCCGGTCAAGGGCCTTGTTCCAGGTGATGTTTCTTGCCAGAAAGTAGCCGGCCAGCACCAGGAAGAAGGGAACCCTGCCGTTGTAGAAGAGGTGGATGCCCGTTGTCTTGAGCAAGGGGGAGGACAGGTGCACGTACATGATCAGGAGCGCTGCAAGCACCCGCGACACGTCAATCCATGCGACACGTTTTTTAGGGATTTCCATGGGAAGGGAGTTTTTCTGCGGCATGAGCCGGATATTGAGTTGGCAGAGGGTTGAAGTTAATGAAGGGCGGAAGGTAGGGAACCGTCCGGGCGTCATGATCTGCGGATGCGGTGGTACGCCCGTGCCAGGAGTTTTCTTCCTTTTTTCCTGAGCCGCCCCCACCGGGACGGCGGTCTCCTGGTCAGTTTTTTCTCCGTCAGGCGGCTGTATTCTGCCAGGGTGGCATCCCTTTCCCCGGAGAACGCCTGCTGAAGCCATTCCCGGGATTGCGAGATTTTCTGTTCCAGCAGTTCATTGACGGGAGCGTAGTCCATCGTGAGCGGGACGTTCTCCGGCAGGGCTTCCGCGTCTTCGGGCAGCATGCGGTCCTGAAGCCGGAGAAGGTTCAGCAGGGAGTGGAAGCGCCCGGAGCCGCGCATGGGATTGTTGATGCACAAGAACGGCTTGTTGAAGATCAGGGCGAAGCAGACGCCGTGGAAGGAGTCCGTAATGAAAAACTCGCAGTGGAGGATGTTGCCGAGCCATTCATATAACGTGGCTTCCTTCATGGTATTGGGCAGGTTCAGCCTGCCGAGGTTGTCCACCTCCTTTTTCTGGATGTCCACCATGTTCAGCAGGGGGAGCCCGAGTTTGGAGGAGGCGTCCAGCAGGAGCTTCCTTTTTTCCGCCGCCGGGTCCAGGATGTAGGAGACGATGCGGCCTTTGGCCGCCGGAGGCGCCTGCCGTGCCAGCTCCTCCCAGCGTTCCCTGCCCAGCAGGAAGACGGGGTCCATCACCCAGGCGCTTTCACGCCCATAGTGCCGCTTGAGGTGCTCCACCATCGGTTTTTCCCGGACGGAAACGGCATCGAACCGTTTGAGTAGCATGGCCGTTTTTTTAAGATATTTCCCGGAAGGTTCCGTCAACTGCCCCATGGACGGCCCGTAGGCGATTTTCCGTTTCTCCCCCCTGGCGAAGTCCAGGAAGAAGAAGTGCCCCATGAAACCCTGGTTCCACACCTGGTCGGAGCCTACCATGAACGTGTCAAACTGGTCGTTTAAGTGGTAGGCGTAGTCCAGGGAGTGCAGCGGCGTTGTGGAAATGCGCTCCCGGACCAGGAATTTCCTGAATACCGTCGCAGGGTCTTTCTGGCGCTCCGTAAAGGAAAAATCAATCAGGGAAACGCTTTTTCCCATTTGCTCCAGCAGCCGGTAAAGGGCGAAGGAGGTGAGCACGGCTCCATAGTTGCACGTCATCCAGACGCCCAGCAGGCCCACCTCCGCCCGGGGTTTGAAGCGGGCCGTGTGCTGCGCCACCGCTTCCGTGAAGGGTTTCTGCCGGAGGTCCCGGAGGAAGTTCCGGCGCGCCAGCCGGGAGGGGAAGGCAGGCTGCCGCCGGATGCCCCTGTTGGTGTGTTTGACGGCCTGCCAGTTCTCCCGGTGCAGAAAGAGCTCCTTCCCGCATTGGTTTAAAAGTTCTTCCCCGCGGGAGGTGTTTGCCAGAACCAGGGAGATTCCCCTGGAGTCATCCCACTTGGGATGGAAGTATCCCGCGCCCCAGAAGTCGGCCAGGGTCAGGTCACTGGTGCGGGGGCCGGAAGCATGCGGGCAGTTGTAGCATGCTTCCCCCAGGCAGATGTCTGACAGGTACGCCTGCATGAAAAGGTCTTCCGTATAAATGCGCGCGCCGGAACCGGAGCCGTCCCGGTGGAATTTCATCACGGAGTAGTGATTCCAGCCGTGGGTTTTGTCCCGGAAGTTGATGCAGCTTATCTGCCGGCCCGTGCTCCGTTCATAATCCTGCCGGTACGCGTCAAAAAGGTTTTTGGAGGGTACGCCGTGGCAGGCGATGTCAATGATGAAGAGGCTGTCCCAGGGCTTTTTCAGATAGGCTCTCAGGGCCGCCGCCTGGCAGGGCGTCCCGGAAAACAGGACCGTTTTCCCCTCTTTCAGGTCCTTCTTGATGTCCCGGTAGGCGTGGCCGGGGTCCGCCTGAAGGTATTTGCTGCCGTTCAGGAGCTTGAGCTCCGGCAGGGAGTCCAGGCGCACATGGCGGACGGAAAGTTCCCCGTCCGTGTTCCACGCCACGCCGTAGACCACGCCTCCCTGTGCAAGAATATGCCGGGCCAGGATGGTGAATACGCCTCCGCTGGAGGAGTTCAGGCGCACGGCCTCGTCCAGCGCCCAGGCCGCGTATGCCCTGGGCTCGTCAAACGCCTGGGGGGGCCGTGCGGGCGGATTCAGGTCCGGGCAGGTTTTGGTGCAGAGGCCGCAGTGGACGCACGCTTCCAGATTAACCGCGGGCGTTAAGAAGCCGGAGGGGCTCCAGTTCATGGAAATAGCGTCCCTGGGGCAGATGTTGGCGCAGGCGGAGCAGCCCGTGCACAGGGTGGAGAGCTCAGGCGGGGCATCAGTTTTTATCATGGCGGGAAGGAATCAGTTTTTGCAGGGGGCCGAGAAACATGTCCCGTTCATCCCGGTTGAGGTAGAAGAACCAGATGGTTCCCACGGCCAGGAGGCCGTAGCAGAAGGCGAAGGCCAGGAAGGAGAACCAGTTGTCCAGCGTTAGCAGGGCAACCGCTCCCAGCCCCGCCAGGATCATGACGGCGGAGGGCAGCAGCAGGGGCCCGTAGGTGCGGCGGAAGAAGAGCCTCATGTCCAGACCGGCGGTGCGGGCGTAGTAGCGGTTGATCATCAGCACCTGGCCGATGAACAGGGAAATGGCGGTGCCGATGAACATTCCGATGGTGCCGTAGTACAGGGAGATGAAGTAGCCCAGGATGACGCAGAGCAGGGAGGAGTAAAAGAGGATGATGGCCCTCCCCTTGTGGATGTTGAGGGCCTGGAGGATGGCGAGTCCCGTGTTTTGAGTCAGCGGAACCAGCAGGGGGAGCAGCACAATGACGGCCCCCACCCAGACCGTGCCTGTCTGGTCCCCGATGGTTTTCCCCACCCACAGGTGCAGGAAGTCGTGGCCGCAGCTGATGAAGGAAACCAGGATGACGCTCAGCAGGGCCAGTTGAAGGCGCCCCACCCGTATCATCATGCGGGTGAGCTGCTCCTTGGTGGAATCCAGGGCCACCATCTGCATGATTTTGGGGGCAATGACTCCGGAAATGGCGGTGGAAGCCGTCATGAAGTACTGGGAGAACGAGATTCCCAGCGTGAACAGGGTGACCGCCTGGGCGCCCGCCGTCCTTGCCAGGATGGGAGTGCCCGCCCGCCAGTAGAACAGGTCCATGAGCTGGTTCAGCAGAATCCAGAAGGAAAAGGTGAACATCTCCCGGTACAGCTTCCAGTCAGGCTTGCGGAAAATGATGCGCACGCCCAGGCAGCGGATGGTGTAATACGTTCCCCACGCCAGGCTGGCTACGCCGATGCCCACGCCCAGGACGGTGAGGGCGATCGCCTTGTACCCCCACACCAGGAGCAGGACCGTAAGAAGCGTATTGAAGAGGGAGAGGCCCAGGCTGACCAGTCCGGGAACGATGAATTTCATGTAGGACCCAGGCACGCAGGACAGCGGCCGCAGGGGGAAGGCCAGGATGATGTTGCCCAGCGTCAGCAGGTACAGGATTTTCAGGGTGTCAAGCTCCGGCCCGGACAGATTGGGGAACAGGGCGCCCAGGTTCACGTAGCAGATCATGCCCGCCGCGAAGGTGAGCAGCCCCAGGAAGGAGAAGAGCATCATGGCCTGTCCCAGGAAATGGGCCTCCCGGTCGTTCTCCTTTTTCGCGTGATAGGTGGCGATGTATTTGTTGACGGTCACCCCCAGGCCGAAGTCCGTCAGGGACAGCCACGCAATCACGGAATTGCTGAGCATGAAAATGCCGTATTCATTCTCTCCCAGACTGGACAGGGTAAACGGGGTCAGAAAGAACTGCGTCGCCAGCCTGACGATGATGGATATGTAATTAATGCAGGCCCCCGTCTTGATTTCATTCATGTGGAATTTATTTCTTGTTGGCCAGCAGGTTCCCGAGCAGGTGCCCGTAATTTGATTTGAGGGAAAAGTAAAGTATCCGCGGCAGGTTGACAAGCGTCACATATTTTTTTAAGGCGGAAAAAGCTTCTTTCCGTATGGCCTTTTCCCGGTCGGGGTAAAGGCTTTTTATTCTATCCGCAAGAAGTTTATAGTTGGCATAGCAAAGCCTGAACAGGACCAGGAGGCTCCGGCTCCGCTGGAAATAGTTGCTGCTGTACGGGGAACGCCCGTCAATGCAGTTGCTCAGGTCCAGGATGGCGCGAAGGGCGTTCATGTAATCCTCCAGAGGCCTTTTCCGGTTGAAGAAATTGCTGGTAACCCCTGTTTCTCCGTCGGCGGAATATTGATAAAAAGGCTTGTTGATGACGGTTACGGAGCTGCAATGGCAGAAACATTGCGCCGTGAAATAAAGATCTTCCGCAAATTTGACGTTTTCCGGGAATTTAATTTTATTTTTAATCAGAATTTCCTTTTTATATATCTTGGCCCAGCAGGCCGGAATGTTGTTGTTTTCCACAAACGGTGTTCCCGCGTGGAAAACAGCCGTGGAATCCGGAGGCAGGGGACGGATGGAGGGGGACATGAAGCCCGTCCATTCCGCCGCGCAGGAAACGAGGCTTGCGCCGAAGACGACCATGTCCGCTGCGGTCTCCCGCATCGTTTCATGGCAGGCCTGGAGCGTTTCCGGGAGGAGCCGGTCGTCCGCGTCCACAAACGCCAGATGCGGGGCATGCGCCAGGCTTATCCCCAGGTTGCGCGCCGCGGACACCCCTTCATTCCGCTTGTGGATGACGCGGAAGCGCGCGTCCTTCCGGGCGTATTCATCCAGAATCGCGCCGCTGCCGTCCGTAGAGCCGTCGTCAATGCAGAGGCATTCCCAGCCCGCCAGGGTCTGGTTCCTGACGGAGTCCAGGCAGGCCGCAAGCTGCTTTTCATTCCGGTACACCGGGATGATGATGCTGAACAGGGGGGTGTGCGCGTCCGGGGTCATGAAGGGAAAGTCAGGGGGGCGGCGGGTTCAACGGAAAGGGCGAGGGGGGAGTACATCTTCTTTTTGAGGAACAGGAACCTGCTCCAGCCCAGGGCATCGCATAATCTGGTGACTCCCAGGCAGGCCGCCAGCACCAGCGCCACGGACAGGGCGGCAAAGCAGATTCTGCTGGAATCAAAGGCCAGCACCGGGACCAGCGGCTTGCACAGGAGCGTGAAGGCGGGGGAAAAGATGACGATGGACAGGGAATTCCTGCCCAGGTAGGCGAACAGTTCCCGGATGGCCCTGCCTGCGGAATCGCAGGTTTTTACCAGAAAGCTGAGCGTGAGCATGCAGAGGCAGAGCCCCAGCATGCTGTCCCGGGCGGGGAGGGGGAAAAGGAGGCAGAGCGCGGCGGCGGGGACAGCCGCCCACAGGGTGGGGAAGAAGCATTTCAGGATGGGGAGCCCGGTCATCCGGAAGAAAGCCCCCAGGAGAAAGTAAGCGGCGTGAATTATTTGGAACGCCGGATTGAACCAGGAGACGGCGGCCAGGAGGGCGGCGCATACGACCAGCCGGGCCGGAGGGGACAGGCGGGGAATGCGGGAGACGGCGTAGTAAACGGGCAGGCACACGGCCAGCAGGTAGAGGTACCAGTACGTTCCGGCGGGGGCCAGCAGCAGCGCCTTCCAGAAGGCGGGGAACGCCGGGTCCAGCCGGTTGCTGGCGGGAACGGAGGCGGGCAGATGGGACAGGGCCAGGTAGTACAGCGATTCAAAGACCAGGTACGGCGCCAGAATGCCCAGCCACGTTTTCAGGAACTGGCCCGGAGTCTTGCCGGTATTGGCGAAGAAGCCGGAAAGGATGATGAAGCCGGACATGTGGAAGACGTACACGTACCGCGTGACGTCCAGGTAGTGCGTGGAGAACCAGGACAGGTGGAAAAGGACCATTAGGGTGATGAGAATTCCCTTGAGGTAGTCCACTTGCGGAATCCGGCCCCTGCCGGGCGCGGCTGCGGGCGGGGGAATGGCGCTGTCAATGGCTGCTTGCATGGCTGGAAAATGGGCGGCGGAAAAAAACGGTTGAGTGGCGCATGAGGCGTTAAAGATGCCTTGTTTTCAGCAGGAGATGGGCCATGCGGTACCTGCGTGCGGCCAGCAGGCGGCAGACCAGGTGGAAGTAGGGGCCGCACAGGCGCAGGTCAGCCCCGCGCGCGGCCAGTCCGCTGGAGAGGAAGTCCCGGAACACCGCCTTGCGGGCGGCGTAGGACTGCTGCTGGAGGGCGTGGAAGATCACGTTGATTTTTTGCAGGATGTAGCCTTTGACCACGAGAACGTCTTCCTGCGGGAGGGCCAGCGTGTCCGTCCACGCCAGGAATTTGGCTGCCAGCATGTCTATGTCCTGCACGAGGTTGAAGCGGCTGCGCTTGGCCGCGCCGTTTTCCTCCTCCCGCGCCCGGTAGTGGTAGAAGGCCCTTTTCACCAGGCTGATGCCCGGAGCGCAGGCGGAGAGGTAGTCCAGGACGAACTGGAAGTCCTCAAACACCACCGCGGAGGCGTTGAAGCGGATGCCGTTTTTTTCCAGAAGCTCCGTGCGGAACAGTTTGTTGCAGGAGGATTCCATGTCCAGGCTGGTCAGCAGGTAGCGCAGGAAGGCGCCCGTTTCTTCCGCGGGAATGTACTGGTCCCGGCTGGGCAGCGCGGTTTCCGTGCGGGTAAGGCGGCAGCCCGTGTGGAAGTCCTTGCTGATTCCGTAGCAGTGGAGCGCGGCTTCCGGCGTGCGGAGGGCGGCGTCATGAAGGCAGGCCAGCATGTCCGGCTCCACGGAGTCGTCCCCGTCCACGAAGGCGGTCCAGGTTCCCCGCGCCCGGGAAAGGCCCGCGTTGCGGGCGGCGCTCACGCCGCGGTTTTCCTGGTGGATGGCAGTGAAGCGCGCGTCCTTCCGGGCGTATTCGTCCAGAATGGCGCCGCTCCCGTCCGGAGAGCCGTCATTGATGCAGATGCATTCCCAGTCCGTCATGGCCTGGTTCCTGACGGAATCCAGGCAATCCCGGAGAAAGGGGCCGGAACGGTAAACGGGAATGATGATGGAAAAGAAGGGATTCATGGAAAAGCGGGAAGAAATGGGGGTCAGCGCGCCGTCTTGCCGGAGCCTTTTTTCTGTTTCTCAAATTGCCGGGCGTCCACGAGGGTCCTGTACCACCAACCCTGCATGAAATGCCACAAAAATCCTTCCCGTCCGTCCAGAAAACCCAGCTTGAGGAAGTAGCGGTAGCAGAAGTAGGCGAAGGAGCGCCAGAAGAGAGGCTGCCGGGCGTAGCGTTCCTTCATGGCGCGCTTCCTTTCCGCCTGCCCGTTGATGCCGGAGTTCGCCGCAGCGGAGGAAAGAATGTCTTCCAGGTCAGCCAGCTCCCGGGCGGAGTAGTCCACGTGCTTGTGCGCCCACCAGCCCAGTCCGTTCAGGTTCTCGTCCACGAAGTCGTGCTCGAATTCCACGGCGCGCCCGCGGCTGAGCTCCATGTGCTCGTCCATATGGCGCTGTTCGCATCTGGCCGCTCCGTAACGGAACAGGCGCAGCAGCTTGACCGGGTAAACGCCGTGCTTCATCCACCGGCCCAGGAAGATGTGCCTGCGCTTGTGGATGACTCCGGTGACGTCCGGGGGAAGGGCGGGCAATTTTTCCTTCAGTTCTTCCAGGGCTTCCGGCATGAACCACTCGTCCGCGTCCAGGCGCAGAACCCAGGCGGTGGTGATGGGGCAGTGGTCCAGCGCCCAGTTGAACTGCGGGGCGTAGAGGCCGGGCCATTCGTGCTGGATGACCTGCACCCGGGGGTATTCCCGGCAGATGGCGGCGGTGTTGTCCGTGGAAAAGCAGTCAATGACGAAAACTTCTTTGGCCGCCGGGAGGATGTTCTCCAGGCAGCGGCGGATGTGAAGTTCCTCATTCTTGGCAAGGATGATGACGGAGAGGTCGAGCATGGTTCAGCGGAGCGTGCGTTGTTTGATGAACTTGGCCGGGTTCCCTCCCACTACCGTCCAGGGGGCCACGTCCCTGAAGACGGCGCTGCGGGCTCCCACCACGGCTCCCGTGCCTATTGTCACCCCCATGCCCACGAAGGCCTGCGCCGCCACCCAGGCCCGGTCTTCCACGGTGATGGGGGCGGTGACGAGGGCGTGGCCGGGGTCTGAAATGTCATGGGAGGCCGTGCAGAGGAAGGTTCCCTGGGAGATGACGGCGTGGCTACCGATGGAGATGGGGGCCTTGTTGTAGATTTCCGTATCCGGGCCGATGCAGGCATATTCCCCCATGGAGAGGTTCCACGGCGCCCATATCCTGCTGCTGGGGTACACGAGGGAGACGAGCGGTATTTTTGCCCCGAACAGGCGCAGCAGCAGATTCCGGGGCACCTTCATGGCGTTGGTGGCCATCATCCGGAAGAGGGTCCGGTTGATGACGTACCAGCCGTACCGTTTGAGGCGGTGGCTGAGGGAGTAGTGTTCCTGGTAACGGGACAGGTTCATGGCGGGAGGATGTCGTTTGAATGGTGAAAGGCGTTCAGGGCCGGGAGGCCGGGGCGGCGGAAGGTTCCGCGTCTGTTCTCATTCCGGTGGAGAAGGGGCGCAGGGGGCCGTCCGCGGATTCCCCTGCTTTCTGGAAATAGGCGGCCCGGAAGGCGGCTCCCTCTCCGCTGCCCCATAGCGGGGCGTTCCAGGGATGCTCCGGGTGGTGGAGGTGGCCCTCCCACAGACGCTGCATGTTGGCAAGCCGCGCGGATTCCGTGAAGGCGAGCGTGGGCGCGGCCTTGGCGAAGACGGAGAGGCTGGGCAGGGCCGCCAGCGCCAGATAGCAGACGCACCATGCGCGCCACGGGCGGGTGCCCACCGGCTCCGCAAAGATGCGGGTGAAAAGGAGGGCCAGGCAGAAGAAGCTGACGCTTGAGGCCTTGTAGCAGAACTCATTGTAGCCGCCCACGGAACCTATGTAAATGAAGTAGGTGAGGGTCAGAACGGCCAGCGCGGTCCAGAAGAGGTCGTCTTTTTTAAACCGGCGGAACAGGAGGACCGCCGGAGCTCCAACCGTCAGCAGCCAGGACCCGGCCAGCGCGCCCCAGAATTTCCAGCCGCCGTGCCGGAGCAGGTCAAAGGGGGAGTCCTCCCAGGTCAGGCGGATGCGGTTGTTCCCGTTGCTGCTCGTGAAGTAGATTCCGGCCAGCAGGACGAGCGCGCCGCCCGCCAGCACCGTCCAGGAGGAGAAGTACTGCCTGGCGGGAATGCGGCGGACCAGCGCGCGGACGGCAATGAAGACCAGCAGGCCCAGCGAACCGATGGGGGAGGCCAGCAGGCACAGGGAGGCCAGGAAGAGCTGGTGCCGTGGCGGTATGTCCCAGGCAACCGCCATGGCGAGGAACAGCCACAGCAGCGTGGTGTGGTGGAAGGTGTAATGGAGCTGCATGGTGGGGGCCACGCCGCCGAAGAAGGCCAGCACCGTCAGGTAGAGTTCATGGGCCGTCTGCCCCTGCGGGTTGAATAAATGAACGCTCCATCTGACCACGCCGTCCAGCGGGCCCTGGAAGATGAGCAGGACCAGGAAGAGCAGGGTGGCCATGCGGAATTTGCCCCAGAGGACCGTGAGCGCCAGCGCCAGGCCCAGTTCAATCCAGGCGGTCAGGACATAGTTGGCGATGAAGACGTCCGACCAGGAGAAGCATTTGCATATCAGGGCCGGAGGCAGCC
This sequence comes from Akkermansia sp. GGCC_0220, assembly GCF_017566105.1. NCBI lineage: Bacteria > Pseudomonadati > Verrucomicrobiota > Verrucomicrobiia > Verrucomicrobiales > Akkermansiaceae > Akkermansia > Akkermansia sp. GGCC_0220. The sequence goes on from NZ_JABFCI010000011.1 coordinate 50,976, forward strand.
AGAAGGCGAGGTAGTAGATGAAGTGCCTGCCGTCCGCTTCCGCCAGCGGCCAGTCGCACCGGATGAGTGTTTCGTAAATGGGGTTGCGGACCACGAAGTCCGCGTGCTGGAGGGCCACCCCCGTTATTCCTCCCGCCAGCAGCCACAGGAGGGAAAGAAGAAGGGCGCAGAGGTAAACGGCCAGCTGCCGCCTGGTGAAGTGAAGCGTGGGGACCGGGAGCTTCACGCACAGCAGGACGGAAGCCGCCGCCACGGCCATGGCCGCCGGAACGGAGAACAGGGGCCTGACCCAGCCCAGCAGGAAGAGGATGGTGGGCAGAGCCATATAGGCCACGGCGCAGGAAGCCAGGAGCCTGCCGCTGATGGTGAACGCTGTGTCCGTGTTTTTCCGTGTCTGTTCCATGAGGTGGCTGAATGAAGTTCTGCTAGGGGGTGGGCGTATTATTGCGGAAGACTTCCTCCCACTGGCGGACGACGTGTTCCCGCGTGAATTCCCGGCTTTTGGCGGCGGCTGCCCGCGCCATGGCGTGCAGGGCGGCGGGGGACTGCATCAGCTCGGCGGCCATGTCAGCCATCTGCCGCGCCTGGAACCCGCCGGACGCCGGCAGGATGTAGCCGTTCTGCCCGTGGTCCACCAGGTCATACGCGGAAGAGAAGCTCCCGTAGAGAAGAGGCACGGCGCCGAAGGACATGCCCTCCACCACGGCGAGCGGCAGTCCCTCGTATTCCGAGGCCAGAAGGAGCAGGGAGGCCTGTTCGTAATACGGGGCCGGGTTCCGGAAGCCCTCAAAGGAGACGCGTTCCAGGCGGCGCTCCGCGCAGAATGCCTGAAGGGCTTCCTTTTCCGGGCCGTCCCCCACCAGGCGGAGGGTCCAGTCCGGGAAGCGGGGTTCCAGCAGGGCCCACGTTTCCAGCACGCGGGAGACTCTCTTCTGGTTGGGTTCCAGCCGCCCCACAAAAAGAAGCTCCTTCTTCTTGAAGGCCGGATCATAGCGGAATTCCCGGTTTTCCACGGTGACGGGGTTGGGAATCGTCAGGAGTTTCCCGGTATTCTTCAGTCCGGTGATGTTCCGGAAGGCCCGGTGGAAGCTGTCGGAAAGGAGGATGTAACGGTCGCTATGGGCATAAACGTAGCGCAGGCTGGCCCCGGTAGCCATGGCGCAGCCTTTCAGCAGGAGGCGCAGGAAGGCCCTGTTTACCGGATTCCCCGCCCGGGCCATGCGCATTCTGAGGCCTTCCAGCCGCGCGTTGCAGTCCGGGGCGTTGTGGTGCACGGCCAGCAGGCGGCAGGAGAGGCCCCGCATGGCCTTCCGGCACAGCCGGGTGACGTGGAAGGGCAGGCACCACTGGTTGATGACGATGTCAATGCGGCGGGAGGAGAGGAGGTCCCGGAGGGCGGCGAGATTGGCCTGGCTGGAGACAGGATAGCCCAGCCGGTGCAGGGTGACGCGGCTGTCCAGCGCGGGGGAGGGCGTCTCCGTCACTTGTTCAAAGGAGACCACATGCACCTCATGGCCCCGTGCGGAGAATTCGTTCGCCAGAATGGCGGTGACGGTTTCCACGCCGCCTATGGAGGGGAATTTCCCAAGCAGAAAGAGGAGGTTCATGAAAGGTCGACGAATTCCGGTTTGGGTTCCTGCCCCAGCAGGTAACGGTACAGGCGTTTCATGCTGGCGGCCACCTGGGGCGAGGCGTAGGTTTCCATGATGAGGCTGCGCCCGCGGTCCCCCATGGCGCGGCTTTCCTCCGGCGTGAGGTTGAAGGCTTCTTCCAGCGCGGCAGCCAGGGCGGCGGGGCTGTTGTCGCGCCACCAGCCGCATCGGCGGGTATCCAGCTCCTCCCACGGCGTTCCTTTACTGGCGATGACGGGCGTTCCCGCCAGCAGACCTTCCGCAATGCTCATGCCGAAGTTTTCCTGATGGCTGGGAGCGCAGAGGACGTTGAGCGAGGCGAGCAGTTCGTATTTCTCCCTCCCCGCGGCGAAGCCCGTAAAGCGGATGCCGGGGCCGCCCACTTCCGCCGCCAGCCGTTTCAACTGCGCTGCGTAGTCCTCCGGGCCGTCCCCGATGAGAAGGAGCTCCGCGTCCCGGAGGTTGAGGCTGCCCCAGGCCCGGATGAGGCTTTCCAGATTTTTAATGGGGTGGAAACGGCCCAGGAACCCGGCGCGGAAACGCTCTCCCGCGCTCCGCCGGATCTGGCCAATCCATGAAGGCACGGCCACCGGATTGGGGATGACCGCCACGGGGTTGGCAAAGCCCAGTTCGCGCAGGTGCCGCGCTTCCTCCCGGCAGGTGGCGTGAAGGCAGTCCGCCTGCGCCAGGTCCCGGCGGTGGCCCAGCGCCAGCATGAGCTTTTTCCTCCACGGCTTGATGGCCAGCGCCTGCGGGTAAAGCATGCCGTGGGGGGAGGCCACGCAGGGCTTGCGCGTTTTCCGGGCTTGCGCGCAGGTGGCGTGGTTGACGTCCAGCCACAGGCCGTTGGTGTGGTAAAGGTCGTAGTCCCGCCAGGCTCCGAGCCGGCGGCGCAGATTCATGGAAATGCCCAGAGGGGTGCAGAGGTCGTTGGGGACGGCGCGGATGAAGGAGCTTTCCTCTTCCGCGGGACTCCCGGCCCTGTCTTCCACGGTGAGGATGTCCGTAGCGCAGCCGAGGTCGTTCAGGGCCTGCACCAGTTCGCGGGTGCAGGCCGTGGTTCCCCCGGACTGGGAGGCCATGGAGGCGATGGTGTGCAGGATCTTCATGATGCCGTTTCCTTGAGGGGAGCCCAGGGAGCTGCGGGGCGGTTTTCTTCCCGGCCTTCCGTATAATGAACAATATGGACCAGATAGCGGGCCGCCGCGGCTCCGCTGATGGTTTGTTCCGCCCACGCGGCGATGGCCTTCCGTTCCGCGGGGGAGAGGCGGCCCTTGTCCAGCCATTCCCGCAGGGCGCGGCGCAGGCTTTCCGGACGGTCCGGGTCAAAGGAGCCGCCGCGCTGGCGGCCGTCAAGCAGGCTGGCGGCTCCGCACGCCGTGGAGCACAGCACCCTCATGCCGGACTGGAGCGCCTCATTCACCACGGCGCCCCACCCGTCAAACAGGCTGGGGAGGACGAGCAGGTCGCACTGCCGCATCAGGCGGCGCGTTTCTTCATTCCCCAGCGTGCCGAGCAGGGAAATCTGTCCGCAGTCCTCCGTTTCCAGGGCGGCCTGTTCCCGCAGCGGGCCGTCCCCCGCCACGAGGCAGCGGCGGAAGGCGCCGCGGCATTGCCGGGCCGCGCGGAGGAAGGGCAGGAGGTTCTTCCGGGGGATGAGCTGGCCCACGAACAGGAGATCGGGCTTTTCCCCGGGAGCGGGGGGAGCCATGGCGGGAGTTTCCGCGCCAGCCGCGGATGCGGCTGATTCCGTGAAATAGCCCCATTCAAAGACGGAGTCCGCCGGGAATCCGGCGCGGCGGTAGCATTCCACACCCAGCCGCCCCGTCGCCAGCAGGGCCGCGATTTTTTTCCCGTACCGCAGGCGGAGAAAGCGGTACTTGACGCTCCTGAGCAAGCCGCGCCAGCCCTGGCGGCGGTAGGGTTCCGCGTACACCATGGTTTTCAGGCCGCGGCGGACGGCCTGCTTGAACGCCGCGTAAACCATCGGGTAGGTGCTGATGCCGGAAAAGACGTGGACGGCCGCGGGATGGGCGCGCAGGGTTTCCTCCACCGTCCGGGCGTCCGGGGAGATGAGGATGCGGGCGTTCCCCATGTCCGGCACCGTCCAGCCGCTGGATTCCCTCTCCCCTTCAAAGTCCGTCTGGACCGCCAGCAGGACGCCGTGCTCCCGGGCCAGCGCCTTGATGAGGGCTGACTGGTGGATGCTGATCATGTTTTGCCAGAAGACGAATTGCATGGTGTTATTTTCCTCCATTGGGCAGGTTGCGGTACGCATGGGCCCCCCCGATGACGGCCCAGAAGACGGCGGAAAGTCCGGAACCGGCTGCAAAGACGTACCCTTCCGCAATCATGTGGACGGCGAAGAGGGCCAGGGCCGCCTGCGCCGGGGAAACGGGCGGAGAGCCCGGCGCGCGGAACGGGCGTTTGAGCAGGTTGCCGAACAGGATGAAGAGGAAGGGAATTCCCCCCAGCAGGCCTGTCATGGCGAACACGGCCCCGTAGGACGTGCCCGGTTCAATGATGCCGGTCACCAGGGATTGCTTGAATGAAATGATTTTCTGGGAGGCGAACCCCACGCCGTACAGGGGGGAGGAAAGGAACTCCGTCGCGCGGTCTTCCCACAACTGGGTGCGGGAGGACATGGCGCTCCCCATGCTCAGGTTGGCCTGCTGCTTGGCAAGCGTGTTGGCGCCGAAGTGCTGGACAAAGGGCACCAGCAGAATGCCCAGGAAGAACAGGGCGAGCAGCGCCCGGAAAAGCTTTTTGGGGGCATGCCTGAAGTACATGAAGAAGACGTACCCCACCCCCATCAGGGTGGCTACCAGGGCGGAGCGGGAGGCGGAAAGCAGGATGGAGCCCAGGCACGCGACCATCAGGCCCAGGCGGAGCTTGGTCTCCTTCCTGCCGGAATCCCGGTTTTCCAGATGGAGGACGGTCAGATAAACCAGCCCCAGCCCGGCGAGCAGGCCCAGCGTGATGGATTGCCAGACCAGCCCCCCGAAGAGGCCCCCCACATTGATCATCTCACTGGTATTGTAGCGCATGTAGTTGATGCCCAGGAAGTAGCCGATGAAGGAGCCGGCCCCGATGAAGACGCAGAAGCGCATGAGCCAGAGGAACAGGTTCAGGCGGAACGCGTTCAACAGGCGGGAGGAAGTCAGCGGGGTAAGCGCCAGCAGGAGGAGAAGGAAATAGGCCAGGCGGTACCAGGGCTTGAAAATGGCGGGCGGATGGTTGAACGCCAGGCTGAGGACGCATGCCGCCGCCATGATGACCAGGGGCATGCTGGTCTTCTTCATTTTCGTCACGCACACCGCAGCGGCCACCGCCAGCATCACCGGATACAGGGGGGCAAGAAAGGAAATGGCGCCCGTCATGGTGGAGGCAATCGCCGCCATTACCAGGAATGACCAGGTTCCGTGTTTCTTGATGTATTGCAGAAGGGATGCCATGCTGTTCAGGGGAAATTCATGCGGACGGGGAAGGCGTTCCTATCCGGTAGCCCAGGCGTTCCAGCTGCGGGAGCAGGGAGGCTATCCGCGCTTCCCAGGGAGCGTGCTCGCAGGCCGCCCGGTAGTTTTTATCCACCAGGTCCTGATAGGAGGAAATGTTCGTTAAAAGGTTCGTGATTTGTTCATGGGCGTTCCGTTCGCTTATTTCAACGACGGGATTGTACCCCAGCAGGTTGACCAGTTCCTGCGGGGCCCTGCCTGCCGGGAGCGTGCGGGACAGCATGCATTCCCAGTAGCGCTGGGTCAGGGTTTCCACCTCTCCGGCCATGGCCGGGTGCGTATCGCAGCGGGGGTAGGAGACGGTGATTTTTGCGGAGGCCAGCCCCTCGCAGAGGGAGCGGAAGTCCGGGAACAGGAGGGGACCCTCCGCGGCGGGGAACAGATGGACCCATTCGGGATGTTCCCGGCAGGCCCGGACGGCGGCGCGGTGGAAGAAGGGCATCTGCCTGCCGAGCTCCAGAATATCGGCGGGCCTTTCCCGGAGGTCCTTTCCGGGCAGGTAGCCCGCCGGGTCAATGCCTTCCGGAACGTGGACGGTCCGGATACGGGGCAGTTCCTTCCGGACGTGTTCGCAGACCTGGGAGGAGGTGCACAGGAAGGTGCGGACGTGGTGGCGCTTCAGGGAGGAGATGAGGCGCGGCCAGTACCGCGGCCAGACGTCCCACAGCATGGGGATGATTTCATGCGTGTAGGCATGCGGCCATGCGAAGGAGTCCGGATAGCCCGCGCCGGGGACCAGCAGGGCGTTCCGGCGGGAGGAAAGCGGGAGCAGGTTGGCGGACAGCTTCAGCCGGGCCACGGCCAGCAGCGCGGGCCAGGGAAGGGGGCGCCTGCGCTTGATGCCGCCCCCGCAGGCCTGCCACGCCCGGGCAAACCAGTCCATGAAGAACTGGTGGTTCCCCTTTTTGCGGACAGGTTCCAGCAGAAGAAGCTTTTTCATGGGTTCACCTCCTTGAGCATGCCGTTCCATTCGCGGATAATCCGTTCCAGCGTGAAAAATTGTTCCTGCGCGCGCGCCTTCCGCGCGTACGGGGCCAAATCCTCCCCGGCCATGGCGTGCATGGCGCCGCACAGGGCGCGGCTGTCCCCGGCGGGGAACAGGCGCCCCGCTCCGCTGTCCCGTATGAGTTCCCGGCAGATGGGGATGTCTGCGGCGATGACGGGGAGGCCGCAGCTCATGGCCTCAATCTGCACGAGGCCGAAGCCCTCGCACCGGGAGGGGAAGAGCAGAATGGCGTGTTTGGGGTATTCCCGCTCCATGGCTGTGTGGCTGCCGTGCAGGCGAACGCGGGATTGCAGGCCGTGTTCCCGGATGAATTCCTCCATCCACGGGCGCAGGGGGCCGTCTCCGTACACGTGCAGGTTCCATTCCCCGTTATTCCTGCTGAATTCCCCGAATGCCTCCAGGGCCAGGTCCGCCCCCTTGTGGGAGGACAGGGAGCCCGCGAAGACGAACGTTTTTGACGTCAGCGCGGAATGCCGTTCCGCCGTGAAGCTGGCCGGGTTGTAGATGCGCCGCGTTGCCAGGTGCTGGCGCGTTTCAAAGTTCCGCCTGTCGTGGTCCGACAGGACGACGATTTGGTCGAAGCGGTGGTAGAACCGCTTGAGCGCATGGCGGAAGTAACGGGAGAAATGGGGCCCCTTGAACCCGAAGTAATCTTCATAGGCCGCGTGGGACCAGGAGATGATTCTGGTGCGGGGGGAAAGCCGCGGCCGGAGCAGGGCGAGCAGCAGGGAGTCCTCAAAGCCGGACCCGAAGACGACGGCGTCATATTGGTGGCGGTTGATGTGGCTGGTGAGGCGCTTTTTAAAGGAATGCGTGTACCGCAGGAAAGCGTACGCGCGGGCGCCTGCGGAGGAGGAGAACAGAGGAGTCCGGGTGACGAGCCTGTCCATCACGGAACGCCTCATTTTCTCGTAAACGTTCATTTCATGGTGGAAAAAGCGGATGTTCTCCAGATCCAGCCCGTACGCGTTTTCCAGCGGTGGGCGCCGCAGGCAGTACACGCTGATTTCATGCTCCCGGCACAGCGCATTCATGATGCGCGTCAGGACGCGGGAGACTCCCCCCACGCCGAAACGTTCCCAGGCGATGAAACAGATATTCATGAGTAAACGGAAAGGGTTCGGTTCATCTGGGCTTTTCCGCCAGCTTGGAGAGCAGGTTTTCCCACAGTCCGGCGATGCGGGATTTGCCGAATTTTCCGCTGCTCCGGAAGCAGGCCGCGGACATGGCTTCCCTCTTCCCTCCGTCCCTCATCAGGTCCAGGAGCCGGGCGGCGTACTGCTCCAGGTCAAAGGGAGGGACCAGGATTCCGGTCCGGTCCGGTTCAATGATGTCCCGCACGGCGGTAAAGGATTCAAAGGCCATCGGGATACAGCCGTGCTGCATGCCTTCAATCAGGACCATGCCGAAGCCCTCAAAGGTGGACGTCATGCACAGGATTCCGGCTTTGCGGTAGTATTCTTCCGGATGGTCCGTGGCTCCTTCAAAGGAATAGTTGGTGCAGCCGCATTCCTCCGCCAGCGCGGCCAGGTATTCCCGGTCCGGTCCGTCCCCCACGATGCGCAGGAACCAGCCGGGTTCCCGGCGGCAGACCATGCTCCATATCTTCAGCAGGCGGTCCACCCCCTTCACTGGATTGTCCAGCCTCCCCACGAACAGGACTTCCCTGGCCTTTCCGGAAGGGATGCTCCCGTTCTCAAAGGAATTCATGTTGGGGATGGCGGTGATTTTTTCCTTCCGGACTCCCGGCAGAAAGTCGTAAAAGTCCTGTTTGAAGGACTCTGACAGGACGACGAAGGCGTCCGCCTGCGAAATGCGGAGATAGAAATTCCTGCGCCACGTGACGTTGTAATACATCCTTTTCAGGAAAGGCGCGCGGAGGCGGCCGCGGATGTCCGAGTGGTGCATGTCGACAATGGCGGGAGTTTTCCCGGAAAAGGCTTCCAGAAGGCGCTTCCTGCCTGCCGGACCGGGGAACAGGGCTCCCGCCCCCAGCAGTTCCCCGTCATGAATGATGATATCCGGCTGCCGTTCCTCCAGGGCCTGCCTGAAAGCCGCCTGCCGCTCCTCCCTTATCCGGGAGGAAGGAGTGGGCAGGATTTTCTGAATCCCGGAAAAGGGCTCATAGGGGGTGTTCCGGTACCAGCTCACGATGGCGCATTCATGCCCATGGGCCTGCAATTCATGAATCAGATTGCACATGGTGCGCTCCACCCCGCCGCAGGATGGATTGAGCGTGCCCATGAAACAAAAGAGAATCTTCATTGAAAGGTGGACGGTTAGTGCTGAAGCAGGGAGTTCCATTCCCGCACGACGTTCGCCGGGGAGAAAGGGGCGGCATGCTGCGGGCCTGCCTGCGCCATGGCGGAGCGGAGGGGGGCGTCCTGCATCAGGCGGAGGAGCTGGCGCGCGTATTCCTCCTCGTCAAAGGGGGGGGCCAGGATGCCGGTTTCACCGGGGATGACGAGGTCGCGCACGGCGGCGTAGCTGTTGAAGGCCATGGGAACGCAGCCGTGCTGCATGGCTTCCGGCAGAACCAGCCCGAAGCCCTCAAACGTGGAGGTCATGCAGAAGATGGAGGCCCGCCGGTAATAGGGGGCCGGGTTCCGGAAGCCTTCAAAGGAAACGTTGGAAAGTCGCAGGCGTTCCGCCAGTTCTTTCAGGGCGGCGGCATCCGGGCCGTCTCCCACAATGTCCAGGTGCCAGTCCGGCAGGGATTTTCCGGCGCGCGCCCAGATCCTCAGCAGTCTGTCCACGCCCTTGACGGAGTTGTCCAGCCTGCCGACGAAGAGGACGCGTTGTTCCTTTTCCTGCGGCAGGGGCGGTGCTTCAATCGGCGGGACGGGGTTGGGAATGGCCGCCAGTTTTTCCGCAGGCGTGCCGGGAGCCAGCAGCCGGAATTCCTCCATGCCGCCGCGGGAAAGAGTGACGATGCGGTCATAATTGGCCGCCAGTTCCCGGAACAGGCTTTTTTGCAGCCGCCGCGCCCGGAGCCGCTTGACGGGAAGCGCCAGTGCGTTGAACAGGAAGTCCCTGCATTTTCCGGAGAAGGAGGCGGCGCCCCGGCGCTTGTGGACAAGATGGTAATAACGCAGGGCGGAGTATTGGGAGCTGTGCTGCACGGCGACCAGCTTCACGGGAGCCTCCTCCATCTGGGTGCGCGTGCGGAAGATGCCCCAGCGGCCCGTGACGCCCCCCTCCGTCTGGTCAATAAGCACGTCCGTCTTTTCCTCCCGCAGCAGTTTCAGCAGGTAGTCCCTCTCTCCGCTGCGGGAAAGGCCGGAAGGAAGGAAGGCGAGGGGTACGGGCGCAAAGTACGTTTCCCCCAGCCTGTTTTTCTCACGGCAGAGCAGCAGAACCCTGTGTCCGGCGTCCCGCAGCATTTCAGCCAGGCCATGGGTGGCGCGCTCCATGCCGCCCTGCTTGCCCAGAGGCTCGTAAGGGAGATAGATGACGATGTTGCTCATGGTTATTCTTGCAGGCATTCCATCCAGAGGGGAATCACTTTTTCCGGTTGATAATTGGTTAATACCCTGGTGCTGGGCGGCACGTAGGGGCCGCTCATCAGCTCATCCAGCTCCCGGGCGAAGAGGCGCAGGCTGAAGGGCGGAATGAGCCGCCCCGTCTCCCGGTCCGGCAGCATATCTTCAGCAGCGTGGAAGCTGTTGAAGGCGATGGGGGTGCAGCCGTAGGAAAGGGCCTCGTTAATCACCATGGGCATGCCTTCGTGCGTGGAGGTGAGGCAGAGTATCCGGGCCTTCCGGTAGTAGGGCGCGGGGTCCTGCACTCCTTCAAAATGGACGTTTTCCAGGTTCAGCCGTGCCGCCAGCCGTTCCAGGTTGCCGCGTTCCGGGCCGTCCCCGACCAGGTACAGGCGCCAGTCCGGATGCAGGGGCTGCACCCTTTTCCAGACCTTCAGCAGGCGGTCCGCCTTCTTGGGGGAATCCACCAGCCTCCCCACGTAAAGAACGGCGTTTTCCTTCCCGGAAAGGCCGGGCTGCACGGGATCATAGGTCAGCAGGTTGGGGATGGCGTACAGGCGCGCCCTTTCCGGTTCGCCCGCCAGTTGAAGGGCGTCTTCCGTGTAGCGGGGGGAAAGGAACACCACCTTGTCCGAGCCGCGGAACATGTCCCTGTATTTCCTCCTCTTGTTGCTGACGGCCACATGCTTTTTGTACGGCAGGAGCGCCCGGCGCAGCAGCGTTTTCACGGTGTTGCCCCAGGTGCTGAAATCCTTCCGGAGCAGGGCGGAAAAGTAATCCAGCCCGGTATGGACGTCAAAGGAGATCCAGGAGACGATGGACGCCTGGACGGAAAGGCGCTCATGGCTGAAAAAGAAGGAGTCGTCCTGGTTGGCTCCGCAGTTGATGATGCAGTCCGTCTGCTGCCCGGCGCACAGGGTTTCCACGTACTCCCTGTTTTCCGCGCAGGAGAGCGTGCCTGTGCGGGGAAGGAGGAAATAAGGCGGTTCCGCAGGCAGTGAATCCGCGCCCCGGAGGGACAGGAAGGAAACCCGGTGGCCGTGCCGTGACAGGGCCTGCGCCAGAAGATACGCCGCCCGTTCCGTTCCGCCCGCATGGGGCAGGATGGGATGGTCAAAATAGAAGAGCAGGTTCATGGAAGGCAAATGGGACAGTGAAAGGGGATATTACCGGGTTTGGAAAAAGTAGCGGACGGGATTGCCCGTGGTGCCCGCCTTGGACAGCAGCCGGGTGACGCCGTAGTGCCACGGGCACGGAAGGCTGTTTTTCCTGAAGGCCTGCCTGTTCTGGCGCGTATTGCGCAGGATGGCCCGCAATCCCGCCGTGCTGGAACCGCCGGTGCGCATGAAGACCATGTTGCGGTCGATATAGGCTGTGGAGACGCGGTTCTTTTCAATAAAGCGGAGCATCAGCTCAAAATCCGCCGCGCTGCCGATGGAGGGGTCAAAGCCGCCATAGCGGGTGAAGCAGTCCTTTTTGCAGTAGAACGTGGGGTGCGCCGGGCACCATCCGCGCTGGAAGGAGCCGGGCTTGTAGTCCGTTCCGCGCCATGTCCGGACGACTTTCCGGGCCGCATTGATGTAATGCAGGTTGCCGTGAACGGCGTCCGTCCCGTGCTGCGCGAAGGCTCCGGCAATGGTTTCCAGAACGCCGTTGTCCTGGTAATAGTCGTCCGCGTTCAGAAAGCCGACGACGTCTCCGGAACTCATGCGGACACCCTTGTTCATGGCGTCGTAAATGCCGTTGTCCGGTTCGGAAATCCATTTCAGCCGCCCGTGGAAGCGCTCTTCAACGTCCTGAAGCATTTCCAGGGTGCCGTCCGTGCTGCCGCCGTCCACGACCAGGTATTCATAGCCGGTCCAGGACTGCGCCAGCACGCTTTCCAGGGTGTCCTGGAGAGTGGCGGCGCTGTTGCGGCAAACGGTGATGACGGTGATTTTCATGGCGGCGGATGCAGGGAAAAAGCGGGCGTCCCGCCCTTCCCGGCGGGGAAGGTGTTACAGGCGGAGTTTGGTGAGCATGTTGGCATTGTGGGCGTCTGTTCCCCACCACAGGTACAGGTTTTCCTTCTGGAATTTCCGGGCGGCCGCCTGGCAGGATTTCCCGTAAAGCCCGAACAGGGAGCCTATGTTCCCCTGGAAGCTGATTCCCTGTGAGGCCAGGGCAGCCAGTTCCTCCGGAGGCATGATCTTCCCGTAGCGTTCCGGATGGGCCAGGACGGGAACGAAGCCTTTCTCCTGGACCAGTTGGAGCCTGTCCCTCCAGGCGCTGGGAAGGCGGAACTGGGGAAGCTCCACGAGCAGGTGGCTGCCGTCGTGGCTGAGCGGCTCTTCCTCCTCAAGCGCCTGTTCAAAATGGTGGTCCAGCATGTATTCCGCCGCCAGGCGCAGGTCGAAATCCCGGTCCGGCAGTGCATCCAGAAGCTGCTGGAAGCGGGCCTTCAGGCGGGCGGGCGTGTTGGAGGGATAGCGGCTGCTGATGTGGGGGGTGCAATAGGCTCCCCTGAATCCTTTTTCTTTCAATCGGGAAATGATTTCCAGACTGTCCCGGAGGATGTGCGCTCCGTCGTCCACGCCCCACAGCAAATGGCAGTGCATATCCATTCCGTCCGGACAGAGCGCAGCGGTTTTAAACCTGGGTTGAAAGAGGGAGGAAAACAAGGCCGGGAATCAGGAGGGGTTGTTCTTGGAGGTGTTGCCGTAGTGGTAGCCGTAGCCGTAATAGCTGTAGCTGCTGGATTTGAAATCCACGGCGTTGATGACGAAGCCCATGTTCGGAAGCTGGCCGGATTCCGCAAGCTGCTGGACGGTGGCGATGTGCCGCTTGTCTATCCTGTTGCTGCGGATGACGTACAGGGAAATATCCGCGTGGCTGGCGAGGATGGCCGTGTCTGCCAGGATGCCGTACGGCGGGGAGTCAATGATGACGGCGTCATAGCGTTCCTTGAAGAGGCGGATGAGCTCCTCCATTTCCGGCAGGGAAAGGAGGGTGACCGGGTTGGGAACCTGGGGCCCGGCGTACAGGATGTCCACTCCGGGATGTTCCGGCAGGGTGCGGATGACGGAGAACGGGTCTTCCACCTTGCGGAGAAGGATGGTGCTCAGCCCCTTGCGGCCCTTGCCGTCAAGCTGCTTGGACAGGGAGGCCTTGCGCAGGTCCCCGTCAATGACCAGGACGCGCTTGCCGATGTTGGCAAAGGACATGGCGAGGTTGGCGGAGATGAACGTTTTCCCTTCCCCCTGCATGGTGGAGGTGAGGAGGATGACGTGCCCCTGGTTCCGGGTGACGGGGAGCATGGAGTCCGCATTGTGGCACAGGATCTGGAAATACTCAGAAATGACGGAGTGTTCATCCGTGAACATGCGGGCCACCTGCCGCTGCTCCTTCTTGGTCATGGCCGGAAGCTCCGCGACCACGGGAAGGTGCGTGACGGCGTTCAGGTCCTTCCTGTTCTTTATCTTGTTGTTGAGCAGGGCCAGCCCCAGGAAGCCGAGGATGCAGACGATGGCGCCCCCCGCCGCCGCGGTCAGCACGGATTTTCTGGTGTTGGGAGAGATGGGGTAATCCGTGCCGTGGGCGGATTCCAGCACGCGCGCGGAGGATTCCGTCAGGGCCAGCGTCAGGTCGTTTTCCAGCTCCTTGCTTAAAAGCGTCAGGTAAAGTTCCTCCTTCACCCGGTGTTCACGGTCCAGGGGGGTCAGCTCCCGGGCCTTTCCGGAGGTGGCCGTCAGCCGCTTGGCGATGTCCTGCCTCTTCCTGGTGAGTTCCTGGAGTTTCAGCTCCAGATTGTTGCGGAGATTGTCCAGGGACCTGGACGCCGCGCTGCGGGTGGCGTCCATCCTCTTCGTGAGGGTGACGACAATGGGGTTCTGCCCCCCGGCGCTTCCGGCGACCTTCTGGTATTCCAGATAGGCGGCGTTGTAGGCTTCAATCTGGCGGGAAACCCCGGAATCCGCAATGCCGGTATCCAGGGAAATGAGACCCGCCTTGTGGCCCAGGGCGTCCAGGTTTTCCTTCAGGCCGTCCGCCAGCTTCATCTGCGTCTGGAGCTCAAAGATGGAATTGTCCAGGGTTTGGGCCGCGTTGAAGTCTGCGGAGATGGACGCTTCCGTGTCTGCGATGATGTCGTTTTTGATTTTGATATCATCCATTTTCTGGTCCACTTCCTTCAGGTCCGCGCCGATCTGGCCGCGCTGCCGCCGGATGAAATCCTTCGTCTTCACCGCCTTCGTGCGGCGTTCCTCCGTGGAGTGGTCATTGTAAACCGCGATCAGCTTGTTCAGCGTGTCCGCGGCCTTGTCCGGATTGGTGGAGGTCAGCGTCATTTGCAGGATGCTGGATTCCTTGGCGTCCGGACGCGTGACCGTAAAATTGGCAAGGAGCTGGTCCGCAGCGGCGTTCACGGGAATGCGGCGCACGGTGATGGTGGTCCCGGAAACGGTTTCCGGCATGTTGGAGGTGGGGTAAACCGTGACGGTGGCGAAGGGGAGGGAAATGGGGGCGTGGAGCTTCCCTTTCTCCTGGATGGGGTTGCCGGCGGCGTCATGGTACGTCAGCGTCACGGCGTTTTCCGGCTCCAGCGTAACGTCAAAGGTGCAGAAGCGGTTCTCCGCGATGTCGTCAAACGTCACGGTGATGGGGCTGTCCTTGTACAGGTCTATTTGGCGCAGGTCCTGCTGCTTCCAGTAGGAGACGTTCAGCGTCAGGTCCTCCACCGTGTTCCGCATCACTGTGCTTGAGCGGAGGATGAAGCTTTCATTGGCCAGGTTGGCGGCTCCGGAATCCATGCCCAGTTCCACCTTGATGCGGTCCGAGGAGGAGGAATCCTTGTTGGATTCCCGCATGATGACGCTGGCCGTTTTTTCAAAAATGTAATTCTGCTTGCCGGTCACGTAATAGGCTCCGGCGCCTCCGAGAAGGGCGAAGAGCAAAATCCAGTACCAGCGTCTCAGAAGGATGCTGGTGATGACATCCAGTGACAGGGAAGATTCCGGTTCCTCGGCGGGAGGGGCTGCGGGGGGAGCAGGAGTATCTGGCATAAAAAGGAATCAATCAAAGAAGGCTCCGCCTTTCCGGAGGACGGAAAGGCGGGAAATGGGGGGATGTGCGCTTACAGGGCGCACAGGGCAACGATGCCGATAATCAGGCCGAGGCCGGAAGCCGTCCAGCCGATGTATTGGACGGTATCGCTGCGGGTGTTGATCTTGCGTTCGGCAGGCGTCACGTAAATGGTGTCGTTCTGCTGAATGTAATAATAGGGGGACTGGAAGAGGTCCTTGCTGCGGAGGTCCACGGTGGCGATCTGGCGGCGTCCGTTGGTTTCACGGATCAGGGTGATGTCCCGGTTGCCGTCGATGTTCAGGTCTCCGGCGCGGCTGAGGGCTTCCAGAATCGTCAGGCGCTGGCCGTCCACGTTGTAGGTGCCCGGGGAGGCCACTTCACCCAGGACGGAGAACTTGAAGTTGGTGATCTGGACGTTGACGGAGGCGTCGCTGATGTAGTCCCTGTTCCGCAGGGTGGCGGCAATTTCATCCCCCAGCCGGGAGCAGGTCTTGCCGGCCGCCTTGATCTTTCCGATGACCGGCAGGACGATGTAGCCGTTGGCGTCCACCAGGTAACCCTTTCGTGAGCTGGTGCCCTGGCTGCTGGACCCTATTTCGGAGACGGCAAAGGGGGCGGCCAGTTCAGGCTGCTTGCTGCTGACGGTGATGGATAACTGGTCGTCCTTCTGGATGACGGTCTGGTAATTCCCCTTGATCTTTTCATTGGTCTGTCCGGAGACGTCCTGGATATACAGGACTTCCTTGGGGCTGACGCAGGAGGGCAGGAGGGAGGAAGCGGCCAGCGCTGCGGAGCAGAGGGTGGCTTTGCTGATTAGGTTGTTGATGTTCATTGGTTGGAGAGAGGTTGGATGGAGGTATTCAGAATGATCTTCTGGGAAGGGGGGGAGGAGGGCAGGGAAAGGTCGTTATGAACGAGGGTCTGCCCCAGCTTGCTCTGGAACGCCTCGTTGCACTGCTGGATTCCTTCACGGATGACGACCGTGCGGGCCGTCTGGAAAAGGAGGGAGAGATCCATTCTCAGATTGACGTTCTGGACGTAGATCAGGTCATAGCAAAGGCGGCGGCAGAAGGGGATGCCATTGCGGCCGTGGATCTGGGCCATGCCGGTGATGCCGGGACGCACGGAGCAGCGCTTCCGGCAGTAGTTGGGCGGGAACGCGGCCATTTGGGACGGAATCCAGGGACGGGGGCCCACAAAAGCCATGTCACCCTTCAGGATGTTGATGAGCTGGGGAAGTTCGTCCAGGGAGGAGCTGCGGAGGAAGCGCCCCAGCGGGAACAGCCTCTGCTCATCGGGCAGGAGCTGCCCGTTTTCATCCTTCCGGTCGTTCATCGTTTTGAATTTGATGATCTTGAACAGTCTTCCCCTGTACCCTACGCGCGTTTGAAGAAAAAACGGGGATTTCCCTGTAGAAAGTACAAGAAGTACCGAAACGGTCAGCAGCAGCGGAATGAGGATGATGAGAGCTATTCCGGCAAGGAGGCTTCCAAGAAACGGTTTGCAGATATGTATGTACATAAGCGGCGCGGCAGAGTTACCGGATTGCAAATCCGATGTCAATAGTAATCATTAAAGAAAAAATACTTATTTATCATTCCCGCGCCTTAAAAAACTAAAAAAATTTAACTCAAACTATTGTTTTCTGTATATAAATATATGTAATTAAGTGTGTTATGATGGAATTTATCGTACCCTATTATTTTGATAGGATTTGCAATCCGCTGGATATTTTATTACAGGTGCCCAAGTATTGAATAACATGTCTTTTTATAATAGAAATATGGTTGAATTAGTGTAATCAATAAGATAGGAAGGTTGAATTGGTTATTGCTGTATTTGTGTTGGTTTGAAGGGGAATGAAGCCGTTTGCGCAGGTAAGGGAAGGACTATGCATGACGCTGTTCGGTGGAGTCCGGAAAGGAGGCTCTTCCGGGTTTTTCCTTCCTGAAATCTGTCATTTCCACCGTAATCGGGAGAAACCTGCGGCCTTCCGGACCCCCTCCTTTTGTTTAGCCTTGAGTTGGGGGCGCGGAGTTGTTAGGATAGAAGGCAGGTATGGCATTGGATGTGCAGGAGCATCATGCATTTGAGCGTGAAGAGGGGCGTCCCCCTGTTTGGATAGGAATGGCGTGGGGCGTCGTGTCCCTGCTGGGCGGGGCTGCGCTGCTTGCGGCCATGCTGACGTTTGACGTGCGGGAAATAGGCTGGAGTTATTTAAATGATTCCGGTCAGGTGATTCCGGGCACCTCCAATGTGCTGGGCGTGGCGGGATTGTACGGCGCGGGGATTCTTTATTGGGCGCTGGGCGGCATGGCCTGGATGCTGGTCATTCTGTTGGAATGGTGGGGGCTTTACCGTCTGCTGCACCGTGGAAGTCTGCCCCGCAGCGTGGTGTACGGCGGCCTTTTCCTGCTGTTGTTCGGCTGCCTGTTCCTGACGGCCGGGCATGTGCCGGGTGACGCATGGGTGGCGCGCCACCAGATTCAGGGCGCCGGCGGCCTGGCGGGACATCTGCTGGGAACGGGGCTGCTTCTTCCGTTGACCGGCACGTCCGCCGTGCTGGTTCTTTCCGGGCTGGGCTATCTGCTGGCCCTGGTTTATGCCGCGGGAATGCATCCCCGCCCGCTGTTCCGCGCCATGCTGCGGGAGTGGCGCGCCTGGCGCATGAACAGGAAGGAGAAAAGAATGGCGCGCCAGTCCGCGCAGCTTGCCAGGGAGGCGGCGCGCGTGAGGGCCAGCATGGAAGATGCGGCCCTGTCCGCCCCCAGGCCGGCCGGAAAGGGCAGGGCATCCTCTCCCCGCCTGCAGCGCACCGGGGACGACCTGGAAGGCTTATATAATGAAGTGGCCGCGGCTTCCCCTGCCAGGTCCGCAGACCCCGCTCCCGCCCCCCGCGCACCGCGTACGCAGGGGCATCTTCCGCTGACGCCGCGCCCCAGGATTACCGTGGCGAAGCCGGCGGAAATCAAGCCCGCTCCCAGGGAGCAGCCTTTCTCCAAACTGTCCACGCCGCCTACGGAGGAATTCCGGGATTACGAGCTTCCTCCGTTTGAGCTGCTGCATTATGAAGAAAAGCCGGAAGGCCCTACGGAAGAGGACAAGGATGAAATGCTGGAAATCCAGCAGAAGATCATTGATACCCTGACGACGTTCCGCGTGGACGTGACGCCGGGGGACATTACCCGCGGCCCGACCATCACCCGCTATGAAGTTTACCCCGCGCGCGGCGTGCGCGTGAACACCTTTGACCAGTATGCGAAGGACATCGCGCTGGCGACGAAGGCGGAGAGCGTGAACATCGTGGCGCCCATTCCGGGCAAGGACACGGTGGGCATTGAAATCGTCAACCGCAACAAGGTGGCCGTGCCATTGCGGGAACTCTTGCAGGACCCCGGCTTCTGCTCCCCCAAGAAGAAAATACCGCTGGCCCTGGGGAAGGACGTGTATGGCCGCACCGTGATCGGGGACCTGGCATCCATGCCGCACCTGCTGGTGGCCGGGGCCACCGGGTCCGGCAAATCCGTGTGCATCAACAGCATTATCTCCTCCATGCTCCTGAAATTCCGGCCGGATGAGCTCAGGCTCATCCTGGTGGACCCGAAGGTGGTGGAAATGCAGCCTTATTCCAAGCTGCCGCACCTGATTGTGCCGGTGGTGACGGACCCCAAGAAAGTGCCCAATGCCCTGCGCTGGTGCGTGAATGAAATGGAGCACCGCTACCACTGCTTTGCCAAGGTGGGCGTGCGCAACTTTGAAGCCTTCAACAAGCGGCCGCCGGACGCGCCTGCGGAAGAGGCGGAGGAACCGGAAGACGGGGAGGTGGATGAAGCCCTGGCGGAATCCATTGCCCGTGACCTGGAATCCCAGGGGGAATGGCCCGCGGAAGAGGATGATGAACTGGACCTGGAGGACGACGGCGTCATCCCTGAACGCTTCCCCTACATCGTCATCATCATTGACGAACTTGCGGACCTGATGCAGACGGTGGGCGCGGACATTGAAACGAACATCGGCCGCCTGACCCAGAAAGCCCGCGCCGCGGGCATCCACCTCATTGTGGCGACGCAGACGCCCAGAAGGCAGGTGGTGACGGGGACGATCAAGGCCAATATTCCCACGCGCATCGCCTTCCAGGTGGCCAGCGGCACGGACAGCCGCGTGATTCTGGACAGGCAGGGCGCGGAAAAACTGGTGGGCAAGGGCGATCTGCTGTACCTGCCGCCGGGTTCCGCCCAGGTGGAGCGGGCGCAGGGCGCCTTTATTTCCGATGACGAAGTGGAAGCCCTGGTAGCCCACTGCGCCTCCCAGGCCAGGCAGAAATTCCATGAAGAGGTTCAGAAATCCCTGGACGAACCCTCCCGCGGAGGGGCGGACAGCCCGCTGGACGACGCGGAGGAGGAATGCTACGCCAAATGCCTGGAAGTGGCTGTCATTGAGCGCAAGGTGAGCACGTCCCTGCTGCAGCGGCGTTTGAGCATCGGGTACGGACGCGCGGCGCGCATGATGGATTTGCTGGAATCCCGCGGCATCATTGCCCCGGCGGACAATACCAACCGTCCGCGCAAGGTGCTGGTGGAATGAAACGACGAGAAAAGCCCCTCCCCATGAAACGAATCCTTTCCCTGCCTGCTCTGGCGGCGTTCGCGCTGCTGGGCGCCTCCTGCTCCCAGCAGGTGCGGCCCGTCAAAAAGACCGCCCGGCCTCCCGTGTACGTGGGGAAGGTGGAGCAGGTGTACCCCAGCCACAACTATGTGCTCATTGCGCTGGCCGGGAACGTTTACGAGCCGGGAACCGTGCTCATTTCCCAGTCTCCGGGCAGGGAGGAAAACCGCAGGGTCGCGAACCTGATCGTGACGGAGGAACGTATGGGCCGGGCGCGCATTCCGGCGGACATACGCAGCGGAGCCGTGGAGGCAGGGGACCTGGTGTTCCTGTACCGGAACCTGGCCGCTCCGGAAAGCTCCGGAAAAAAGGATAACCCGGACCCGGACAATCCGGAACCGGGGACGGATGAAGACGGCAAGGAGGTCACCCCGCCGATTTCCCCGGACGGCGGCAAAACGCCGGACGGGCTGCTGCCGGTGCCCGGGGAGGCCCCCGCGCCGGACCCCGCGGACCAGGAGCGCATTTCCCGTGAGCGGGAGAAAATCCTCCGGGAGCTGGAAAGCGTTCCGGGCAAGCTGGATGACCCGTGGCGCGAGGCTTTTTCCGGAAAATCGGCAGGAAAATGATTTTTTAGATTCATTCAATAAAAGCTTGTTTTTCGGCAAGCCCGGATTAGGATAATCCCGCTTACGCAACCAGATGACTAATTTATGAAATCCATCAAAGGAACAGAAACAGAAAAGAACCTTCTCAAGGCTTTTGCCGGAGAATCCGAAGCGCGCAACCGCTACACCTACTTTGCCGGCGTGGCCAAGAAAGCCGGTTATGAGCAGATTGCCGCCATCTTCCTGGAAACCGCCGACAATGAAAAGGAACATGCCAAGGTGTTCTTCAAGCTGTTGAAGGACGCCTGCGTTGAAGTAACGCACACCGTTTGCACGGCCCCCCTGGAATCTACGGAGGAATGCCTGCTGGCCGCCGCTGCCGGCGAGCGCGACGAATGGTCCGAAATGTACCCCACGTTTGCCGAGGTGGCTGACCGTGAAGGCTTCCCCGCCATTGCGGAAACCTTCCGCCAGATTGCCACTGTGGAACAGCACCATGAGGCGCGCTACCTCAAGCTGGCTGAAAACGTGCGCGAAGGCAAGGTATTTGCCAAGGAAAAGGAAATCCAGTGGAAGTGCCGCAACTGCGGTTACGTGCACACCGGCTCCACCGCCCCCAAGGTGTGCCCGGCCTGCGTGCATCCCCAGGCGTTCTTTGAAGAACTGGCGGACAACTTCTAATCGTCCTTTCTCCAGAAACATGATTGGGGCCGGTTTCACGAGCTGATCGTGTGATCGGCCCTCTTTTTACTTACGGACGCCTTACGCTGATGGACTGGAAACGCACGGATGCGGTGTGGATGAAATATGGGCGCAGCCTCTGGAAATTCGCCGGAAGCTACGGGCTGGGCATCGCCCTGATGCTGATCCTGCTGGTGCTGACGTTTGCCGGAACGCTGCATCAGGTGCGGCTGTCTTCCTCCATGGGGCCGGAGGCGGCCATAGAATCCTTCTTCGGCGCGCCGTATGTGCTGATACCGCTGGGCGGGGAAAACTCCCTGGTTTCCCTGCCGCTGCCCGGCATGGGCATTACCTGCGCCCTGCTGTTTGCCAACCTGCTCATAGGCGGGATGTTCCGCGTCCGGTGGACCTGGAGGCACGCGGGCGTGCTGGTGGCCCACGGCGGCATTCTGCTGCTGCTGGCCGGCATCATGCTGGGCAATAAAATGACGGTGGCCGTGGACCAGGTGGAACTGCCCCAGGGCGACCGGGTGCACGAGCAGTCCCTGCCGTTTGACCTGCGCCTGAACCGCTTCGTGCCGGAATTTTATCCCGGCACCTCCAAGCCCAAATCCTATGAATCCCAGGTAACCGTCTTTCCGGAATCCGGCGGCCAGTATGATGCCGTCATCCGCATGAACGAGCCTCTCCGCCTTTCCGGCTGGACGCTGTACCAGATGAGCTGGGGGCAGGACTCCCTGCATCCGGGCAGGCTCATCTCCGTCCTCCGCGCTTCCCACAATCCCCTGGAGCAGATGCCCAAATGGTCTTCCTACATCATTGCCGCGGGACTGCTGTGGCACTTTGCCTGCGTCTTCGGAAGGTACCTGCGCCGCAAACCCGGCCAGGCTCCCGCCGGAACGGAGGCGGCGGACGACCAGCCGGCGCCGCCCGCTTCCGGCGGCAAGCGCCGCCTGCGCCTGATAGGCATTTGCGTGCTGGTGGCGGCAATCTTCGGCGTCGGCATGCTGGCGGCCCGGCCTGCCTCTCATCCGGTCCGGGTGGAGCATTACGTGCCCTGGTCCTCCTTCCTGGTGGAACGGGCCGGGGCGATGGCCGTCCAGGACGGCGGGCGCCTGAAGCCCGTCTCCACGTACGCGGGCTTCCATCTGCTCCGGACGCTGGGCAAAAGAAGCTTTGCCATGGAGACGCCGGAGGGGAAAAGGAAACTCTCTCCGGTGGAATGGATGCTGGACTGCATGTTCCGCCCGGAATTCGCGGAACAGTATCCCGTCTTCCTGGTTAACCGGGAGGAAGTAGTCAGGCGTCTGCACCTGCCGGACCAGGCGGACAAGCGGAAAAAATACTCCTACGCGCAGATTGCGGAACACTGGGAGGAAATGACCCGCGCCGTCCGGGAAATCCGGCTGCTGGGAGAAACGAACTTGACGGAAGCCCAGAAGGAAATCCTGGCCCTTTCCCGCAACTTTGACGTGGTGCGCGGCTGGATGCTCGGCTCCCGTATCATGCTGGAAGACCCCTCCGCCATGGAACGGATGGAATTCCCCCGCTGGTTCCCCTCTGCGGGCCAGCATGGGGAGCGTCTGTGGACGGCCGCCCCGGACAAAGCCACCGGAGCCTTTCTGGCCATGGCCTCCCTGCTGGAACGCAAGGCCATCGGCATGGAAGGAGCGGAAGCCTCCGGACTGCGGATGAAGGCGGAAGGATTGCTGCTGGAAAAACTGGCGCAGCCCAATGAAGCCGCCTCCGCCGGGGAACGGCACAGCCTGGAAAGGGAAATCTTCTACTACCGTCTGGACCCGCTCTATGCCTCCCTGGCCGTCTTTGTGGCGGCGTTCGTGTGCCTGCTGCTCTGCGCCCTCTTCCGTCCTGCCGCCAACGCTCCCCTCTGGCGCCGTTTTCTGCGGCCCGGCGGGTTCAGCCCTGCGTGGCTGCTGGGTGCGGCGGGGACCGGCGTGCTGGCGGCGGCCCTGGTCATCCGCGTGCTCATCACCATGAGGTCCCCGGTGGGCAACACGTATGAAACCATCGCCTTCATCGCGTGCATGGGCGTGCTCTGCGCGCTGGTGGCGGAGCTGTTCAGCAAAAAGGGCATCGTGCTGGCGGCGGGGCTTCTGCTGGGGGCCTTCTCCTGCCAGATGGGCATTCTGTACGAATCCTCCCAGGCCGTGGACCACATGGACCCCCTGGTAGCCATCCTGCGCTCCAACTTCCTGCTCTCCACCCATGTCATCACCATTGTGCTGGGGTACGCGGCCGGGTTGCTGGCGGCGGTGCTCTCCCATGTGTACCTGCTGGCCTCTCCCCTGCGCCTGATCGGCAGGAAAACGGAACAATCCCTGGACCGCATGGCTTACGGCATCCTGTGCTTCTCCCTGGTATTCACGCTGGTGGGAACGGTCTTCGGCGGCATCTGGGGCAATGAATCCTGGGGGCGCTTCTGGGGCTGGGATCCCAAGGAAAACGGGGCCCTGATGATTGTGCTGTGGCAATTGACCGTGCTGCACGCGCGGAAAGCCGGGTGGCTGTCCCCCTGGCTGCTCCACTTCAGCAACGTGGTGGGCGGCGTCATCATCGCCTTTGCCTGGTGGGGCGTCAACATGCTGGGCGTGGGCCTGCACTCCTACGGCTTCACCTCCGGCCGTGACGCCCTGGACATTTTCTACTGGTCTGAAGCCGTCCTGTGCGTCCTCTTCGTCATCCTGCATTACCGCGCGCTCCGGTGCGTGGACATCAGGTAGGCGGAGAAGGACGCATTTTTCTCATTTTCTCCTTGCCGGTCCGGGTTCTCCGGTATATATTCCCGCCACCTCATGCACGGATAGCTCAGTGGTAGAGCGGCTGTCTTACACACAGTTGGTCGGGGGTTCGAATCCCTCTCCGTGTACCATTAATAAACCCCGCAAGCTTAATGGCTTGCGGGGTTTTCTTTTATAGGTGGTTTACCAGGCGGATACACTCTGGCCTTGGTCGGGTGCGATATTTATTTTTGAGTTTGGTGTTCGAGATTGGAAAGGCGTAAATTAATTTCGGTAAGGGTGCGGGTTTGTTCATTGATGAACGTCCGCATGTCGGCATACATGATTGCAGCGGCAGCAAAGCCTACAATCATGACAATCTCGGCCTTGTACTCTCTCAGGAGCGTCAGGTAAGCGCGGGTTCTGGTGCACATGATTACTTGCTTGCATGTTGCTGCATAACGGACGGCATGTCCGTTCCCGGCTGTGCCCGGGAATAGGGAATATGCCTTGATTCCCGGAGCAGGGCGGCGGCATGGCAGCTTGCCGTGTATTCCGCCCCCGCATCCCCGGAATGTCTAACGTATCCACTGGCGCCCGATGCTGCCATGGTTGCCGCCATCAGGTATTTGACCCGTCTCCCCCAGCGGCCAGACTCCGCCTGTTTATCTTTTTCAGTATCTTGTTTGTTGATGTCCAATCTATTGTTTAGTAAAATGCTTGAAAAAATCTACAGCGGCGGAGTTCATGAGCACAAAATCCGGATAATGGACGGAGGTGAATCTCCGGTGTCCTCCGCTTTCATTGACGGCGTCAACCGTCAGGACCACACCCTCCGTCATCTCAATAGGACTTTCCTGCTCTCCTTCCGGAACCTTGGAAATGAACTGCTCCACTCTAGCCCACACCTGTTGGACCTGCCAGGGCGCGCCCATGGAGACAAGGGCTTTCACCACAGCTTCCAGGGCCGGAGCATGAGAAGGAGGAATGTCGTTCTCCGTGTAAATGCGGGACTCTATAAAACCTCCGGAAGAGGGGAAAACGGCAGTCATGTTCAATTTGTCCCATTCTCCCAACAATGGGAATTGTATTTGTATTTGTGCTTTCATCATGATTTAACTTCCATCATTTCACACCATTCCGCCACTACGGATTTTTCCCCGTAAAGGCCTGTGTAAGTTTTTAACGGCTCCACTCCGACCTCCAGCGCTTCTCTATCACATAATAGCCTTATATTTTGCATGTTGACACAATTGTGATAGGATGAGGTGAGCCATGTGTTCTCACAAATGCGGTAGGCCTCCAGCCGGCCTGCCGTCTTTTCGTTGGTTCCCACAACCCATATACCCCCATTACCGTCATTTCCCCATCCTATCGCAATCCCCCGCAACCGGAAATTGTCAGGCAGCAGCGCCGTCTTGCTCAACAGCTCTACCTGTTTGGTGTTGTGATTAAATCTGCAAAGCCTCCCGCGCGCGGGAATTTTGTTGTCCTGGTCCGCGAGCTGGTCTCCAAAATAAACATCCCACCACATGGATACACCTTCCGTAGGGCTGGAAAACGGATAATCGTCAGGTCCGGACCACTCCTCATTAAGCGTGACATTCAACAATCCGCCAGCGACAACCTGGAACATGCGCTGATATCCCAAACCGGTAGTCAGTGGTAAAAAAACTCCGGTCACAGCGGTATAAGACCCCCCACGATCGCTTTCCTGCCCAAAAGGCGCGCATCGGAAATTAAAATCAACCCAGCCATTTTCCGTTGCCGGTTTAGGCCAATAGGTAGCCAGCCAGGAAAACGGCGAGAGCAATTTACCAAACGGAGGCGTGGAAAAATTGAAATAATTCCGAGCGGCTCCATTGGAAATCTCGTTAAGTACCCTGACCTCATGTTTTCGCGCCGCGTCCGTTTCCGTGACAGGATCAACGGGAATATTGATGCCGCCGTTGGCGTTGTAGGTCCCTGCCGTCGTCAGACTTCCGGCAAGCGTCATATTGCCGCTCTCATCCAAGTGGGGAGCGGTATTCCATCGGTTGCGCTCCTCTTCCGTGATATGGACTGACGCGTCCGCTTTGTGGGCATCGAATGTTTCCGTGCTTACTTTGGAATTAACTTCAGATGCTTCAGCCTTGGAGTTCCAGGCCGTTCGTTCATCCTCTGTGATGTGAACGGAATTATTTTTTTCATGCTCATAAAAATCATTATGGGCCGTCAGTAAAATTCCGTTGATAGAGGTAATTTTATCCATGATTTTTGTTTATTATTGGTTGTAGTGAGGTAGTTGAACAACTTTGGCGCCTCCTTATCCATGATGAATTCCGGCTCATCCGGCATGGAAGGCTTGCACCTTCCATGCGGGTTGGCTTCTTCAACGGTCAGGGCAACTCTGGACGGGGTTCATGAGAACCTCCCCTTCCTTCGGTTGCGGATGGGCTGAAATTTGATCCAGCGGCGCCCTGGCTTGAAGTGCCTTACATTCCCCGGATAAAATGGAAACGGTTGAAACCCACTTCGGAAAAAATCTACGGCTGTCCCGGAGAAAGGTCATCCCGCATGGAACGTTAAGACTGCATGAATGCTGCTTTTGCCTGGAGCATCATTTGGACGTCTGCCGTTATGGATAAAAAAGCTGCCGCACCTTTCGGTGCGGCAGCCCCTGTTTAATGATGTATTGAATCGGTTTCTGAATGGGAATGAATCAGGCGCCGAAATCCAGCGCCTTGGGTTCGCGGGCCCAGACGCGGTGTTGTTTCATGGCCGTGATGAAAGGTTTCATCAGGGCCTTGGTGTCTTTCGGCGTGAGCAGCCCGGCGTCGTCCATATCCCGGGGCAGGTCCGTTGCTTCCAGCATTTCACTGGCGTCGCCGGGCAGGCCGATGGCTTTCAGGTGCCGGTATGCCTGGCGCAGGTGGTACTTGGCGTCTCCGTTCATCAGGAGCGTTTTAATGCTCTGCTCTCCTTCCGGCACGATGACGGCGTCAAACACGACGGAGGGGTTGCCGGACAGGGTGCCGTCCACAAGCAGGTCTTTCCCTTCCTCCGTATTCACGCTTCCCATGTGCGGGGCAAGAATCTGGGGGTGCACGCCTTCCTTGTGCAGGGCGCTGCAGATTTCCTCCACGGATTTCAGGCTGACGCCGTCCGCCGCCAGCAGGGAGACGCGCATGCCCTTGAGGTTGCCGTCCGGGTTGGCGTACAGGCTCAGCGCCGGGTCTTTTTCCAGGCCGCAGACCGGTTTGGGCAGTTCCCGGTTAAGCTGTTCCTCCGTGAGTTCAATGCCCAGGTTTTTAGCTACTCCGGCTGCCAGGTTTGGGTCAATGCGCGTCAGCAGGTCTACCACCCGTTCCCGGATGTACGGGCGCGTCACCTTGCCTACTTCAAAGCTGAAGGCGTCAATGATGTGCCTTTGCTCCACGGGAGTCTGGCTCATCCAGAACAGGCGGGGCTGGGCATAGTATTCCGCAAAGGAGGGGCTCCTGAGACGTTCCTTGACGCCGCTCACCGGCTGGGGGGCGGTGGAGAAACCGCCTTCTTCCGGGGGCGTTTCACGCGGCCAGTTGTCCCCGATGGAGTTGGGATCGTAGTTGGCCGGAGCGGTGTCTATCTGCATGCGGTGGAAGCCGTCCCTCTGGTTATTGTGGAAGGGGCAGACGGGCCGGTTGATGGGGATTTCCGTAAAGTTGGCTCCGCCCAGGCGGTGCCGCTGGGTGTCGCTGTAGGAGAAGATGCGGCCCTGAAGCAGCGGGTCGTCGGAAAAATCGATGCCCGGCACAATGTTGGCGGGGCAGAAGGCGACCTGTTCCGTTTCCGCAAAGAAGTTGTCCGGGTTGCGGTCCAGCACCATCTTGCCGACGATTTCCACGGGAACCAGCGCTTCCGGAATGAGCTTGGTGGCGTCCAGAATATCGAAGTCGAATTTGTCTGCGTCCTCTTCCGGAATGAGCTGCAAACCGAGTTCGAATTCCGGATAATCCCCGGCTTCAATAGATTGCCAGAGATCCTTGCGGTGGAAGTCCGGATCGCGTCCTGTCAACGCCTGGGACTCATCCCAGATCAGGGATTTTTTACCATACGCCGGTTTCCAGTGGAAGCGGACGAAGGTGCTTTTCCCTTCTTCATTGACCAGCTTGTACGTATGAATGCCGAAGCCTTCAATGGTCCGGTAACTCCGGGGAATGCCGCGGTCGGACATGAGCCACATGACGTTGTGCAGGGTTTCAGGCTGGAGGGAGACATAATCCCAGAAGGAATCGTGGGCCGTCTGCCCCTGAGGCATTTCATTGTGGGGCTCCGGCTTGACGGCATGGACGAAATCCGGGAATTTGATGGCGTCCTGAATGAAAAAGACGGGCGTGTCGTTGCCCACCAGGTCATAGTTGCCTTCCTTGGTATAGAACTTGGTGGCGAAGCCGCGGATGTCCCTCACCGTATCCGGAGATCCTCGGAAGCCCTGCACGTTGGAAAAACGCACAAAGACCGGGGTCTTTTCTCCCGGATCCTGCAGAAAGCCCGCCTTGGTGTACTTGGAAAGGGACTTGTATACCTGAAAATAGCCATGTGCCCCGGAACCTCTTGCGTGAACCACGCGTTCCGGTATCCGCTCCTGGTCAAAATGAGCCATTTTTTCCAGAAAGTGGAAGTCTTCAAGCAGAGAGGGGCCTCTGCTTCCGGCTTTAAGTGTATTTTGGTCATTGGCTATTTTAACTCCCAGGTTGCTTGTGAGCGGCTGGTCCATGCCGTTGGAGCGCATGGTGTCCAGATCCTTGATTTTTTCCGTGGTATTGTCCGGCATTTTCATGGAGCCGGGAGCGGAGGGTTCCGCATTGGGCGGCGTAGGCTTCGGAGTGGGCTTGATCAGCTCCGGATCAATCGTATCCGTGTAATGGGGTTCCGCTTCCTTTCCGTCGGTGAAAGGAGCGAGGCTGTCTTCCATGGGCGGCGTCTTTTTTTTCATTTGCTTGTTCATGATGGGACCGAATTTCTTCTATACGGGTAAGGGTTCGACTTCTCTTTTTCCGGTGATGTTCTGTCATGTTTTGTCAGCAGCCTCCGTTCAGGGATGATGGAGATTCGTTGAAAAGAACTCGACTTGAAACGTTTATATGATAGAGAATGGCATCTATGGAAAAGGCTTGTTTGATTGGCATGGCTTTTCTGCCTGTGGTCCATGCTTCATTCGCAGCAGGGCAGCAGGCGGAAGACCGCGGGGATGTAGCCGTGGACACGCGGACAGCATTCGGGAAGCCTCCGCGTTCCCTGCATCTGGAACCGGTGGAGAGCCTCTCAGTGCCGAAAAATCCGGATATTCCCTACGGCATGATTAGCCGCGTGCATCTCTATGCCGACCGCTCCCATGGCTCGGGTGAAGATTCCATTTATCTGGTGGCGGAAATGAATTTCTGCGGGGAAGACGGGGACCAGCCCCATATTGTGGGAATCTTTGCCGGTTCTCCCGCAGGGGAACCGTGCATGAGGCTGGCGGACCTGGACAGGGACGGCATTCCTGAACTGGTTCTGGTTCATGAAGCGGGAGCAGGAGCTTCATATATGCGCATTTTCCGCATTTCCCAAGAACCGAATGTCTACGACGATAAGAGCTGCATCTCCGCCTCTGCCATGCTGAAGCAGGTGGGCTGCTGCCGCACGGGAATGGGAACCGTCAGGCTGGAGGATGACGGAACGGTGGTGGTAAAGACTTATCCGGAAGGAGGAAAGATTCCGGCATCCGTGAAAAAATACCGTCTGGAACAGGGGGCGGACGGAATGAAGGAGGTGGAATAAACAGGAGCGGAGCAGGGGAAGCCGGAATAGGAGGGAGAAGCGCAGCGGCGTTTCCGGCGCAGCGGGACGGGGGTACGCTGCGTACATGAAATGGGACGGAACTTCCACAAATTTTCATAGACGCGGGGAATAAATAGGTTATGATTTTTATGTCAATCGGGTATTGGAAAAAAGGCTCATGCCGTTATGGCGCGGAGCGGCTTTTCCGGTATGGAACCATTTTCCTATTGAATTAAAGTGATGACGGTGCAAGAAATAGCTGAACAGAGTTTGAAGAGCCTTCTGGCCTCCCTGGGTTTTTCCGCGGATATTGAAGTAACGGAGGCGGACGGCATCGTGTGCCTGAATATTTCCTCCCCGGATTCCCAGTACATCATCGGGGGAGACGGGGACAGGCTGGACGACCTCCAGTACCTGGTCAACCGCATGATCCAGCGCAAGATGGAGGATGCACCCCGCGTGAAGGTGGATTGCGATCACTACCGGGAACGCAACGAGGCCCGCCTGCTGGAAAAGGCCCGTTCCCTGGCCGAACGCGTGCAGGAAAGCGGCAAGCCGATGAAGATGCAGCCGCTGAACGCCTACCACCGCCGCCTGGTGCACAATGCCCTTCAATCCATGGAAGGCATTGCGACGGAATCTGAGGAAGGCGACGGCCGTTACAAGCGCATTACCATCCGGCGCGCCTGAAGCCGGCAGTTTTCATGAAGGTTGCAGCGGTTATTGCGTCTGTTTGCCTGGCGCTGGTGACGGCGGTTCCGGGCCGTGCGGAAGCGGAGGATTCCCCCGCTTCCTGCGCCGCGGCTCCTTCTCCTCCGCCGCCTGTGCTGGTGGTGTACGGTTCTGCGGAGCCCGGCGCGGCGGAAGCCCGCTGGCTGAAGGCGCTCCGTCCAGGAACGGAAGAACGCCGTGCGCTGGATGAACATGTCCGTGACGTGCAGTTTGTCACAGTGCCCAAACGTCCCTCCGTGAAGGATTGGGAAGAAGGCGGCAGCCTGTTCCGTGCTGCGGAGCATGGCGTGCGCGTGCTGCCTGCGGTGGTTTTGCTTGATTCCAGGGGGCGTGTATTTGACTTGGTGGAAGGGGGAGCGCATGCCGCATCCCTGCGGGAAAAGGCGGCCCTGCTGGCGGATAAGGCCCGGCGCGTGCGCCCGGTGACTTTGGTGAATGACGTTCCGAAGGGTGGAGACCCTGCGGAGGAGGCCGCCGCCATTTGCCGGGCGTTGGAACCGGTGCCGGCGGAAG
Organism: Akkermansia sp. GGCC_0220; assembly: GCF_017566105.1. Lineage (NCBI taxonomy): Bacteria > Pseudomonadati > Verrucomicrobiota > Verrucomicrobiia > Verrucomicrobiales > Akkermansiaceae > Akkermansia > Akkermansia sp. GGCC_0220. The sequence goes on from NZ_JABFCI010000011.1 coordinate 81,332, forward strand.
CCTGGTTCCGGGATTATCCGGGAACGATGAAACGCCTGGAAAAACTGAATTGCACGGTTCCGGCCTTTCTGAACGCCCGCGCGGCAGCCCGCCGCCTGGAGAAAAACCGGGAAACGGCGGCGCTCCTCTGCGAATCCTTCCAGGCCTGTGATGCCCCTTCCATCCGGAAATGCCTGGAAGCGTGGCGGAAAAGGGCGGATGATCCCTCCCTTCCCGTGGAAGAACGCCAGTTGATCCTGCTCTCCATGGTGCATCCCCTCTGGGTCCGGCTGGAAGAAGCGCTGTACCGGGACGCCCACACGGCGGAGAGTGAGGAGGCTTTCAACCGGGCGGTTGCCGTTCTGGAGGAAGTGCGGGACATGGACCGCGCCAGCGTTTGCGGCAGGCGCGCGCACCAGCTCCGGGAAGAGCTGAGGAGGGCTCGCCTGGCTGCCGCGCGGTATGATTGATGCGGTTTTCCGGAGCTTCCGGAAACGGACAGGAAGGCTTCCCGGTTGCCGTCACGGAATCAAGGGACGCGTTTTTTCTTCGTGATTCCCTTCTCCACAGGAAGGGCCCGGCAAATTGGCTTGATTTTGCCCCTGTCCGGGGCTAGTCTTCGGACCGTTATGACAGATTCATCCATCCCGGACATGATGGCGGCGGCGCGCCGTGACAAATGGACTGACCAGCAACTGGCCGCCAAGGCTGTGGAACTGGCGGAATCCATTCTGAAACAGTCGAATGCCGGGATGCGCAGGAAGGAGAAAAAGCAGGCGGAGCAGATGGAGCGCATGATGAACGACCCTGCGGGCAAGGCCTTTACGCTGGCGCTGGCGGACCGCGTGTTCCGCCCTTCCTCGCCGGCGCGGGGCGCGGAGCTGTTCCGCTACCTGCTGGACGGCTACGGTATTCCCCGTTATTTGTCTGCCGCGGACCGGTTCGCCATGAAGCTGGGGGACAAATTCTCCGTACAATTTCCCGGCGTAGTGATGCCCATGATTACCAGCCAGTTGCGGAAGGAGAGCTCCAACGTGATTCTTCCGGCGGAGGATGGAAAACTGCGCTCCCACCTGCGCCGCAGGCGCAAGGCCGGCATCCGGATGAACATCAACCAGCTGGGAGAGGCCATTCTGGGTGAAAGCGAGGCCCACCACCGCCTCCAGCAGGTCGTGGACCGCCTGGCGGACAAGGACTGCGACTATATTTCCGTCAAGATTTCAGCCATTTTCAGCCAGATTCATCTGGTGGCCTTTGAAGAAACCGTGCAGCTGATTCAGGAGCGCCTGCGCATCCTGTACCGGGCGGCCATCACGAATGCGGTGACACTGCCGGACGGCTCCAAAAGACCCAAATTCGTGAATCTGGACATGGAGGAATACCGTGACCTCCACCTGACGGCGGAAGCGTTCAAGCGCACGCTGATGGAGGATGAATTCATGCAGATGGAAGCCGGGATTGTGCTCCAGGCTTATTTGCCGGACTCCTGGGAGGAACAAATGAAGCTGTGCGCCTGGGCGAAGGAGCGGGTGGAGAAGGGCGGCGCGCGCATCAAGATACGCCTGGTGAAAGGCGCCAACCTGGCGATGGAGAAAGTGGAGGCCTCCATGCATGACTGGGCGCAGGCCCCATACGGCACGAAGGCCCAGGTGGACGCCAACTACAAGAGAATGCTCCATTACGGCTGCATGCCGGAGAACGCCAGATATGTGCAGTTCGGCGTTGCCTCCCACAACCTGTTTGACTTGTGTTATGCCATGCTGCTGCGTGAGCGGGAAGGCGTCCGGGACCATGTGGAATTTGAAATGCTGGAGGGGATGGCGAACCATCAGGCGCGCGTCATCCGCCAGGCGGCGGACGGCCTGCTGCTGTATGCCCCTGTGGTGCTGAAGGAAGACTTCCACAGCGCGATTGCCTACCTGGTGCGGCGGCTGGATGAAAACACCAGTGAGGAAAACTTCCTGCATGACCTCTTCGGCATGACGCCGGGCTCCCGGAGCTGGGAGGCGCAGAAAAAGCGGTTCTTAAAAGCCTGCCAGGAGAAAGACGACGTGAAATACGGCCCCAACCGTACGCAGAACCGCGCTACGGACCCCGTGCAACCCACGCATTACCGGGACGCCTTTGCCAATGAGCGTGATACGGATTGGTCCCTGCGGCAGAATGCGGAATGGATCAACGGCCTGATTGCCGCGGAAAAGGAAAAATCCGGCGAGGAAATTCCCCTGGTCATCAACGGTGAGGAAATCACGACCAACCTGTGGGGCGTGGGGCGCGACCCGTCCCGCCACAATGAAGTCTCCTACAAATTCGCGTATGCGGACTTTGACCAGATTGAACACGCGCTGGACACGGCGGACAAGGCCCGCGCCTCCTGGGCGTCCAAGAGCGTTGGCGAACGCGCTGAAATCCTGCACCAAGCGGCGCAGGAGCTGTCCAGAATCCGGGGGGAGGCCATTGCAGCCATGGTGAGGGACGCCGGAAAGGTGCCCACGGAGGCGGACGTGGAAGTGAGTGAGGCCATAGACTTCTGCCGCTATTATGCGGAAGGGCTGGACCGCGACGGCATGAACGACGGCGTGGAAATGACCCCGCTGGGTACCGTTTGCGTGATGTCTCCCTGGAACTTCCCATTCGCCATTCCCACGGGCGGGGTGGCCGCCGCGCTGATGGCGGGGAACACGGTGGTGTTCAAGCCGTCCGAGCTGGCCGTTTATACGGCCTGGCAGATCGTCCAGGCGTTCTGGCGCGCCGGGGTACCTAAGAGCGTGCTTCAATTCGTGCCGATGCCGCGCAATGAAATTTCCCACAAATTCCTGATGGACCCGCGCCTGAACGGCATCATCATGACGGGTTCCTACCGCACCGGGAAAATGCTGCGTGAACTGCGGCCGGACCTGCATGTGCTGGCTGAAACCAGCGGGAAGGACGCCATGGTCATCACCGCCACGGCGGACCCGGACCAGGCCGTGAAAGATTTGGTAAAAAGCGCCTTCGGCCATTCCGGGCAGAAATGCTCCGCCGCCAGCGTGGCTATTGTGGAGGCCTCCGTCTATGACAACCCGGCCTTCTTGCGCCAGTTGAAGGATGCCGCAGCCAGCCTGAAGGTGGGGGGCTCCTGGGAGGTCAGCTCCGTGGTGACGCCGCTCATCAAGGAACCGGAAGGCGACCTGCTCCGGGCGCTCACGCAACTGGAACCCGGGGAGGAATGGCTGCTCAAGCCGGAACCCTCGGAAGACAACCCGTGCCTCTGGTCGCCCGGCATCCGGTTGGGCGTGAAGCCTGGAAGCTGGTTCCATCAGACGGAATGCTTCGGCCCGGTGCTGGGCATCATCCGTGCGGAAAACCTGGAGGAAGCCATTGACATCCAGAACGACTCCGAATTCGGCCTCACCGGGGGACTTCAGTCCCTGGATGAACGGGAAATCGCCCTGTGGAAAAGCAAGGTGCAGGTGGGCAATGCGTACATCAACCGCGTCATCACCGGCGCCATCGTGCGCCGCCAGCCGTTCGGCGGGTGGAACCACTCCTCCATGGGGCCCGGCTCCAAGGCCGGCGGCCCCAACTACCTCACCATGCTGGGAAGCTGGGAGGAAAAGGCGCTCCCGCAGAAACTGCGCACGCCGGGGGAACGCATCACCGGGCTGGTGGAAAAGCTGTGCTCCGAACTGCCGGACTGCGCCAAGCGCATCCGTTCCGCGGCCGGTTCCCAGGCCAAGTGGTGGATGGAGGAATTCGGCGTGGAGCATGACCCTTCCCATATCTACGGGGAAAACAACACATTCCGTTACGTACCCGTGAAGGGGATACTGGCCCGTGTGGAAAACATGTCTGACGCTGACGCCGCCATCCTGCTGCTGGGCGCGAAACTGTGCGGAGCAGCCCTGCACCTGAGCGTGGAGGAAGGCCATCCCTGGATTCAGAAAATGAACGGTTACTATGCGTCCCTGACGGTGGAGACGGAAGCCGAACTCATCGACCGGATGCCGGAGGCAGCCCAGGGCGTGAAATTCCTGCGTGGAACGGGCATCTCCGAGGCTCTGGCGAATGCCGCACGCGCCCGGGATGTGGAAGTGCTGGACCGGCCCGTGCTTGCCAACGGACGCCTGGAACTGCTGGGCTATTTTCGGGAACAAGCCGTTTCCGAAACCGTTCACCGCTACGGCAACATCATCCCGCCTCCGGGCAGTTTCAAGACGGCCGGGGCGTGAGGGGAGCCTTGAACCCTGGCTCCCAGGCGGCGTGATTATGAGTATAAAGACAGCGCAGGAAAATGCCCCCGCAGTCCAAACGGAAAACGCCCTCCTGGGAATGAAGGCCGGGCGGCCTTCATTGGATGAACTGCCGCCGAAGCCCTGCGGAGGGATTTTTCTTGCAAGGGCGGGAAAACCGGGCTTACCCGGTTGGGTAAAAGATAAACTCTGCCGGATACAAGAAATTCCCTCCGGCAAACGGTGAAAAGTTAAAGTAGCACGGAAGAGGGCCTGCGGCGTTTATTGCGCCCTTCGGGCGGCAAAAAAGTTGAAATCCACAGGAAACGCGGCCTCTTCTGACTGGCTTGCCGCTGTTTTTAGCTTCTTCCCGGGCTTTCTTCCGCTCTCGTAGGCCTGTTCCTGGGCGCTTTTGTTTCTTTTCCCCATTTTGTGATAGAACGTTTCCGGGAAACGGGTATATTTCCTGGAACGTCCGCGACGATGCGGCAATTTTCCCTACCACACATCCATGAGCACCAACCAACCACTGACCTCCCACGGCACCCACATCGCCTGGGTTGACTTCCTGCGCATCCTGGCCTGTTTTCTCGTTGTAGTGGCCCATTGCTGCGATCCGTTCGTAGGCAGTTTTGACGGCACCTTCAACTTTAAATCCGCCGTCTTCTGGGGCAGTCTGGTGCGGCCGTGCGTGCCGCTGTTCGCCATGATCTCCGGCGTGCTGCTCTTTCCCGTCACCATGGAAATGGGCGCTTTTTACTCCAAGCGCCTCAAAAGGGTGCTGATTCCGCTCGTCGTCTGGTCCCTGGTGCTTCCCTTGCTCTACTTCGGCTACTTTGCCGCGGGCGTGCATACGGCCAGCCCCAACATCGTGATGGACAACTACACCTGGAGCGCCACCGTCGGCAAGCTTTACACCTTTCTCTTCAACTTCAACTATGACACCACGCCCCTGTGGTACGTATACATGCTGGTGGGTCTCTACCTCTTCATGCCCATCATGAGCGCGTGGCTGACGCAGGCCAAAAGGAAGGATGTGAAAATCTTCCTGGGCATCTGGATATTCAGCATGATTCTCCCCTACCTCCAGATGCTTGCCCCGGCGCTGGGCTATGAAGGCAATTACGGCAACATGGGCATTCTGGGCGTTTGCGACTGGAACCCGTACGGCATGTTCTATAACTTTGCCGGCTTCCTGGGGTACATGGTGCTGGCCCATTACCTGGCCAAATACCCGCTGGCCTGGAGCTGGAAAAAGATGCTCGCCATCACTGTTCCCCTCTTCCTGGTCGGCTTTGCCGTCACGTTCTTCGGCTTCCTGGAAACGCAGAAGCACTTCCCCGGCCAATATTCCAAGCTTGAGGTACTCTGGTACTTCTCCGGCATCAACGTCTTCCTGATGACCTTTGCCATCTTTGCCATCGTCAGCAGGCTCAGGATCAAGCCCGGCCCGGTGCTGGGCAAGGTGGCGGCGCTCACCTTCGGCGTGTACCTGTGCCACTTCTTCTTTGTCCAGTGTTCCTATGACTTCGTGAACTTCATTGGAATGGGGGGGCTCCCCGCCGCCGTGAAAATACCGTTGCTGGCCTGCCTGGCCTCCGCCGTCTCCCTGGCGCTGGTATGGCTGTTGAGCCTGAACAGGTGGACGCGCAAAAGCATTATGTAAACCGCGGATATTTTCCGCAGGACGCTTCGGGACCACGGCAGTCCCGGGGCGCCTTTTCTTTTGTGGAAAAGAGAATAAGGCGGTTTCCGGGGAGGGGCCTGCAAAATTCTGGACGGGAAAGAGGGAACAGGCTAGGATATTCCTGCATCGTGCACAGGCCCTGGTTGCCGGAGATGTGGGCTTTTTAACGCATGAAAAGCGCGTCTCCCGGTCTCCCTTCCGCCAACTCCAAGCTCACAGAAAATTCCCGGGACACCGGCGATTTACGTAATCCGTTGGGGTTCTAATCTTGACAACTATCATCTCTTTTTTACGGCCTGGAATATGTGTGCCTCCATGGGAGGTTGGCGCAAAACACCCGTTGCGCTGTTGATACTCAAGCCATAGGCGTCCAGGCCGTCGCACTCTCACGAGTGCGTGGATTGAAACTTCATAAACTTTTGTTTTTTGGATGTACAGCAGCGTCGCACTCTCACGAGTGCGTGGATTGAAACCGGGAACGGGCTTGACCTGCGGATGTTCGGAACCGTCGCACTCTCACGAGTGCGTGGATTGAAACCGGGAAAAGCTCATCATAGTTGAACGGCTTAATGGTCGCACTCTCACGAGTGCGTGGATTGAAACCCCGGCTTCCGTGATTTTCCACACCATGTCCCTGGTCGCACTCTCACGAGTGCGTGGATTGAAACCATGTTGTTGATTTTTGTAATCGTTGCAAATTTGTCGCACTCTCACGAGTGCGTGGATTGAAACGATGCAAGTCTTTATTTCTTCGGGCCGCACGTTAGTCGCACTCTCACGAGTGCGTGGATTGAAACTCTCTTCCACAATTTCCACAGTTTTTATAATCGCGTCGCACTCTCACGAGTGCGTGGATTGAAACTGGATAATCTCACGCATGATACTGCTATACTTTTGTCGCACTCTCACGAGTGCGTGGATTGAAACTTCCAAATGATGCCAGCTTCCGTCCGGGTTCCGGTCGCACTCTCACGAGTGCGTGGATTGAAACCGTTGACCTGTGCGCGGAGCCTCCCGAGGATGCAGTCGCACTCTCACGAGTGCGTGGATTGAAACCGTAGTCCCGCATCAGGCGGAACATGGTGCTGGGGTCGCACTCTCACGAGTGCGTGGATTGAAACTATTTCCGCTGGTATGCCTTTGCCAGTCTCATGAGTCGCACTCTCACGAGTGCGTGGATTGAAACGCCTGCTCTGCGATGAAACCATAGTCGCCCTCAAGTCGCACTCTCACGAGTGCGTGGATTGAAACGGTGAAAGAATGAGGGTTACAAGCTCTCCTTCTCGTCGCACTCTCACGAGTGCGTGGATTGAAACTGTGCGAAGGAATTCGGAAGCACTTCCAAATAATGTCGCACTCTCACGAGTGCGTGGATTGAAACTCATTTTCAGCTCGACGGGAACCAATATAGGATTGTCGCACTCTCACGAGTGCGTGGATTGAAACCGGGTAGGTGAAAAAGTCCCATGTCTTAGGTGCGTCGCACTCTCACGAGTGCGTGGATTGAAACTGTTCTTCGTAATATTGTGCAAGTCCGCTACCCGTCGCACTCTCACGAGTGCGTGGATTGAAACGTCGAACAGGGCAAGGTGCAAGTGTTCATCTACCGTCGCACTCTCACGAGTGCGTGGATTGAAACTCCATGCTGAATTCTACCTTCGGATTGCTGGAAAGTCGCACTCTCACGAGTGCGTGGATTGAAACCTTTGCTACTCCTGCGGGCAGGAACCCGGCAAGGGTCGCACTCTCACGAGTGCGTGGATTGAAACTATTGGGTTATAGTCAATCATTTTCTTAGTCAAGTCGCACTCTCACGAGTGCGTGGATTGAAACCGTTCGTGCTAACCATTGTAAAATCAATCAGTCTGTCGCACTCTCACGAGTGCGTGGATTGAAACCGTCCGCTTCCACGTCGGCTAAATGAAAGGCGTAGTCGCACTCTCACGAGTGCGTGGATTGAAACTGCAGCGATTGCCGCAGGGCGAGGTTGTTGGCCGTCGCACTCTCACGAGTGCGTGGATTGAAACTTTCACGCGCTTCTTCCGGCTTAATATCATAGCAGGTCGCACTCTCACGAGTGCGTGGATTGAAACTTCCTCCTGTTCCGTTTCTGCGGTTTCCGCCCCTGTCGCACTCTCACGAGTGCGTGGATTGAAACAACGTCCTGCTCAATATCAGAAAGGCACCCCTTGGTCGCACTCTCACGAGTGCGTGGATTGAAACAAATGACTAAATTAGTTTTTAACGCATCTGATTCTGTCGCACTCTCACGAGTGCGTGGATTGAAACACCTCACCATCGGAAATAATCGTGTCGGTCAGGGTCGCACTCTCACGAGTGCGTGGATTGAAACCCTCCATCAGATCCTCCACCGTCGCGCTTCCGCGTCGCACTCTCACGAGTGCGTGGATTGAAACCAGGACCCGGACGGCAGGGATTACCTGTCCACACGTCGCACTCTCACGAGTGCGTGGATTGAAACCCCCGCTTTAACCTTTTTACACAACCTGACAATGGTCGCACTCTCACGAGTGCGTGGATTGAAACCAGAAAAAATCACTCCATCCAGGGAGACGGCGTCCCGTCGCACTCTCACGAGTGCGTGGATTGAAACCCGGCGCCGCGAGCGGGAAAGGCGTCATTACGCCGTCGCACTCTCACGAGTGCGTGGATTGAAACTACGAAATCCTTCGCAATAATCCGGTCCGCAGGAGTCGCACTCTCACGAGTGCGTGGATTGAAACCGGACTGCGCAATAACAATCCTGTAGGTAGCGGAGTCGCACTCTCACGAGTGCGTGGATTGAAACTCTGCGGAGAGCATCATGCGGCCATATCCGCCGCGTCGCACTCTCACGAGTGCGTGGATTGAAACTTGGGAAAGCTGGAGAAGGGTTGGTGACGGTAAAGTCGCACTCTCACGAGTGCGTGGATTGAAACAATAACCCATACCCACTGATTCAGATTAATGGAGGTCGCACTCTCACGAGTGCGTGGATTGAAACATCTACCTGGATTTCCGCGAGGTGGTGAAGGAAGTCGCACTCTCACGAGTGCGTGGATTGAAACTTTTTCCCTCTTGACTTTCGTCCCTTCTTTTTGCGGTCGCACTCTCACGAGTGCGTGGATTGAAACTTCCACGTCCACTTTTTGCGGCTTGCCGTGTCCCGTCGCACTCTCACGAGTGCGTGGATTGAAACTGTTATCGGATAATCTGTTTTTAGATATTGGCGCGTCGCACTCTCACGAGTGCGTGGATTGAAACCGAAAATGAAAGTCCCCTGGCTTATATGGCCTGGTCGCACTCTCACGAGTGCGTGGATTGAAACCTGGTCTGGTAGCAAGGCAGGTTGGTTTGGAATTGTCGCACTCTCACGAGTGCGTGGATTGAAACGATAAGCTTGTATTCCGCCAGGGTGATAGCCTGGTCGCACTCTCACGAGTGCGTGGATTGAAACCGAAAATGAAAGTCCCCTGGCTTA
>NZ_JABFCI010000119.1:0-226 GCF_017566105.1 Akkermansia sp. GGCC_0220
CATTCCGGATCTTTCGTCTCTGCTATATGGCGATATTCCCCTTCGCCAAAGAACCGTCTTGCCACTGATAGCCGTAGCTCTTTTACCTCTTCCAGATCGCAGCCTACTTGGGCCTTTGCCGCATCGCTATAGGCGCACAGCACATAATCCCCGGAATGGGAAAGGTTGAATACAGCCTCTTGCGGCACTTGGCCGGCCTTCTGTATCTTCTCCCACAGAATCCATG
>NZ_JABFCI010000120.1:0-226 GCF_017566105.1 Akkermansia sp. GGCC_0220
GTTCTTGTCGCGACCTTCGAGGAATTCAATGGCTTTATCAGTAATAATATCCTTGGCGTATCCTTTTTCTACAATATGCTTCCCGTTTTCCCAAAAATCAGGATCGTAATAGTCACCTTGTTCGTGTTGGCCGCTAAGGATGCTCCAATGATCGAATCCTTGCGGTTCACTGATAAGATGCCATTTACCAATTATTGCAGTCTGATATCCGGCTTGTTGAAGCAGT
>NZ_JABFCI010000121.1:0-225 GCF_017566105.1 Akkermansia sp. GGCC_0220
GCTCCTTCGTCTCTGGGAAGCACTTCATTATAAAGGGAGCAAAGCGTAAAAGCCTCGCCTCTGCGTCATCAATATCCTCCATCGAAATGCCAAGGCTATCCTTTGCCTCATTCCATGGCATCCATTTTGGATTCACCCATCCCACTTCTTCTGCCTTTGCGATCTGCTTCACCACCGGTATGTCCATTCTCTTACCTCCTTTAAAAAAGGACCGGAAATTCCGGT
>NZ_JABFCI010000122.1:0-225 GCF_017566105.1 Akkermansia sp. GGCC_0220
GATAGGCGATCGCGGTGACCGAGATAACGGCCAAAACACCTTAACTCATGCGGGAGCAATATTACGGTTGAATGCTGATGGAAGCACGCCAAGTGATAACCCTTTCAAGGATAACAACAAGGTTTTGAATGAGATTTGGAGTTATGGTCATCGTAACCCTCAAGGCCTGTTTTACGACTTCCCGACTCAAAGACTCTGGTCGATCGAACACGGCCCTCGCGGTGG
>NZ_JABFCI010000123.1:0-225 GCF_017566105.1 Akkermansia sp. GGCC_0220
GTTTAGATGAAGCAAAAAGTTATCTGCATTTTGATGATGACTATATAGATGAAGATGTGGATATACAATCTTTTATAGATGCTGCAGAAATGTATTTGAAAAATGCTGGATGTATTTTGAATCCTGATGATCAATTGGCTAAACTGGCTATAAAAATTCTTGTATCCAACTGGTATGAAAATCGATGTATAGAAATTACAGGCCCCAACTTCAACAAGATAAAAT
>NZ_JABFCI010000124.1:0-225 GCF_017566105.1 Akkermansia sp. GGCC_0220
TGGCCATGAAGGAGTTTTTCCCCGTCAGCACTTTTACGGCCAGCATGGTGAAGACGGATTGCAAATCGCCTTCACATCCGGCAATGATTCCTTCGTCGTTCAGCAAGGCAAGGGCAAGGCAGCCGGTGGTTCCCGTTTGGTCTATCAGGCGGAAGCAGCTGAGGGTAATGGCGCTCAGTCGCTCTTCCTCTACAATCCTCTTGATGGCTCAATACAGCCGCATGG
>NZ_JABFCI010000125.1:0-225 GCF_017566105.1 Akkermansia sp. GGCC_0220
TAGTATTACAGATGATGTAAAAGCAATATATATTGAAACACCAACTAATCCCCTCATGACAATAACTGATATAAAAAAGATATCACAGATTGCCAAGAAAAATAAACTTCTTACAATTGTAGATAATACTTTCATGACTCCATATCTTCAAAAACCTATAGAACTTGGTGCAGATATAGTAATTCACAGTGCCACCAAATATTTAGGAGGACACAGTGATCTAGT
>NZ_JABFCI010000126.1:0-225 GCF_017566105.1 Akkermansia sp. GGCC_0220
TCCTGGATTATCTACAGATAAGAATACAGCATCTTTTGGAGTATCAAAATTTTTTGAATAGTTTATTACTGCATCTCCTATAGTTGGAGTGTAGATAATTGGAAGAAATTCTGTAACATGTTTTCCAATAACATAGTAGAAAAGAGTGCGATTTGTGTCATATAAATTCATTAGAAAAAGGTGCTTTTCAAGGTTATCTTGAATGGACACAATCTTTTCATATGT
>NZ_JABFCI010000127.1:0-225 GCF_017566105.1 Akkermansia sp. GGCC_0220
TTCTATTTTAAGAGTTTGAGATATAATGAAGAACAAAACTAATAAAACTTTTTGATAATAAGAGATAAAAGAGAAATTTTTAGGGATTCTTATTTTTAAATTAGCGGAATCCAAAGGATTGGCTTCTGGCTTAATCCGAACTTCCGGTTTTAGTTCAAATCGGTGCAGAAATGAGATAAATGATCATTTTGCGGAGTGCCCTGAAAGAGCTTAATTATATAGCGT
>NZ_JABFCI010000128.1:0-225 GCF_017566105.1 Akkermansia sp. GGCC_0220
CTGTTAATGATATGAATCTGATCATCTGTTAAAAAGTCAAGATTAAAAACGCGCTCATCGGACAAGCCCAAAAGAAAATCGGTAGAAGTATTTAAAGTCACGGCTATTTTTCGCAGCACATCGACCGACGGATACTTTGCAGAGGTCTCATAGGCCGAAACACTCCCCTTGGTAATCCCCAGCTTATCTGCCAGCTGCTGCTGCGTATATCCTTTTTCCTGTCTG
>NZ_JABFCI010000012.1:0-90083 GCF_017566105.1 Akkermansia sp. GGCC_0220
GAAGTATACCGACGGCGGCTGGCTGACCATCAGCCGGACGGAGGGATACAAGACCCCTCTGGCCCGGACCACCCTCTATACCTACAACGACCAGTTCCGGATGTCCCTGGAACTCAAGCCCAATGGCGGCTATACGCGCTACGAGTACGACGAGCAGGGACGAGTAGTGCTGCAGGCCTCTCCCTGGGCCGGAGGCGGTGAAAAGGGAACACGCACGACTTACGCCGACTTGCGCTTTAACGACTTCAGACCCGCCACGGAAACTGAAGTAATCATTGCCGAGGACGGGACGGAAACGGCGCTTCTCAAACGCACTTACACCTATGAAGACAGCCCGCAGGTGAACCGCACCACGGTCACGGAAACCGCGCTGGGAAGCGACCAGGTTCATACGAGTGTAGAAGAGACTTATGGGGAAGGAGCCGAATATCCCTACGCCCGGGGCAGGCAAAAGATGAGCCAGAGTATTGACGGGGTGCAAACCGTTTATACTTACGAAGCCGCCGCGGAATACGGAGCCATTCACCAGGTGACGGAGACCGTGCAGGCCAACGGAAGCATCGTTCCGGGACAAAGCACCCGAAACGTGGAATACATCGCTGAAAACGGCGCCACCACCAGGAGAGAACAATACGTTCACACCGGAGAGGACTGGTCGCTGATTGCCTCGGAGGACTACGAATACGACGACGAGCAGAGGCTCATCAAGACGACCAAGGGCAACGGCAGGACCAGCACGACGGAGTGGATGTGCTGCGGCCCGTTGAGGGAAACCGACGAAGACGGCATCACCACCGGCTACGGCTACAACTCGGCCAAGCAGCTGGTGGAGACTATTCGGGCTGCGACGGAAACCACGCCCGAAACGATTATCTCCTACACGAAGGATGCGGCGGGAAGGACGATCGCCACGCGGCGTGACGTGGGTCCCATGACGGCGACGGAAAGCACGGAGTACGACGATCTGGGGCGGGTGATTTCTTCCACGGACATGCTGGGACGCACCACCCGAACCGGGTACGGCGAAGACGGACTCACCACTACCACCACCACCCCGGCAGGCGCTACGCTGATTACCAAAAAGTACTATGATGGAACCATACTCTGGCAGGGAGGAACGGGGCAAAGAGAAGTGGAGACCAAGCTGGAGTTGAGCGAAGAAGGCATCCTGACCACGACCTTGTCCAAGGGAGTTGTGCTGTCGCGGATTCTGAAAAATGGCTTTGGTCAAACCGTCCGGCAGGAACATCCCAATACCAGGGGCGGCTTTATCGTCACCAGGAACTTCTACAACGACAAAGGACAATCGGTCCGCTCTCAAACGGAGGATCTTGCTCCTACCCTCACGGATTACAACGAACTGGGGCAAGCCGTGAAGCAGACCGTTCTTCTGGATGAACTTCATCCCAATGACACCACCAGAAACAGGATATCGGAAAGTTCCTCCTGTTACCGGGTTCGGGAAGACGGCGTCTACCAGGTGCAGACTTCCACCACCTGCAACGCCGACGGATTCCCCCTCACCCAGACCACGGAAAACATGGTTTCCAGACTCAGCGCTGTACTGGAAAACAAATCCATCACCACGGACGTCTACGGCCAGCAGAGCATCCAGTGGACGGAGTACACCTCTCCAACCAGGCGCACTTGGTTCAGCCGCATTCCCACTTCGGAGATCACAGCTGAATCACTGGTCGTGGACGGTTTTGAGACCAGCCAGACCGATCACGCTGGAATCCGTTCTTCACAAACCCGTTCCTACGCCTCCACGGGCATGGTTCTCAAGCACACGGACGCCAGAGGCAATGTCACCACCACGGAAACCGACCTTGCGGGACGTACTGTCAAAGTCACCGATTCTGCAGGCAACGTGACCACCAACAACTACCTGCCCTGCTGTGACAATCCCGCCTGTATCACCGATGCCCTGGTGGGAACGACCTGCTATTCCTATGACATCCGCGGCAGAAAGACAGCCGAATATGGCACCGCCATTCAGCCGGCCTGCTTCGCCTACGACGAAGCCGACCGCATAGTGGCCCTGACTACCTTCCGTGCAAACGAAGGCGACATCACTTCCGATCCTTCCGGCCAAACCGACGGAGATACCACCATCTGGCTCTATGACGAGGCCACGGGGCTGGAATTGAAAAAGACTTATGCCGACGGTTCCTGTGTTTCCAAAACCTATGACGAGCTCAACCGTCAGGAGACACTTGTCAAAGCCAGGGGGCTTGTCACAACGTATAAGTATGCTCCCTTTACAGGAGAACTCATCTCGGTTTCCTACAGCGATGGAACTTCTCCCTGGATCTTTTCATCCAACCATCTAGGGCAGATAATCTCCGTCTATGACGCTTCGGGTCTCAGGGAATTTTCCTATGACAGCTACGGCAGGATGATTCAGGACACTTCCTTTGGACAGGTGGAAAGTTCTCTTCAAGAAGAATACGATGCCCAGGGGCGTTCCAACGGATACCGCCTGATGCTCGGCACACGCACCGTGCAGCACTCCCATCTTGACTACGATTCCAAAGGTGGCATTATTGGGATGAATCTGGAAGGCATCGCTTCTCCCTTTACCTGGCAGTACGATCCAACCAGCGGCTTCCTCAACCATCTCACCTACCCCAACGGCATGGTCCGCCAAAACACCTACCATCCCACACTCAACCTCGTAACCGCTATCGGTTATAAGATGGAGGGAAATGAGGAAACAGTTGTTGGGCATAAATATCAGTACGACGCGCTGATGCGTCCCGTCCAGCTGCGGGACTCGTGGGATGCTACCACTCCTGAGACGATAAGAGATTTTACCTATAACAGCCGCAGTGAACTGCTGGAAGACCGCATCAGCCGGGGAGGAAGCTTTGCGTACTGCTATGACAACATCGGCAACCGCAAAACAGCCCGGGAACTGGAGGAAGAAGTAGCTTATGAATCCAACCGGCTCAACCAGTACACGGATATTGCCGGGGGAGAAGAAGATTTTAACCCCGTCTACGATGCCGACGGCAACCAGACCCGCATCAGGACCTCAACGGGCATATGGGAAGTGTCCTACGACGCCAACGACCGCCCCGTCGTCTTCGCCAGCCAGGATGGCAGAACAACCATCACCTGCGGCTACGACTACCAGGGCCGCCGCTTTGAGAAAAAAATCACTATCAATGCAGTTACCTCTTCTCATTCCTACTATTTATACCGAGGCTATTTACAAATAGCTGAGCTGGATCTGATGCACTCGGAAGCCATGCTGACGAGAACCCATGTATGGGATCCGACGGTGCGTACGGCTACACGCGTCCTGATGACGACCAGATGGAAAAGGGGAGTGACAACGGAAGAGAATTTTTATTTCATGCACGATGCTCGAAAAAACGTGACTTCCATTTTCGACGGCCAACGAACGCGAAGAGCCCGCTACGAGTATGCTCCTTTCGGCGCCCTGCTTACAGCGGACGGAGACATGGCACAATCCAACAAGTTCCGTTTTTCCTGCGAGTTCACAGACGATGAATTAGGGCTTGTCTACTACAACTATCGCCATCTTAATCCGCTCGACGGTAGGTGGATCAACAGGGATCCCATACGGGAACAGGCAGGACGTAATCTTTATGGATTTGTCAGCAATCATTGGGAATGGGATTTCCTGGGACTTCTTCTAACAAAGGATGATATTAATGTCACTGGAACAGATGAAGTAAATGTTATAGAAACGCCTGCTGGATTCATTCCAGAAGGAGTGGGAGAAGATTCCATATTTAAAATTCAAGCTACTGATCCCAACGTTTTTGCAAATACTCAAGTAAAAATAAACCGGGCATCAATCTCTGTTATATGTGGTAAGGCAAAAGCTGCCAAAGCAAGCCCGTGTGAAGTAAAAAGTGTTTCTCTCCAAGCCAGTGTGATTATTGTGATTAATCAGCCGGAAGATTTGACGTATTATAATATTGTTGCGGAGAATGGCATGGTTTTTAAAATTTCAAGTGACTATGTTTACAAATCTGTTGGCGCTACGAATTCCAGTGTTTATGCTCCATATGACTGGGTTTACAGTAAGGAGATGGATCATGTGAAAGATTTTAAAGCTTGGTTAGCCGGGGAGGAATTGAAAACTGCAATTGTTGAAGAATTGAGTAATGGCATTATTTATTTTTTTACCTATGGAAGTTGCAAAGAGAATGCAACTAAGCGTACTATTTCTGTTCTGGATAAGCAGTACAATACGGCAATAGCAAACACAAAAGAAACTTATGACAATGGTCCAAATGCTCCTCATACTTGGAAACGAGTGAATTATCCAGAAATTTCTGATGAGATTGCAAATATAGTGAAGGATCAAGTTGAGGGTGCTCTTTTACCAAGATAAGAAAAATGATGAAAAATAAATTCATACTGGAAATCATCTGTTTAATGCTCTTTTTTCCTATTCATGCCGGGGCATGGACAGTTCAGAATGAAATAAGAAATGACCGAACCTCAATAAGTCTACAATGGGTACAAACGTCATTTGCTGGTTGTTTTGAGAGTTTGCCCTCTTCTGTATGGAGTGAACGCTTGATTCCAAGGAAGGTTGAAGGGGAAGTGTACCTCGGTTTTTTTCTGGAGAACGTGTCTTCATCAAATATTGCCATTTCCGATGTATCTTTTGAGACGTTCGAACTTTTTCGGAAAGAAGGAAAACAGTGGGTAAGAGTCTATCCAGAGCAAAAATTAGGGCGTTGCGGAATAAGTTTGCGTGAAGAAATTGCTCCTAAGACAAAAATGATGATCTTCTTTGCCGTACCTTCTTCACTTCTTGCAAGTGGTTCGTACATGATCAAAAGCTATTGCAACGTTGAACATGACGACAACATGCTGGGCACCATATCATGGCTGACGGGAATATTTGTAATCCCCAAAATTTTGGAAATAAAAAGTTATGGGGATACAACCGGCCATGAGGGAATCTTAGAATGTACCGGCATCGTAGCTGATGAATCGTCGCGGACCCCTCAATTTTATTTGTCAGTCGTTTTAAAGAATGAGACGGATCACCCCTTACAGGTTCCTTTAACCGGGTATACGGGACCTTTGAACGTTGACATGAATTTTCGGTTGGTGGAAGTAATGGAGAATCATGAAAAAATCATCGGGGAAGCTGGCAGGGAAACAAAAAAAGAAGACAGGAAAATTCTGTTGCCGGGAGAACGTTTGTACATTCGAAGTGACGGATTTCAGAAGTATACGGCTGACGCGCACGATCGAAAATTCTTCAATCCTCTAAATTGGAAGGATTTGATTGGTAAAAGATTGAAAGTTACATCCATAAAATGGAGTTCTCAGGAATTTTCTATCAATAGACAGGGAAAGCTGGTAAAAGCGGAAGTCAAAGAATGAAATTGGAAACGGGCTTCTTCAAGAGATAAAAATAGGTTATTTTCTACTGCGGAAAAAAAAATCCAGCTTAAAATTGTTCAATCGAAAAATCTTGTCTATTCCCTTGGAGCGAATCTGGGAATTAAAAGCAAATCAAGGGACTTCATCCGCTTAATGTTTTCTATCTAGCTGCTATGGAAAAGGAAGCGGCATTGACAAGAATTATAATAAAAACGTTCTACTGGACAGCAAAAGGGACTCAACAAAATACTTCCTCACCTTAATGGAGAAGGTGGAAGACGCTCTGATTGCCTACGGCAACTACACCTCCTAGATGCAATACCTGCACAAGGAAAACAACGCCAACAGAGAGGCTTTCCTTCTCTCCCGCACCCTGTACATCAACGGCCAGATGGACTTCCTGAACGTCATTACCGCATCTCACTGCACTATCCCTTGCGGATGGGCAGCGAGATGCGCTTTTACATACCGGAATGCATCAAGACATGCTGCCGGAAAACAATGACCAGCATTGGAATTTTCATCATCCCACCCCTGTTTGAAAGAAGCATGAATAACCGTCTTACAAATATCACTATTGTTCTCCTCGCTGCCGTCTCACTCGTTGAGGGGAGCATTATCTGGCATGAAAAGAGCATCCGCCTCGATTCTCAAAAGGCTGGAACGGAAGAAAAAAGCGAGTGTGCCGACCATAGAGATGACGATTTCGTTCCGGATATTTCTTCCCAGTTTCCCCATCTCTATTTCAAAAACCAGGAAACGCAGGACTCTCTATCTGCTGAAGTAGGAACTCTTATTATTGAAAGAACCCAATCCAGACAATCCGCTGAAAATAGGGATTATGCCGAGACGGAGACGCATTTTATCAATCCCAATGAAACCGCTCATCTTCCTCCGGAAATAAAAAATACGTCTGTCTTATCCATTCTCTGGACATCCGACTCCGTCACCACCAAAACGGAAGAGAATTCTCTTTTCATGGAAATCGGCAAAAAATCATTATCCCCTTTGAAACTAACACTCACCCTAAGGGCCAAAGACGGAATGGGCCGGGAATGGAAACTGGCATGGGTGAAAGCAAATGAAGATTAACCTGATATCCGCCGCATCAGGAACACAAGCTCCCGTCAAATCATGTAACAGCCACTGAGGCGCGAATAGGACTCTATTACCATACGGAAAAAGATCATCACACATATATAATAATGAAAACCTTTAAAACGATAGCTTCACACAGGACGGAATATGAACATCCCATCAAATTGAAAAAGGGGGAAAGCGTTACGCTGGGGGAAAGAGCTCCGGAGGAAAACTGGAAGGACTGGATATGGGCGGAAAACAGTAAAGGGACAGGAGGCTGGGTTCCCGTTCAATTGATTGACTTTCCGGGAGACGGAACGCGGGGAACGGTGCTGGAAGATTACAGCGCCAGGGAATTGGACGTAGACCCGGGGGAAGATATCCTCAAGATCAGGACGCTGAACGGGTGGACGTGGGTCCGGAGAACAAGCGACCGGGAGGAAGGCTGGATACCCAATGAGACCATTGGAGAGGGAGCGGCGCAGGCTTCCGAAAACAACCGTACTTGAAAGAGACGGCGCATACGGAAAATCTCCCTCCTACTCAGGAAGAACGGTTTTTCTTCCTCTGTCCTCCGGTTCTTTCCGGGAGAAAGGTCAGGCCCCCGGCCTCTCCTCCATTTCCTTCATCACTGCGCTGATAAGGTTCCGGGTCTTCACGCCGGGCAGCACGTTCAGGTCCATGCGGTTCATCGCGTAGCCGAAGGAGAGGCCGCAGACCGGGTCCGCAAAGGCGTGGGAGCCGCCCGCCCCGGCGTGCCCGAAGCCGCCGGAGCCGAACAGATGGCGCAGCTTGCGGCCCGTGGCCGGGTCCGCGGGGTCATGCATGAAGCCGCAGGAAAAGGCGGTGGGCGTTTTCAGGGTCAGGTCCGGGCCGTCAATGACAATGTCCTGCATCCAGCCGCGCACGGCGGAAGGGAATATCCGTAGTTCATCCAGCCCCAGGCAGGCCTGGTAGAATTGCGCCATGCCGCGGGCGGAGGCCACGCCACCGAATGCCGGGGCTCCGGACGTCCACGCTTCCGGCGTGTTCATCTGGCGCACGCTGTTCAGGCCTGTCAGGGTGTTGAACGCGCGGTTCACGGGCGTTCCCTTCTTCATGTATTCCTGATAAAACGGCGTGCCCATGTTGGACATGTCCATCTTGCCGGGGTACAAGGTCGCCACCCGGCTGAATTCGGATTCCGGCAGGCGGATGTAAAAGTCCAGGTCCAGCGGCGTACGGATGTATTCCTCCCAGTAACGCCACAGGCGTTTCCCGGTCAGGCGCAGCATGAGTTCATCCAGCATCACGCCGTAGGTATGCGGATGGTAGCCGTGCTCCGGGGGCCGCCACGCCGGAACGGTTTCCTCCAGGGCGCGCACGCAGTCCTCATGGTCAAACACGCTGGCCGTCCGGGAAAAGGCCGCCAGGCCGCACTGGTGGGACATCATCTGCGCGATGGATGCGTAAGGCAGCGGGAATTCCGGCCACAGTTCCCCCATGCTCATCTGCGGTGAGGCTCCCTGCCGGTGCAGGGCCAGCAGCAGGGCGGCGGAAGAGGCTCCCTTGGTAGCAGAGTAAACGGGCACCAGCGAGTGTTCCGTCCACGGGCGCGTTTCATCCGCTACGGCAAACCCGGAATGAAGGGAAACGATTTCCTTTCCGTCCTTCCAGACGGAAACGGAGGCACCCAGTTCCCCGTAGTCACGGAAGTTCCTTTCAAACGCTTCAACTATCTGACGGTCACTGTTCATTCCCTTAAACACCCCGGCGCTACCTCCGGAGTCCGGGCGGAAGGTTACTCCCCCCGGTCATGTAAAGCAAGCCCCGGCCCTGCCTTGAAAAAGACCCCTGAAACAGAGGGCGGGAGCCCATAGAACGCGGCAGAAGGAAAGTTTTCCGGTACCTTGCATCTTCCACTTCCTCCGGGCGCAGCCTCCTGAATCCTCCGGGGCCAGCCACTCCGGCATCAAGGGAGAGGAGTTGCAGGCAAAAGAAAAAGCGCATCAGACACGGGAGAAGAAGCAGTTTTTCCATACTATTTCCCCCTTCCAGCGATGGCATGCTGCTCGCATCATGCCTCCCGCGCCGTACTTCACCCAGCTTTGATTTCATGAAGGGCCAGCACCAGCAGCCGGCTGCCTTCCACCCTGAATTTCACCTCCCAGCCGGAAAACAGGAGGCCGTAAACCCGTTCCGGATCGTCCTGGTACTGCGGGCGCGGATCCAAGGCCAGCGTATCCGCCAGCGCTTTCCGTTCCTCCGGGGTCATGGTGCCGCCAAGAGCGGCGGGGATTTCCACGTCCAGCCGTTCATAGGGAACAGCCGTAAATCCTTCCGAAGCCTCCGGAATGCAGTCCGCCAGCGGAACATATGGCTTGATGTCCAGAATGGGCGTGCCGTCCACCAGGTCCACGCCGGAAAGGTGCAGCACCGGGCCATCCTGCGGGTGCAGTTCCACCTTTTCCAGCCTGACGGCGGACAGGCCGATGGGGTTGGGACGGAACGGCGCGCGCGTGGCGAACACGCCCATGCGCACGTTGCCCCCCAGCCGCGGAGGCCGGACCGTAGGGCTCCATCCCTCGTTTACGTTTTCACTGAATACCCAGATCAGCCACAGGTGGGAAAACCCTTCCAGGCCGCGGACGGCATCCGGATGACGGAACGGCGGCTCAAATACCAGCCGCGCACGCGCACCCGGAACCAGCCCGCTCTGGCGCGGTACGCCGAACTTGTCCGGATAACACGTGCTGACGCGGGCGACAGGATGCAAATGAAAGTTAATAACTAATAGTTAATAATTAACAGTCTCCGTTCTTTCTGCGTTACGCTTTCGTCAAAAGCAGTGGAGCTGTTCTCCGAGCACCACGGCCTCCACCTTTCCCTTCAGGGTTTTGCCCAGGAAAGGGGTATTGCGCGCGCGGCTGCGGAGCGTTTTATCCGTGACGGGCGTTTCACCCTCCGGGTCAAACACCACCAGATTGGCCGGAGCGCCTTCTTCCAGGGAGACGGGAGGCAGGCCCATGAGCCTGCGGGGAGCGTCACTGCAGGCGCGCGCCACCGTCTGCCAGGACATTTTCCCGGGTTCCACCAGATACTGGTAAATGGCGGGCAGGAACGTATCCAGCGCAATCATTCCCTGCGGCGCGACGACGAAGTCCTGAAGCTTGGAGAACGGGGTGCAGGGCGTGTGGTCGGAGACGATGCAGTCAATGGTGCCGTCATTCACCGCGGCGATCAGGGCGTCCACGTCCGACTGCCCGCGCAGGGGCGGGAGCGTCTTGTAGCTGGTATCGTAGCGGCCCACGTCTTCATGCGTGAAGAGGAGGTGGTGGAGCGCCGTTTCCGCGCTCAGCCCGGCGGTCACCGGCTTGCAGCGGCGCAGGATGTCCACGCTGCCGGCGGTGGAAACGGTCTGGACGTGCAGGGAGTTGCCCGTATCCACGGAAAGGCGGATGATGGTTTCCATTCCTATTTCCTCCGCGCAGGAGGGAGAGCCCGTCAATCCCAGGCGGTAGGAGGTGGTGCCCGGGTGCATGGTGGCCTTGGCCGTCAGGGACGGCACGTCCCCCCGCAGGGCGAAAGTAAGATTCAGGTTGCTGGCGTACTGCATGGCGCGGTACAGCAGCAGCATGTTGTCCGGCGCGCGGTCCCCGTCCGTGATGAAGCGCACGCCCTTGGCGCGCAGGGAGTCATAGGAGGCCTGCTCTTCCCCGCCGTCCCCCTTGGTCAGGCAGCCGGAGGGGATGACCTCCACCAGCGCATCCGTGCGGCAGATTTCCATGAACGTGGTGATCTGGGCGGCATTGTCCATCACGGGATCGGTATCCGGCATGGCCATCAGGCCGGTCACGCCGCCATGCAGGGCGGCGGCCGTAGCCGTGGCCACGCGTTCCTTGTCCTCACGGCCGGGCTGGCACAGGTGGGCGTGAAGGTCAAACAGGCCGGGCAGAACCAGCTTTCCGGAGGCGTCCAGCACCCTTTCTGCGGCATCCTCCGGGAGCGTCCCGGCGGGGGCCTTTGCGGCGATTACCCCTCCGGAAACCAGAAGATCCACCGGAGCGGAACCGTCCGCCGTCCGGGCATTGCGAATAAGTACGGAAGTTTTCATGAGCAATCAGTGCTGGGTTTGCGGGGTGAGATGGTAAAGGATGGACATGCGGCAGGCGATGCCGTTTTCCACCTGCCGGTTGATCAGGCAGCGCTCATAATCCATCGCCAGGTCGCAGATTTCCACGCCGCGATTGACCGGGCCGGGGTGCATGATATACAGGCCTTCATCTGAAATGCGCTTCAGGCGTTCTTCCGTGACGCCGTAAATCTTGTTGTATTCCCGGGCGCTGGGGAAGAAGGGGGCGTCCTGCCGCTCCTTCTGCACGCGCAGCAGGTAAATCACGTCCGGCTTCCAGGCGAACGCCTCGTTGAAATCGGAAAAGCGCGGGATGCCGGAGTGCTCCGTGCGCGGCACCAGGGAGCCGGGCCCCAGGTAGGCCACTTCCATCCCCAGCCTCTTCATCAGCAGGGAGGTGGAACGCGCCACGCGGGAATGCAGGATGTCCCCCACGATGAGCACGCGCTTGCCCCTTACCTCCGGAAACACCTCCCGGATGGTGAAGGAGTCCAGCAGCGCCTGGGAGGGATGGGCATGGGCCCCGTCCCCGGCGTTGATCACGCTGGCGCAGGTATGGCGCGCAATCACGTTCGGCAGGCCGCTGTTGTAATGGCGCACGATCACGTAATCCACCTTCATGGCCTGGAGCGTGGCGATCGTATCCTGCACGGATTCCCCCTTCACCACGGAAGAGGTGGACACCGTGAAGTTGGTCACGTCCGCGGACAGGCGTTCCGCCGCCACCTCAAAGGAGGAGCGGGTGCGGGTGCTGGGCTCATAAAAAAGCGTCAAAACGGACTTCCCTTTCAGGGCAGGCACCTTTTTGACGCTTTTGGTGAAGAGCTCCTTCATCGGACCGGCCGAATCCAGCAGCGTATGAATTTCCTCGTCAGTCAACGAGGAGATGTTGAGAAGGTCCTTGCGGGGATTCATGGAAAACGGGTAATGGATTGAAAAGTGTCTAGTGGGAGGAGATGATTACGCGGTCCTCGCCGTCGGCCTCCTTCATGCTCACGATGACCTTGGCTCCGGCGTGGTCCAGCACATGGCCCGTGTAATCCGGCTGGATGGGCACTTCCCGCCCTCCGCGGTCAATCAGGCACGCCAGTTCAATGCGGGCCGGGCGGCCGTAGTCGAAGAGGGCGTTCAGGGCCGCGCGCACGGTGCGGCCCGTGTAGAGGACGTCGTCCACCAGCACCACCCTCATGTCATCCGTAGAAAACGGCAGGTTGGAAGAACGGAGGGAGGGGCGGGCCTCCAGCTTGAAAATATCATCCCGGTACAGGGAAATGTCAATGGCGCCGTACTGGGCTTCCACGCCCAGCTCCTTCACCTTGTCCACCAGCCTCCGGGCGATGACGTCCCCCTGGCTGAGCAGGCCGACGATGGCGAGCGGTTCCCCGGGAAAGCGGGCCACGATGCCGTGGGCCATGCGCTCCAGCGCACGGGAAATCCCCGGGCCGTCCAACACGATTTCCTGTGACGGAGGAGGAGTCATCTGATGGGAAAGGAGTGAACGTTACAGGCCGGCCAGCTTCAGGATGCGGTGGGCGGCCATCGCGGCGTTGACGGGGGTCTTCTTGTGCAGGCCCACCGTGGTGCAGGGCACTCCGCCCGGGCACTGGGCGATCGCCAGCAGGGCGTCAATGCCGTTCAGGGGGCCTCCGGGAACGGGCACGCCGATGACCGGAAGGGAGCAGCTCATCACCACCACGCCTGGAAGGGCGGCGGACAGCCCGGCTACAGCCAGAATGACGGCCTTTTCCCCGCTGGCTTCCAGCTCACCCAGGAACTTGACCAGCTCCGGGAGGTCGCGGTGGGCGGACAGGACGGTTTCTTCATACGGAACATTCTCCTGCGCAAAATACTCGCGGGCGGGTTCCATAAAGGGCTTATCATTCGGGCTGCCGTAGATGACGATGACTTTCATGGCTGTGTGTGCGGTTGTGAAACTTGCAGATTATGGCCCCAAGCCCCCTGCCCTGGCAAGACTTAACCTTCAAAAAAAACGGCGGGGGCCGCGGGCGTGAAGGATGCCCGGACGGAGGCGCAAAAACTCCGGAACGGCCTCACCGGGCACACGCCTTTTCCCCCATTTCACCCATCTCTTTCATGGTCTGCCTGTGAAACCGCCTCTTCCCCTGTTCCGCGTCTCCACTGCCCGGAGCTTCCGGAAGGGTCTCCCGCATCCTCCGGAATAACCGCCTTGCCTGACTCAAGGTCCTTTTTCCACTGGTAAAGGCGCTTCAAAAGGTCAGGGGCGCTTTCCCCCTCCCTCTTCATCGTCCCACGGTCCAGCCAGTCAATCAACGCATTCATGGAGCGGCCCAAATCATATTGATGGTCAAACCGTTCCCTGGCCTCGTCCAGACTGGCCATGAGATTCTGCACAACGGATATGTCTTTCCGGGAAAAATCTCCCTTCCAGTATTCATCCACCATCTTCAGGACGTCAATATACGACTCCCGGAAATCAGGCGGACATTCCGCCTCAAACCGTTCCGGCATGAGGTCAAACATGCTTTTACTCCTGTCACCGGACGGAGTTCCCCGTTCCAGGGAAATAATTTCACAGCACAATTCAAGCATGACACGGTACTTGAGGATAGCCGCGCGGGCTTTCCTGAACTGCTGCACTTCCAAATCCACATTCGGCATGAGCGGTTCCACAACGTCCTGTCCGCTCAATACGCCACAACCGCATCCCCATGCCATACCCGCCAGGGAAAACCATTTGAATAATTTCATCGCCTTTTCAGCGGTGAAAACCTTTTTTCTTTCCCGCACCGGAAACAGCAACAAGCCCAGCCTTCTCATCCTTCCTTCCTCTCTTGGGATATAAACTCCACAGGAACAGCCAGTTTCCCGGACTCCAAATCCTTCTTCAACCGGAGCAAATCCTTCAGGAATATTTCAGGGGCATCATTCCTTTTCCCGGTCTCCAACCGCTTATCAAGCCATTCATTGGACAAATAAATCGCTCGTTCTATTCCATACCGCTCATCCAGGCGTTTCATCACAGCCTCTATCGCAGCACATTCCTTTTTCCCTTGCGGCGTCTCCATCCATTCGGGATTTTCATTCAACGCGGCTTTTATTTTTTCCACATGCTCCATCCATTCTTTCCGGAACATCTCCGGACACCCGGCTGAAATATTTTCAGGAAGCAGATTCAGCAGCCGCTTGCAAAGCAGCCCCGCATTAACATTTCCCTTAATATCAGATTCCAGGATGGCAATCCGCCCGCACAAGGTCCAGAAAAACATGTACCTGGCAACGGCGGCACGTTCCCGGGCAAATTCCGGCGTCTGCCGGTACCCGTCCACATTCGGCATGGAGGGTGACGCCACATCCTGCCCCTGCGCCATTCCCAGGCAGCAGCCCGCCAACCCTGCGGCTAAAATCAGCTTGATCATTAGTTGATAAGAGCATCTGTCCATCCTTATTCCACCTTCTCCCCACACTTTTTCTCCGGAGAGACAGCCCCTTCTTTTTCCGGAGGAGGAAGACTGCGTTCCACATCCTCCATCTGCTCCATCAGGGCCGTGATGAGCGCTTCCCGGTCTGTGGCCGCTTTCATCTGCCTTCTGAGCTCCCGGTCCACCTGCTGAAACCTTTCGGAAAGCGGATACCGGGAAACGACGGGAAGCAGCAATTCATTGCATGCATTAACATAAACGCCGTACTCCTGGATCAATTCCTTTCCCGCCAGCTTCTCTTTTTCCATACGCTGAAGAAAGGCCTTGCTCATGGCATCCACCAGCCAAAACACCTTGCGGTAATCCGGGGGGCATTCCTCCACCAGTCTGACGGGAACGGCTATGTACGATTCCAAAAAAGCGCGGTGCACGCCCTCCATCGGCATCCGGTCCAGCAGCGGCGCCCTTTTCTCCAGATACAGCATGCTCCACATCATGAGCCGGATAATGGCGTCCCGGTCCCTGAACAGTTTTTCCTCCGCACTCTGCGCCTCCCGCACGGACGGTTCCTGCGTAAAAGCAACATCCTGCCCCCGCACCATTCCCAGCCAGCATGCCCATGCCAGAACTGCACAGAAAACTACATTCAGCATCATCTTATCAATCCGGTTTCTTCTTCCATTCCTTCATTTTCCCCTGGAATTTTCAGCTTTCCGGCAATCAGGTCGTCCTTCATTCGTTGAAGCGCCTTCATGCGCTCCTCCCTGTTCAATCCTATCACCTTGCTTTCCAGCATCCGGAAAAAAAGAGAACTGCGTTCCCTCAAACGGTATTTTTCCATCATGGGAGCATTCATTTCATTGCATCGGTTGCAATATTCCTTAAAAACCTTGTCGAATTGTTCATCATCCATTTTTTTCGTCTTCATCCTGTCCAGCAGTCTGGCGGATTCTTCCCTGCACGCCTCAAAGGTTTTCCGGTAATCAGGCGGGCACAACTCCAGCATTCGGGGAGGCGGCGCAGAGTTCATGCGAACAATCATGGCGGCCACGATTTCCCGTGTCTCCCGGCCTTTCATTTCCAGCCTTATCATCGTTCCCAGAACGCATCCCAGCATTTCCACCCGGTCAATGGCTTGCTGATACCGTTCCAGGGCCTTCCCTTCCTCCGTCTCCAAATCCACGTTCGCCATGGAAGGCGCCGCCACATCCTGGGACATGGCGGGGAACGCCGTCAGGAATGCAGAAACCACCACCCGCCGGAACAGACTTAACATGAAACCACGTTACAGGAGCCCTTCACATGCGGTCAACATTATTCTCCCTGTCCGCTACTGCGGAAAACCAGACAGGCAGGTCCGCAGCAACCACAGCAAACGCCCTGAAGGCAACGAGGGGCGCAGCCCGGTAAAAACTGCTCTTCCTCCTCTCGCCGCCCAGCTTCTATCCCTCCTGCTTCTGCATGATTTCCGCAGGAATAACCACTTCTCCGGATTCCAGCTTTTCCTTGATTCCTTTAAGACGTTTGAGCATTTCCTTTTTGCCGGCGCCATCCTCCATCTCCAGGGCAGAAATACCCGCCTTCTTCATCATCCAACCCATCACCGGCTGTATCGCCTCCTGCACCATGTATTTTTCCATCAGCAGGCGTACGTCTTCCCACGCACCCATCTCCAAGTCTCCGGGAACGGCTCCAGACTCCTCCATCTTTTTCTCACACGTATCCTTCCATTGCCGTACTGCGCATCTGAAATCTTCCGGACACCGGGCAAGCGCGTTCATGGGAATGAACTCCCAAAAATGTTTTATTCTCTTTTGCAGATCCATTTTCTCCGCAGGATCCTCTTCCAGCATTAAAATCATCTGATTCAAAACCAGTACAACCATAAAACCGCATATGGCGGCACGCTCCTCCTGAATTTTTTTCCCGGTCGCGGAATCCAAATCAACGACAGGCATTCCCGGTGAAGCAATATCCTGAGCACGGGAGAAAAGAGGGAACACCACACATAACAATAAACCAATCAATAAAAAGCGACTCATGCCAGCCATATTCACAGCATACCACGGGACCGTCCGCGGGCAATAAGTTTTCCGCCATTCCGTAGCGGGGCCGCTTCTTTTCCCATTCATGGACCTTCCCGCACAGCCGCCCATACGCCGGATGCCGTGGATTCCGGGCATCCGCCGCAACAGGCTTGCCCTTTCTTCCGGAAAAACGCCGGAGCGGAACAACTACCGGACTTATTCCTCCACCGTCTCCGGCATGACGAGGCGCCCTGAACGGACATGATCGCGAAATTGCTTGAACGCTTGGGCAAACGAGTCCTGGTCCATGTTGCCGCGGGCGTTGACTTCCCGCTCCATCCAGTTCAAGGCCTGGCGGCACATGTCCTCCATGCCGTATTCCGCCAGAAAGGCCAGAACCTCCGGGTCTTCCGGATTAAACGGCTCGGACTGCAAATCCCTTTTTCCGTCCGCCGCCTCTTTCAGAGCCTGAACCCTGGCATTCATCAGCTTTTGGAGCTTTTGCGGGCATTCCTTCAATTCCTGTTCAGGAAAAGCCGCCAGTATCAGGGGATAAAGGTCCTTTTCCTTGAATACCTCGCCCTGGTTTTCCACGACCGGCAGGAGAACGGCTAAATAAAGCAGCACGAAGAATTTGCGGATAGTCGCCTTCTCCGCCGCCAGCTTCTGCCCGGAAGGCGTTTCCAAATCCACATTCGGCATTCCGGGCGCCCCGACATCCTGGGCGGCACCGGACAGCGCAAACAGCACGGGGCACAGCAATAAAAAGTTCAGGGGCATTCTCATGGTTCACTTTTGGACAGCGGGGCTTCCCGATCGTTCGAAATCTGCGGTAATCCCTTGTTCCTTTAATATTTTACGTTTCCGGGACGTCTTCACCGGGAAAACTTAAAACCTCCACGTTGCGGAATGGGAGCCGCGGAAAGCAATCCATCCCTTCCACGGCTTTCCGCACGTTCGCTCCACCAGGGGCAGATTCCGCCACCGGGCAGGAGGTAAAACGGAAGATAACGGCTTTCTTCTCAAACATCTTCCATCACCTCCCCGTCCTCCATTTCCTCAGCCTCGCCAATATTTTCGGGAACCACGACTTTCCCGGCCTCCATCTCCTCTTTCAGTTCACGGATGCGCCGGGCTTTAAACGCGGGGGTGTCACTTTTCCTGAAACCCAGCCTGGAAGTTACCCAGCGTGCAATCCGTTCCTCTTCATCCTTCAAGCCGTACTTGAACAGCAAGGCGGCCACTTCTTCATCCGCCATGTAAGGCCAGACAATATTCTTTTCAAGCCCGTCCAGGAATTCCTGTATCTTGCTCTTTTTTACAACGACCAGTTCCTGAAAATCCGCAGGACAGCGTTTCAGGGCATTTTCCGGGAATTCCTCCAGGATTACCTGATAAAATTCCGTAGCCAGTCCGTTGCCGCCTCTGATTATTACTTCAAAGGAAGGAAGGTTCCGGACAAGGCACAACTGGGCAAGAAAGCTCCGAATTTCTTTACGATTCCTTTCCCGCACCCTTCCTTCCTCCGTATCCCGGTTCAAGTCCGGCACGGCGGGAGGAGCAATATCCTGGGCGGCCGCCATTCCCGATAAACTTAAAACGATCAGAAAACGAACCATCTTACCCATGAAGACACCATACCACAAACATGCATTCCGGCAATACCGTTCCTCCAGCCGCTTCCCTACCGTCTTGCACGCCCCGATCATTTCCGGAACGAAAGGCTGTTTTTACAAGGCCAACGGCGGGGACGCCGGAATTTGCACGGCAAAGCTTGAAAAGGGATTCACGGAGCGCCGCATCCCTCAACGGGACATCTGCCGCGCCATGGCCTCCGCGCAGCGGCGGCCGTCCAGGGCGGCGGAAACAATGCCGCCGGCATACCCGGCCCCTTCCCCGCAGGGATACAGCCCTTCCAGCCCGGGATGCTCCAGCGTGGCGGGGTCCCGCGGAATGCGCACGGGGGAACTGGTGCGCGTCTCGCAGCCGATGAGCTGGGCGGAGGCCCCGGCAAAACCGCGCCATTTATGGTCAAACTGCCGCAGCCCTTCCCGCATGCGCCAGACGATTTCCCCCGGAAGCAGCTCATGCAGAGGGTGGGATGTAATGCCGGGGTGGTAGCTGGTGGGAAGCAGGGAGGAGGAAACGCGCCCGTTCAGGAAATCCTCCACTTTCTGGGCTGGGGCCTTCTGCATGCCTCCGCCGGCGCGGCTGGAAGCGGTCTCCAGCGCCTTCTGGTACGCCACGCCCGCCAGCACGCCGTGCTCCCTGCGGAAGGATTCCGTATCTTCCGGATGCACGCTGACCACAAAGCCGGCGTTGGCAAACGGGGAATCCCGCCGGGCCAGGGACATGCCGTTGACCACCACCTCGTCATTTTCCGTAGCGGCGGGAACAATGAAGCCTCCGGGGCACATGCAGAAGGAGTGGACGCCGCGGTCCCGAATGGTGGTCGTCACGGAATAGCGCGCCGCCGGAAGCTGTTCCGGGCGTTTCCGGTCCGGGCGCAGATGGTACTGGCGGGCATCCACGAACGCCTGGGGATGTTCAATGCGCACGCCCACGGCAAAGGGCTTCTGTTCCAGGGCCAGCCCCTCCGCCAGCATCATGCGGTACACGTCCCGCGCGCTGTGCCCGGTAGCCAGCAGAACGGCGTCCGCCGCAAATTCCCGGCCATCCGCACAGACCGCGCCGCGTATGCGGCGGCCGTCCGCGGAACGGAGCAAATGCTCCACCCGCGCGTTGAAATGGATTTCCCCGCCCGCGCTCAGGATGGATTCCCGGATGGCTTTCACGACGTTGGGCAGCAGGTTGGAGCCGATGTGCGGATGGGCGTCCGTCAGGATTTCCCGCGGCGCGCCGTGGGCCACGAAAATTTCATAAACCTCCCGCACGGGGCCGCGCTTGGTCGCGCGCGTAAACAGCTTGCCGTCCGAGAACGTGCCCGCGCCGCCTTCCCCAAAGCAGTAATTGGAATCCTCCATCACGGTGCCCTGCCGCAGGATGGGGGCCAGGTCAAACCGGCGGGAGGAGACGTCCTTCCCCCGTTCCAGAACCACGGGTTTCATCCCCAGCTCCAGGCAGCGGAGCGCGGCGAACATTCCGGCAGGTCCGAATCCCACAATCAGCGCCACCGGGGCGCCGGGCCTGACGGGAGGATAGTCCCGGGAAAGAGGTTCTTCCGGAGGCAGAGGGCCGTCCACCCCCGCCAGCAGACGGAGCTGGAACAAAATGTTTTTCTGCCGGGAGTCAATGGATTCCTTCACCAGCCGCAATTCCCTGATGCGGGAGGGGGAAATGCCCAGCTTTTCCGCCACGGCGGCGCGGCGCGCGCGGTCGTCGCCGGCCTTCTCCATCGGCAGAATCACATCCACCGTTACGCCTTCCTCTCCGTTCATGGGGCCTCCTTCCTCGGCCCAGGCTGCTGCTGCGTGATGCAGTGGATGGCTCCGCCTTCCAGCACCAGCTTGCGGGCGTCCACGCCGACTACCTGTTTTCCGCTGAAGCATTCCCGCAGAATGCCCAGGGCGCGGTCGTCATTCCGGGGCTGGTTGAACACGGGAACGATGACGGCTTCATTCACGATGAGGAAATTGGCATAACTGGCCGGGAGCTGGTCCAGCCGCCAGTCCTCCGCATGGAGGGGGTCCGGCATCGGGAGGGGAATCACCTCCACGCCGGAACCGTCCACGCCCCTCAAATCCTGCAGGCGTTCATTATTTTCCGCCAGGGCGCGGTAATGGGGGGAGGATGAGTCCGTCTCCACGATGGAGACCACGGCATCCCGGCACACAAAGCGCACCATGTCGTCAATGTGCCCGTCCGTATCATCCCCCTCAATGCCGGAACCGAGCCAGAAAATGGACCTGGCGCCCAGCATGCGCCGCAATTCCTCCTCAATCATGGCGCGGCTCCATTCCGGGTTGCGGTTGGGATTCAGCAGCACGGATTCCGTCGTCACCAGCAGGCCGTCCCCGTTGCCTTCAATCGCGCCCCCTTCCAGAACCATGGAGGAGCTGCGCACGGGAAGCCCCAGGGAAGCGCCGATCAGGGAGGGAATGCCGTTGTCCAGGTCCCACGGAGCAAATTTGCCGCCCCAGGCGTTAAATTGCCAGTCCGCCAGCATCAGGGAGCCGTCCTCCACGTCCTGCACGAAGACGGGGCCGTGGTCCCGGCACCAGACATCGTTGGCCGGATGGTTGAACAGGCGGTACTGGTCCTCCCGCACCCCGGCGGCCTGCATCGCCTGCCTGATGCCCGGATGAAGGGGTTCCGCGGCATTCACGCACACGCGGGCATGCGGGGCAATGGCGGCGGCTACGCGCCCGTAGGTCTGCTGCAATTCATCCAGGCCGCCCTGCCACAAATCCCTGCGGTGGGGCCAGGAGAGCCAGACGGCGTCCTGCGGTTCCCATTCAGCGGGCCAGCGTACATCGGGTTCCTTGCTCATGGCGGTACGGGGGGTCAACTGGGCTGCTCCTGGAATTCGTAAGGCTCTTCAAAGGCCTTGCGGAAACTCATGAACCCCTTGAAATCGTCCAGGGAATCCTCCGGCTGCTTGGAAAACACATCCTCCTCAATCAGCAGGAAAACCATCTCTCCCACATTTTTCCCGTTTCTCAGCCCCCATTCCTTTAATACGGTGGAGGCCATGGGGCCGAACTGGGCGAGGGCGTAATCCCGGAAGCCTTCCAGCAATTCCTGCCCGCTGACATGCCGCTGGGAGCCGTTTTCCTGCTCTTCAATGCGCTGCATGGTGAAATCCAGCGCATCTTTCAGAAAGGAATACGCCCGTTCCGCAAAACGGGGATCCTTCCGCACAATGCGGCTCACGGCATCTTCAAACGTAGGGGTGGTCATAACGGCTCACCCCTACCCTATACGGGCCCCTGTGAAAATCAAGATTTTTGGGAGCGCGCAAACTTCACGGCTTTCCTTCCTTTTTCCCGCATTCCGGCCCTTCATAAGTTCCCATGAACAGCACGGCCCGGTCCTCCGGGCTGTAAATGAGCCACAGGAAAGGACGGTTGAATTCGATCTCCGGCCCCCTGCCGCGGGGAGGAGCGCCGGCAAATGGATCCATCTCTCCGGCAGTGGAAGCGAACGCATCCAGCCCTTCCTCCCGCACTCTGACCGCGCATTTCTGGTACACGCCATGGATTTTCAACGGCTCCGGCGCGCAGCTCCCCATCCGTGAAAAATCGGCGCGGCCGGTAAACGCGTCCTCCATTCCCAGCGCCTCCAGGGCCTTTTTCAGGGAAAGCGTGGGGGAAGACTGGGAGAAACGCGGCAGCCGCAGATGGTATCTGGAATATTGCTCCAGGGGCTTTCCGCCGGGCTTCCGCGTTTCTTCCGCGGCATCCCGGGCGGACAGGGAGGACAGGATGCCGTTCCATTCCTCTGCGGTCATCCCGTCAATGAATTGCTTCATCTTCCTCCCCTCCGGAGGAAGAACGGCCATGAAAACGGGCGCGCCCTTCCCTCCCGTAAAGAACAGGCTTGCCCCCCGCACGCCGTCCTTTTCATAATACATTCCTCCCTGCCGGGGCCATGACCTCCCCTCCGTGAATACCTGCTGCTTCATCATGGGCACCTGGCAGGCAGCGCCGTCCTCCCGGACAAAGGTCCGCGGCGCGGTGTCCCGCCCTTCAAATTTACTGTCCCAGAACGCTCTCAAATACATGGCGTTCACCAGCACAAGCACCGTCCGGTCACTCATCCGCTGCGGATTCAGAAGATTCCTGATGCGGTTTCCCGTATTCGTTGCCGCCCAGGCGTTCACCTGCCGCACGGCTTCCGCCATGTTTTCCCGGAAGGGCGCCTGAGCCACGGCATCCGGCCCCACGGCCTTTTTATAGGCGTCTTTCAACTCCACGGACCGGTCTGCAAAAATGCGGTTGGCGGAATAACAGCGCAGCGAGCGCGAAAAATCACCAGACAGAAAAGTCCAGTCCCTCCTGATTTTTCTGTCTCCGGGCAATACGGCCGCCATCTGCTTCTCCGTTTCCCCCGCCGCTCCCGGAAGCATGTAACGGAGAACTTCATACAGGGAAAAAGGGGAAATCATGACACTGCCGCCGCTTTTCTCCATGCATGCCCGGAACAGGCACAGCTCCGGAGGAGCGGAAACACCGGGAGACGGAGCAGGCGGAATATCCGCCCATGACACGGAGCCCAGAAGAAACACATATGCCAAAGTCCTGAATATCATGCTTCTACCTTATCAGATAGATACATCGTGGCAAGTTTTACGGACTGATGCCGCCAAAAAGATCCATAAGCAGGAAGGAAACCTTGCCAGCCTCTGGTCCGTTTGTTATGAATGGAATGCTTTATGTTTCGTTCCTCCATCATGCTTCTGGCAACCATGCTGTGCGTTTCCTGCGTATCGCACCGGCCTATCCAGGACAGCAGTTCTCCGCCCATTGACGCGGCCAACCCGCTGGACGGCACCCCCGTGGCCCTGGCGTGGAGCTCCGGAACGCAATTGATGATGGGGGTGGACACGGGAGCGGTCCAGACGTCCCTGCTTTTCTCCCCCGCGGTGGAATCCATCGGCGCCCGCCTGCGCGGCAGGGGCGCCATGCGCACGGCCAATGTGCCCGTTTCCCTGAAGGATGACGGAGAACCCATTTCCCGGAAGCAGGACGTGGTGATGGTGGACCAGGCGCCGTATGACGGACTGCTGGGCTGGGAGTGCATCCGGAAGTACGTGTGGAACATCAACTATCCCAAACGCTCCCACCGCTTTTTCAACAAACTGCCCTCCAAAATACGGAGCTGGCACAAGCTTTCCCTGATACCCGGTTCCGACTACCCGCAGATTGCGGACAAGCACGGCCGGCGCATCATTCTGGATACGGGCGCGCCCCATGCCGTCTACATCTCCAAGAAACGCTGGAACGCCATCAAGCAGGCCTACCCGGACGCGTTCGTCAGCGTTTATTCCGGCTACAGCCCCGCCGCGGGCGGCTTTTACGCCCATGAATGCATGCACGTGAGCTCCTTCCAGCTCGGCCCCCTGGAATTGAAGAACATCCTGCTCTGCGAAAGCTTCGCCAATCCGGAAGTGATGGGCATTCCCGACGACATCGACATCATCCTGGGCTACGGCGCGCTGGCCGCGCGCCAGTTCTGGCTGGACGGCCCGGGGAACGCCCTTTATTTCAGCTCCACCAGCCACCGGATGCCCGCGCCCTCCTCCTTCAACCTGATGGGGGGCACCTTCATCCAGGACCGCAACGGGAACGGCCCCATGAAGGCTTACGTGGCCGAATGGTCGCCCGCGTGGGACGCCGGCCTCAGAACGGGGGACGTGCTCGTTTCCATCAATGGGAGAAAGAATCCGTATCCGGACCTCGTAGAATATGTCACCACCCAGCGGGGGGCACAGGCAAGCGTTGTGGTCCAGCGCAGGAACAGACTGGTGCGCATTCACTGGGAAGTTCCGGCCGCGCCCCCTGCCGGGGATTATTACCCCACGCCCCAGGCCATTACGGAGCAGGAGTTCGAAAACCACGTCAAGCAGCAGGAGGAAAAGGAACAGCCCCAGGATGCCGCGGG
Source organism: Akkermansia sp. GGCC_0220 (assembly GCF_017566105.1). Classification (NCBI taxonomy): domain Bacteria; kingdom Pseudomonadati; phylum Verrucomicrobiota; class Verrucomicrobiia; order Verrucomicrobiales; family Akkermansiaceae; genus Akkermansia; species Akkermansia sp. GGCC_0220. The sequence continues at coordinate 23,565 of NZ_JABFCI010000012.1, forward strand.
AGACCAGCAGCCCGCGCCCGCCGCGACGGAAACTCCGGAGGAGGCCGCCCCCGCGCCTGACGGGAAAACGGACAAGACCCCCGCGGCCTGAGCCAGCCCCTATCCAGCCATCTCTCTACCACCGGCATGAACGACGCACAGCAACAGGATTCACAGGAAGCCGCCGGCGACTGCCGCATTCCCTCACCCTTCCAGAAAAAGACCTGCTGGTACGCCCTGACGGGCGTCGCCATCCTGGTGATGCTGTGCATCGCGGCCTTCGTCATCTTTGAAGTGGTGAAACTCCTGGGCTTTCTGGAACCGGTGCTCCTGCCCATCCTGATTGCCGCCGTGGTGGCCTACCTGCTGGAACCCATCGTCTCCTGGCTGGTGCACTTCAGATTCTCCCGCCCCTGGGCCGTGGTCACGGTCATGTTCGCGGCTCTGGCCGTCCTGGTGGGCTTCGGCGCCACTATCCTCCCTCCCCTGATCCGGCAGACGGATGAGCTGATCGACAACCGGATGGAGCTCTGGGACAAGACCTCCGAGCTGATTGACTCCACCATTGAAATTCCCTTCATCTCCCGCACCATTGACAGCGTTTACAGCACCAGCCTGCGGGAACTGAATACCGGCCATTATACGGACGCGGAGGTCCACGACCTGAGAAACGCCCGGACCGCCCGGGAAAAACTGGGGGCGTACATGACCATCAATTCCTCCTTTTACCAGGACAAGCTGATGAGCTGGCTCACTTCCGGCGGAAGGGCCCTTTACAGCACCATAGGCATCATGGTGAGCATCCTGATCACGCCCATTTTCGCCTTTTATTTTCTGCTGGAAGCGGATAAGATCAGGGAGAAATGGCCCAGCATCCTGCCGCTGAAGGCCTCCAAATTCAGAAAGGACGTGGTGGACACCATGGAGGAAATCAACGGATACCTGATTTCCTTCTTCCGCGGCCAGATGCTGGTGAGCATCATTGAAGGCATCCTGATCGCCATCTGCCTGAAACTGCTCGGCCTGCCGTACGCCGTCACCATCGGCGCGGCGGTCTGCGTGCTGGGCATCGTGCCCTACCTGGGCATCATCACCGCCTTCATTCCCGCGGTCCTGCTGGCCTGGTTTACGTGGGGGGACTTCCAGCACGTGCTGATCGTTTCCGGCATCTTCCTGGCCGTCAACCAGTTTGACGGATGGGTCATCCAGCCGAAAATCGTGGGGGATTCCGTGGAGCTTCATCCGCTCACGGTCATGTTCTCCGTGCTGATCTGGACGCTTATCCTGGGCGGCCTGATCGGCGCGCTGCTGGCCGTCCCGCTGACGGCCGCCATCAAGGTTCTCTACAAGCGTTACATCTGGCAGAATGCCAGCATGCGCCCCATGACGGAGCCCCTGCCGCCGCCGGAGGAGCCTCATTAAAAGCGCCAGCCAAGACCGCGCGGCCCTTCCCCGGCAGAATCCCGGCATTTTTCCAACCATCTTTTGATCAACCGCAACACCACACACACCTGACAACATGAACAAACCCGCATTACACCTGATGCTTGCCCTGGCGGCGGCAGCGGCCTGCCCGGCCGCCACCACGCCCCAGGTCAAGCCGCCCAAAGCCATCGTCATGATTTACGCTGACGACCTCGGCTATGGAGACGTAGGCTGTTATGGAGCCAAGGGGATTCCCACCCCTTCCATTGACAAGCTTGCCAAGCAGGGCGTCCGCTTTACGGACGCCTATTCCACCACCTCCGTCTGCACTCCCTCCCGCTATGCCCTGTTCACCGGGGAATATCCCTGGCGCAAGGAAGGCACGGGCATTCTGCCGGGGGACGCCGCCCTGATTATTGACACCAAGAAGCCCACGCTGCCCAAGATGCTTCAATCCCACGGCTATAAAACCTACATGGTGGGCAAGTGGCACCTGGGCCTGGGGGAAAAGGGAAAGAAGATTGACTGGAACAAGCACATCGCCCCCAGCCCTAACGAAATCGGCTTTGATGAAAGCTTCATCTTCGCCGCCACGGGCGACCGCGTTCCCTGCGTGATTCTGGAAAACGGCAACGTCCGCAACCTGGACCCGAACGACCCCATTGAAGTGTCCTACCAGCACAACTTCCCCGGTCTTCCGAACGGGAAGGACAACAAGGACCAGCTCAAACTCATGTGGAGCCACGGGCACAACCAAGCCATCATCAACGGCATCGGCCGCATCGGCTTCATGAAGGGCGGCAAGAGCGCCCTGTGGAAGGATGAGGAAAACGCGGATGTGATCACGAACAAGGCCATTGAATACATCCAGAAGAGCGCCAAGGCCAAGGAACCGTTCTTCCTGATGTTCGCCACGCATGATATCCACGTGCCGCGCTGCCCGGAAAAACGCTTTGTGGGCAAGAGCCAGCATGGCGTGCGGGGAGACGTGACCGTGGAACTGGACGACTGCGTCCGCCGCATCACGGAAGCCCTGAAAAAAGCCGGACTGGAAAAGGACACCCTGGTGATCTTCTCCAGCGACAACGGCCCCGTGCTGGACGACGGCTACAAGGATTTTGCCGTCCGGGACAACGCCACCCACTCCCCGGCAGGCCCCTTCCGCGCCGGCAAATACAGCATTCTGGAAGGTGGCTCCCGCATTCCGTTCATCGTCAAATGGCCCGGAGTAGTCAAACCCGGAGCGACGAGCAAGGCCCTGTTCAACCAAATGGACCTGGCCGCCTCCCTGGAGCAGCTCCTGGAGCCCGGCAAGGCCAATTCCTTCCGGGACTCTGAAAACGTGATTCCCGCCCTCCTGGGCAAATCCGCCAAGGGACGCGACTACCACGTCATCAACAGCACCGGCAAGGCTCTGGCCATCCGCCACGGCAAGTGGAAGTTCATTCCCGCCGGCGTAGCCATCCGCGACGGGATCAACGGACTGGGAGCGAAAATGACCAAGTCCCCGGAAGGCGGCAGCCTGTTCGACCTGGAAAAGGACCCGAAGGAACTCAACAACGTAGCAGCCCAGCATCCGGACATCTGCGAGCAGATGAAAGCCAAGCTCCAGGAAATCCGCCAAAGGCCGGAAACCAAGGCCGACCGGGCGGACCTCCTTCCGCTGGACGACTAACACCCATTCAGCCTGAATCATGAGAGAATCCGCCACATGCTCCCTGTGCGGGCACGGGTATACCTACCCGGCCGGGCTGGATGAAAAAGCCGGCATGCACTGCACGGCGTGCGGCGTCCTGATTCACGTTAAAACGGGGCTTCCCTTTGGGGAAGCCCCCTCTTCCCCCTCCGGGCAGAAACCGGAAAACGCCGTAAAAACACCGGCATCCCTGCCCCCCGTCAAGAAAAAGCAGCCGGCTTCTTCCGGACGGGACGCGGATGGGCGCGACCCCAGGGAAGCAAGCCGCTCCCGGCTCACTGCCGCTGGCTCCGGCACTGCCGTCCCCGCCGTGTCCTGGCTGGCATGGGGCCTGGCCCTGATTGCACTGGTCATGGCTTTCATCTTCCCCTCTTACGGGAACGACTCCACGGACCCGCTATATATGCTCCAGCGCCTGCCCTCCATGGTCTTCGGCTGCACGGCGGCCATTCTGTTCATTCAGGGGCTTGCGGCCATGCGCCGCTAGCAGAAGCCGGGCTTCCGCAGTTCCCTGGGAAACAATCCGGAACAGGCACCGGCTCAAAGCCGGCCAAACGGCCCGGCCGCCTTCCCGCAAATCCGGGATTTTAAGCTTGCCTGTCAAATTCACAGGTTCTAAGTTACTCCCCGGTAATTTATGGAACGGGAGGCAGAGGCGCAGGACAACAGGTGGAGAACCAGGCTGGACGCCGTCCTGATGCACAGGATATGGGGTTCCCTTATCTTCCTGTGCATCGTTTACATCATTTTCTTCCTGAGCTTCGCCATCGGCGACCCTCTGGTCAGGCTCATCCAGACAGGCACGCAGATGTTCAGCATCTGGGCCTGCCGCATGCTGGAACCGTGGCCCCGCCTGCAATCCCTGCTGGGGGAAGGCGTGGTGGGCGGCGTAGGCGGCGTGCTGGCCTTTCTTCCCAACGTGGTGCTGCTCTTCGGAGCCATCACCCTGCTGGAAAACAGCGGATATATGATGCGGGTCTCCCGCCTCATGAGCCGCATCATGAAAATCATGGGCCTGAACGGCAGCAGCTTTGCACCCCTCCTGCTGGGCTTCGGCTGCTCGGTTCCCGCCATCCTGTCCACCCGGAGGATTGAAGCGCGCAACGACCGCCTGGTCACCATCGCCGTCCTGCCCATGATGAGCTGCGCGGGTCGCCTGCCGATTTACATGATGTTCGTCTCCGCCCTGTTTCCCTCCCGCCTGCAGGCCACCGTATTGTTCGGGATTTACGCCAGCGGCGTCCTTCTGGCCCTGTGCTGCGCCCGGCTCCTGAAAAACACGCTCTTCAAGACCGCCCAGAGGGACTCTCTCCACCACATGAAGCGCCTGCGCCTCCCCTCCCTGCGGAAGGTGGGCGCCCTGATGTGGTCGCGGGCCTTCATGTACGTCCGGAAGGCGGGAACCTTCATTCTGGGGGCCTCCATCATCCTGTGGTTCCTGAACACCTACCCCAGGCCGGAGGAAGGAACCGCGCCGAATGCGGCAGCGGCCATGGAACATTCCTACGCCGGACAAATAGGCCACTGGATGGAACCCGTCACGCAAGTGGCCGGATTTGACTGGAAGATCAATTCCGCTCTTCTGGGCGCTTTTGCGGCCAAGGAAATCTTCGTCACCCAGATGGGCATTCTCTATGCGGTGCAGGACGGGGACTCCGGCCCGGCAGCCCAGCAGACCCTGAACGCCCGCCTTAAAGCCAGCTACACCCCCCTCCAGGGCATCAGCATCATGATGTTCTGCCTGATCGCCCTCCCCTGCATCGGCACCGTCACCGTCGCCAAACGGGAAGCTGGCACCTGGTGGTTTGCTCTGGCGCAATTCGGTGGATTGACCCTGCTGGGGTTTCTGACAGCTACGCTGGTGTACCAGACAGGACTGTTCCTGTAAGAGCCGGATGCGGAAAAAACGGCGGCAGGAAATATTTCCGGCAGGCCGGAATGGCGGGGAAATGCCATACGCCCCTGGAAAGTCCGTCCCTTCCCGGCAACGCTACTGCCCCCCCTCCTGGGAGCGAAGGCCATCCGGCCTTCGGATTCGGTCTGGCTCCACAGTCAACGGAAGAGAGCTTTCCTTCTTCCGTTTTTTGCCACCGCTGGCAAGGAGCAGGAGCCACTTGTTCCCAGGGAGGAGCCCATCGTGTACCGGGAACAAGGAATCCTCGTTTCCGGCAGCGAAGGGAATTCCCTTACATACAAAAACCGGAGGGATGTCCTCCCTCCGGTTCCGGATACGTCTAATGAAGCCGTTTAAATCGTCTTGATGACGGAAGATTCGTCGTCCTCCCTGTCATCGGAGGAAGCGGCCTTCCTGGTGGGCACAGGCGTCTTCCTGACCTTTTCCAGGGCCTTGTCCACCGCCGTAATTACCTTGTCTTCCCCTGTTTTCTGGCTGGCCAGCTCATTATAGATTTTTTCCTTGGCTTCATAATCAGCCTTGGCGGCGGCATCGTTCGGGTTGGCCTTGAATTTGTCCTCTGCCTTGAACAGGGCTTCCTCTGCGGCCTGGAACTTGGGTTCCACCACATTCCTGTGGTCTTCCGCCGTCTGCTTGATGCGGCCCAGCAGGCGGATCACATAGGGGCGGTTGCTGAGCCTCTTGAAGGCGGAAACCAGGAACTGGCGGCGTTCGCTCGTCTTGGCGTCCGCTATCAGGGGCTCGAACAGCTTGAGCGTGGCGTTGTCATCCCGGTCACGGTCCACGGAGAGCACGCGGAGAATGGAATCATGGGCCTGGGAACGCACGCGTTCATGCAGGGATTCATCCTTCCACGCCTTGAACAGGTACGGAACGGCGTCATCCGTGTTCCAGTCCCCCCAGGCGGTGATGATGGCGAGCGCCTTCTTGGGGTCTTCCTTGTAGCTCTTTTCCATCATGTCCAGCACCTTGGGATCGCCGGTGCGGGCCAGCAGCTTGTAGAGGACCTTGACGTTTTCCTCCGGCATGTTCTTCTGGTACTGGAGCAGCTTGGAAGAGAGCGCCATGCGCTTGGCCGGGGGGGCTTCGTCAATCAGGTAGCGGGCCGTGCGGAAGGCGGAGGAAACCAGGTCCTGGGAAGCATCCTTCTGCTGGAGAATCTTCATGACGTCGTCCAGGTCGTCCAGCTTCATGGCAAAGCGCATGTACTTGAGCACCACGGCCTGCTTGTCCTGAATTTTCTTGTTCTTGCTATCACTGATGGAGGCGTACAGGTCTTTCAGCATGTCGCGCATGGCGGGGCTGGAAGATTTGGCCAGCAGCGTCACCATCATGGAGTATTTCTCCTTGCTGTACCTGCCGACGTTTTTCTTCATGTCTTCCACCACCTGGCGTGCGATGTTGTCATCCATCTGGGCCATGATGGAAACCAGGTGGGCGGCGCCGGGCCAGTTTTCCCGGTTTCCCTTGGCTCCCCTCACATTGGCTAGGAGCAGGGCGGCGTCCTCCGCATTGGGCACCACCTTCACGTCCGGAACGCGGCTGAGATTTTTGGAATCAAACAGACGGCTGCGGCCCAGTTTGCCGCCTTCCACCACCAGTGCATTCAGGCGCGCGTTTTCCCCTTCCACCTGGTCTTTCTTGCTGTTGGTATGCCAAGCATAAATTCCTACCCCGGCAGCGGCAAGCACCAGGGCGCATACCCCGTAAATGACGCCCCTCAGCAGGGATTTGGATTTATCCACGGAGGCGACCATTTCCCGGGTGGTTTCCGTGCCGGCAGGCGGCTGGATGCCGCCCGTGCCCGCGAGGGGAACGCTGGCGGTGGGAGAAACGGATGCGGCAGCCACGGGCTGGGAAGCCGCGGCAGACGCCACGGAAGGAACGGGCGCGGTCCCCACAGGGGATTTCAGCACCTTCAACCGGGGCACGGCGCTTTCCGCCGGGGCGGCGGCAGGGGCTTCCTCCGCCGGGGCAGGAGCCGGGGAAGTCTTTAAAACTTTCAATTTGGGAATGGAGCCTGTGGAAGCCGCGGCAGACGCCGGAGCAGCCGGTTCAGGCGCCTGAACGGCAGCGGGAGCCACGCCGGCGGCCTGCGCCAGGGCAGCGGCCTGCGCGTCCGCCAGGGCTTTCTGGGCCTCCGCCACCTTGGCAAGGGCATCCTGAATCTGGGCATCCACCGCCGGACCGGGCAATGGTTGGGAAGCGGCTTCCTTTTCCTCCTGTTCCGCCGCAAGACGGGCCCTTTCCTCTTCCGCCGCCACACGGGCCGCTTCCTTCTCCGCGGCAATGCGAGCGGCTTCCGCGGCCTCCTGCTCCGCCCTGATTCTGGCGGCTTCCTCCTCGGCGGCTATTCTGGCCGCCTCTTTTTCCGCAGCGATGCGGGCGGCCTCCTGCTCGGCTGCCGCCTTTTCCGCCGCAATCCTGTCCGCCTCCGCCTGTTCTGCGGCACGGCGCGCGGCTTCCTCCTGTTCCTGGGCCAGCTTGGCCTGCAATTCAGGAGTGAGGAAACGCGGTTTGGCAACTTCCACGCCTTCCGCGGCGGGGGAAGCAAACTTTACTTTGGGCGCTGCCGCAGGGGCTGCCGTTACCAGGCGGCGGCGTAATTTGGGAGCCTCTGGAGAAGACGGGGTTTCTGGCTGGTCGGTCATGATGATAAAATGGCTGGAAGATTGGGGCGATTTTACACGATCCCTCCGGCTCCTGCAATCTCAAAATCCGGACTGACGAAGGGACGCGAAATTCTCCGGAACTCCTGATTCAACAAGGAATTCAGGGAAAAAGACTTCATGCGGCGCAGAAAATAAAAAAGCGTTTAAACATCCCGCAAGCGCCCTTGCACGGAATGTTAAACAATTCAAATTTTAAATAATAAAAATCATGAATAAAATAAGCATATTACCTCTGAACGTCAACAATATGCCCCCTATATTTAAACAGTCTTTTAAATTATGTCAAAATACTTGCTCTTTTTGCTTGCTACCCTACGGACCTTTGATTAAACAAATAGCCACTCGTCAATATCATGAACTCCAACGACAGCACCAAAAACAAGAGGCGCTATACGCCTGAAGAAAAACAATCCGTTCTTGACTTCATCGCTGAACGGAAAACTCAGAACAAAAGAGGCGCCCAGAAGGAAGCCGCTGAACGCTTCGGCATCAGCACGGTAACCATTTCAAGCTGGATGAAGGCCACCAAGGCCAAGCGCGGCCGCAAGCCCGGCACCAAAAATACAGCCGCTCCCAAAGCTCAGCCTCTCGCTGCGGCCCAGCCCGCGGACCTGCGCCGCCTGGCAGCAGTCCTGGAAGAAATCGCCGACCTTGAAGCCCAGACAACCAAGCTCGACACCCTGCGCGCCGAAGCGGAGGAACTCAAAAACAGACTTACGGCCAAACAGGCCTGATTGCGTTTAGCCATTCCTTTTTCCGGTAACCGGCTTTCCTTAACGGAAGGCCGGTTATTTTCTTTCCGGAGATCGCACTTGCCCCTCCGGAACAATTCCTTTAATATTTGCGCCCGTGACTCAACCCGCCCACATTGCTCCCGCGAGCCAGTCCGTGGAAGGCATGTATGCCGACTACTTTCTGGATTACGCCTCGTACGTCATCCTGGAACGGGCCGTACCCAAGATCAATGACGGGTTCAAGCCCGTGCAGCGCCGCATCCTGCACGCCATGGACCGGCTGGACGACGGGCGCTATAGTAAAGTGGCGAACATCGTGGGGGACACGATGAAATTCCACCCGCACGGCGACCGCTCCATTGCGGACGCGCTGGTGGGGCTGGGACAGAAAGGGCTGCTCATTGACACGCAGGGGAACTGGGGCAACATCCTGACCGGGGATCCCGCGGCGGCCTCCCGCTACATTGAAGCGCGCTTCACCTCCTTCGCCCGTGAGGTCGTCTTCAGCCCGAAGGTCACGGAATGGCAGCTTTCCTATGACGGCAGGAACAAGGAGCCGGTCAGCCTTCCCGTCAAATTCCCCCTGCTCCTCGCCCAGGGAGCGGAAGGCATTGCCGTAGGCCTTTCCAGCAAAATTCTTCCCCACAATTTCAACGAACTGATTGAAGCCTCCATCGCGCACTTGCGCGGCCAGCCCTTCCAGCTTCTGCCGGACTTCCCGACCGGAGGCGTGATGGACGCCACCAACTACCGGGACGGGGAACGCGGCACAGGGCGCGTCCGCATCCGGGCGCGCATCCTCACGGAATCGAAGAAGCTTCTCCGCATCACGGAAATTCCGTTCGGGGTCACCACGGAAATCCTGATTGATACCATCGTCTCCGCCGCGGAAAAGGGGAAGATCAAAATAGCCCGCATCGAGGACAATACGGCCCAGCACGTGGACATCCTGGTGCATCTCCCGGCCGGAGCGGACCCGGAGCAGACCAGGAAAGCCCTGTTCGCCTTCTCCGCCTGCGAGGTCAGCATCTCCCCGAACGCCTGCGTCATCGTGGAGGAAAAGCCCCGGTTCATGTGCGTGAGCGACATCCTGCGCTACAACACGGACTCCACCAGGGAAATCCTGCGCCAGGAACAGGAAATACGCCTCAAGGAACTGAATGAGGCATGGCACCAGGCAAGCCTGGAAAAGATTTTCATTGAAAACCGCATTTACCTCTCCATTGAAGATTCCGAGACGTGGGAGGAAGTGCTCGGCACCATTGACCGGGAATTGCAGCCGTTTGCCGCCCAGCTGCGCGCGCCCATCACCAGGGACGACCTGGTGCGGCTGACGGAAATTAAAATCAAGCGCATTTCCAAGTTTGACGCGTTCAAGGCGGACCAGCACATCCGGCAGCTTGAAGCGGACATTGAACAGACGCAGAAGAACCTCAGCCAGCTCACCAAATTCACCATCCGCTGGTTTGAAGCCCTGCGCAAGAAGTACGGCGCGGCCTATCCCAGGAAAACGGAAATCTCCTCCTTCGGCTCCGTGGACCGCGCCCAGGTGGCCGTGGCCAATGAAACGCTGTATATTGACGAAGAAGGCTTCGCCGGGTACGGCGTCAAGAAGGGAAACCCCGTCTGCAAATGCTCCACGCTGGACGACGTGCTGGTCATCGACAGCGCGGGCGTGCTCAAGATCGTGCGGATTCAGGACAAATTCTTCGCCGGTAAAAACCCCCTTTATATTTCCGTCATCAAGAAGGATGATGACCCCGTGTTCAACCTGATCTACCGGGACGGAAGGGACGGCCCCGTGTACGCCAAGCGCTTCCGCATAGGCGGTTTCACCAGGGACAAGGAATACCCGCTCACCCGCGGCGCGAAGGGAACGCGCATCTTCCACTTCTCCGTGCATGAAACGGAGGAAAACAGCTCCCAGATCAGCGTGAACGTCTATCTGAAAGCCGTGCTGAAGCTCCGCAACCTGGTCAGGCCCTTCCACTTCGCGGACCTGAGGATTAAAAACCGCGGGGTCCAGGGCAACATCATTACCAAACATCCGGTGGAGCGCGTCTCCCGCATCATGCCCCCGGCGAAAACCGGAGACGAGGAAACGGAGGAAGAAACGCCCTCCCCTTCCGCTGCCACGGAACAGGCGGAAAACACGTCCGTTCCGGATACGGAAACGCCGCAGGCCGGAACATCTCCCGGACCGGAGGAACCTCCTGCCGGACCGGCACTGGAGCAGGGCTCCCTGTTTGACTCCTGAAGCGGTTAAAATGAGGCGCGCCATGCCTGCCACCCCATTTTCGGCTTGCCACCATGGGCCATCTTCTGTAGATATGGGCCACCTCATTCACCACGCCGCTTTAGCTCAGTGGTAGAGCACCCGCCTTGTAAGCGGACGGTCGTCAGTTCAAATCTGACAAGCGGCTCCATTATAAACCCCTCAAGTTCACCGCTTGAGGGGTTTTCTTTTTCTTGCCAGGGAGAACCCAGTCCCACGTCAGGCCGCACGTCAAAACGGAAAAGGCCGTTCCCTCCGGATTTGTCCTGAAACGGGAATGCGCGGCATGCCGTTTCCGGTTACGCCCATCCTGAACCGGAAACGGAGTCAGGAGTTCATACCGTCCGCAGTATCCGGAACATGACGAGCCGCATTCATAAAAAAGCCCCCTGGCACGGAGGCCAAGAGGCGAAGTATCCTAACGTAAAGTCCTTTGACAGTGGCACCATTCCCAACGGGACGCAAGACTTAATCATCCTTTTTGCGCATAATAAATTCCGGGTGCACCGAAGCAGTCGCTGAAAATCCCTGTGCCATGCTTCGGAGGGGAGCGCCACTTTCCTGAATGGCTCCCAGAGTCCGGGGAATATCCGGAAACGATTCCACGGCGTCTTTAATGCCGCCAATCTCCGGAAATGGAAGGAATCACTATCCCTCACCGGGTTTTGTGAATTTCAGGCGTTATGCTTTTTGTTTTCAATGGTTCATGAATAGCCTAGGAATAAAGGGCCCAGCGCCGCCGGGGAAAGAACGGCACCCCCATACAGGAACGCATCAAACCGTTCCGGAGACGCCTCATTTATCCCCGGCAGCCGTGCAGGCAGCTCAAGCGGCGGACCGTTCATTGATGGAAAACGGCAGGTCAAAAAGCCATTTTTCCCTTTGAAGACGCATTCATTGCAGGTCCGCCGAACCTCCACCACTATTGGAACCTATGAATACTACAGAAAAAAAGATGGCTGCGGCCATTCTCCGCTTTGAAGACGACCGCGTCACCGGGCCGGCCTCCCTGCGCGTTTCCCGCCTCCCTGCCGCTGACAAGGGCGGCAAGTGGGAAATCTGCGGCATCTGCGACGGCATTGAACCCGCCGTATTCAACCGCCTCAAAGCCTTGCTTGACGCCGGAAAACAGGAAGAAGCCTGGGAAGGCTGTCTTCAATATATTCTGGACAATACCGCCGCCGTCCGTTCCTGGATTGGTTCTGACGCCCATCCGGGCATTGAGTTCTTCCTGCGGGACCATTATTTCAATTCCGGCAGCAAGAACACCGGGAAGATATTGCAGCGAGCCTTGAACGACTACGGCGCCGGAATTGCCGTGGACGGCATTCCCGGAAAACAAACCCGGCAAACGCTGCAAACCGTTCTTGCAGAATCCGGAGAACGCAAACTCCTTGACAGCCTTTACGAGCGGCGCGAGTCGTTTTATTGTTCATGCAGGCAGTTCAGCACCTTCGGTAATGGCTGGCGGAACCGTTGTAAAAATGCCTACGAGTTCGCCGCCGCCCTGGCCTAGCAGGACTTTCACCAGAAATGCCGCGAACCGGGAAGCGGCCGGCGCCTTTGAATGCCTAGCACGCTTTCATCAGGGCGGCCTCCAGCAGGCAACAAAAGCATCCATGCGGTTTTCCGCATGGATGCTTCCGTTTCTTCAACAGGGTCAGGAGAGCGGTCCGGCAACCGCAGACGCCGCCAGCAGGCGGCAGAACCGGGAAGAAGACAACTTCATCAGCCGCCCGTCCCCGCGCTTGCCATGCTGGGTCAGAATCCATGGCAGGGAAAGAATTTCCCGTTCATAAGTCAACAGTTCCCGCGCCTCTCCCGCCAGAAAATGGAGATGCCAGGCATCGCACCGTTCCGTCTCAAACCGGCAGCGGACATCGATAATCCTGCCGAAAGGAGCGGAGGAATCCACCCGGCGCGCCATCAGGACAAGCTCCGGGGTACGGACATAGACATCCTGGCAGCGCCCATCCTCATCCATCTCTTCTTCCCTCCTGCCCGCAGCCAGATAATAGGCGGCGGCGGCTGATAAAGCGTTCATGCCATCCCCCTTTCGCCACAGGCCATTCACTTCCGCAATTCCCGCCGGGACGGCTCATGCAGAACCGCTTGTCCCGGCAGGTTGCGAACCGGACGGCACGGAATCATTTGCCTTTCCGGATTCTCTGGATCACAGGCTGTACCTCCGTCTCCGGCTGGGCCTGGGAATAGGACAGGCGCCCCGGTTCCAGCACCAGGCACGCGCCGTCCCTGCATATCTCCGTCCGCTCCGCAGTCACGTCTATGGTATGCCCGCAGCCGGAAAGGAGGGAGGACGCCGCATAGGCCACTCCCGCCAGAACCACCCACAGGAGGCGTTCCCACCACGTCAATCCGGGTCGGGACTTGCTTTTCTCATAGGCGTTTTTCATGCCCTGCTTTCCCGCTTCCAGAGCGGCTTTCTTTTGTCCTTCCGTCAGATTGAGCTTCATCGGCGGGCGGGGGCAAGGGGTTCAAGGAATTCAGGTGCGCGCTGCGCCGCAGCGGTTCCACAGGGAAAGCCTGCGCCATGGCAGGATTGTTCATTGCTGTTCATCTCGTTCATTTGTTGGTTCATGGCCTTGAAACGCCCCCTGCCCTGCACGGGACAGGATATCCGCAGCCTGCCGGAAACCAGCGCGGCGGCAGCGGGCCGTTCAAGGCACCGCCATCTTTGACCTGCCCGCGGGGTGGGGCGCAACACGCCTGACACGTCCGGGAACATGGAGGATGAAACCGGCCGCACAAGCGGGAATTTCCGCTGCGGATAACAAATACCCTGTTGAAAACGGAACCGGTTCATGCTAGTTTCTTCCCTGCTATGGCAAAACCGGCTCTGGGGAAAGGCTTTGACGCCCTTATCAATCAAAATCTGTCTCGTGAATCCTTGGCGGCTCCCCAGGCGGGAGACGTTGTGCATCAATTATCCCATGCCTCCATTATTCCCAGCTCCCTCCAGCCGCGCGCCATCTTTACCCCGGAACAACTGGCGGAGCTGGTGGACTCCATCAAGGAGCACGGCATCATCCAGCCGCTGATCGTCCGGAAAACGGAAAGCGGCAAGTATGAGCTCATTGCCGGGGAAAGGCGCTGGCGCGCTTCCGGCATCCTGGGCCTGTCCACCGTGCCCGCCATCATCCGGAAGGCTTCCGACAAGGACGTGCTGGAGCTGGCGCTGATTGAAAACCTCCAGCGTGAAAACCTCAGCCCGCTGGAAGAGGCCTCCGGCTACATGCGCCTGAAAACGGAATTCCGCATGAAGCAGGGGGACATCGCCAAGCGGGTAGGCAAATCCCGCGCCGCCGTAGCCAACAGCATGCGGCTTCTGGATCTTCCCCAGGCGGTCCAGGACATGCTGGGCAACGCCTTCATCAGCGTGGGACATGCCAAGGTGCTCCTGTCCCTCAAGAACCAGGACCAGCAAATCCAGCTCGGGCGCGACATCGTCAACAAGGGCTACACCGTGCGCCAGACGGAGAAAGCCATCCAGAAGCTTCTCAATCCTCCGGAACCGGCGGCTCCCGCCAGAAAGCCCTCCTCCCCGCAGTACAAGAAGATTTCCAGCGTGCTCGCCAAACAATTCGGCACGCCGGTAAATATTTCCGGACAGGGAAGCCGGGGCTCCATTGAGATCACCTTTTCCAGCAAGGCCGAATTCGTCCGCATTCTTGAACTTCTGGGCCAGGATGAATGGTCCGCTTCCAAGTAAACCTTCCACTCCGTCTTTTTCCCATGACGCCCCGCATCGGACTCATCCTGCTCACGGCCCTGCTGATGCAGTGCGGAAATCCCGTGGAAACGCCCCTTCCGGGTGCGGAAACCATTCCCGCCCGGCTCCAGGAAACAACCCACTTCAACGGAGGAAACGCCATGTTCCACGCCGCCCGGATGACGGAGATGGGGGACCGGGGTTCCGGCACTCCAGGCTACCGCCAGCAACTGGACTACCTGAAGAAGGAACTGGCCAAACACGGCTGGACCTGCCAGGAGCAATCCTTTGAACAGGAAACGTCCAAGGGCCCCATCCAGTTCGTCAACCTGCGGGCCCGCTTTGGCAAGGCGCCGGATTTCCAGGCTCCGGTCCGGGGACTGCTGACCTGCCATATCGACACCAAGCAGGGCATCGCCGGCTTCACCGGGGCCAATGACGGGGCTTCCGGCGCAGCGGCCATTCTGGAAACGGCCCGCATCCTGGCCGGGGAACCCGCGCGCGCCGGAGAATTGGAGCTGGTGTTTTTTGACGGAGAAGAGAGCTTTGCGGAACACATGGACAGTGACGACGGCCTGTACGGCTCCAAGCACTATGCCGCCGCCATGCGGAAGCCGCTGCCCAAGTGGATGATCAACCTGGACATGGTCGGGCGGCAGGGAAAAAAGATACGCATCCCGGTCATGACGCCCCAGTCCATGTACCGGGTTTATTCCCGCGCCATTCGTGAACTGGGCTATTCACCGGAGGAATGGGGGGTCTCCGGCTACGCCATTCTGGACGACCACGTCCCCTTCATGGACCTCGGCATGGATACGCTGAACATCATCGACGATTTTCAGGACGGCAACTGGTGGCACACGTCCAAGGACAACATAGGCATTCTGGGTGAGAAATCCTTCAAGCAAACCGGAGAAATGACCCTGCATATCCTCCGCCAGCTGCTGCCCGACCCGCCCTCTACCTGACAACCAGGCCTGAATCCCCAACTACCCCTATCCTCCCATGTCCTTCACCTCTCCCTGGCTGCTATGGGCCCTCTTTGCAGCCTCCATTCCCATCATCATCCACCTGGTCAACAGGTGGCGGCACCGCTCCGTCCATTGGGCGGCCATGGAATTCCTGCTCCGCGCCGCCAGGGAAACCCGCGGGACGAAAAAACTGCTGCACTACCTGATTCTGGCGCTGCGCGTCCTGGCCGTGGCGGCGCTGGTGACGGCCTTTGCGCGACCCCTGCTCAGCAGCTTCTTCGGCTGGGGGAGTTCCGGACTGAATGAAGTCCTGCTGGTTCTGGACCGTTCCGCCTCCATGGACGCACGGCCGGACAAAACCAACTCCCTGCGGGACGCCATCCCGCCGCTGGTGGAATCCACCTTTGCGCAGCTTGGCCACTGCCGCCTGTCCCTGCTTGATTCCGCCACCGGAACCGTCACCCAGATTCCCGCCCCGGAAGCCCTGGCGGACCTGACCGTCAGCAAAACCACGGACGGCGGCGCAGATATTCCGGCCCTGCTGCAAAAAGCCATCCCGTATCTGGAGGAGTCCGGTTCCGGAAAGACGGAAATCTGGATTGCCTCAGACATGCAGGCCTCCTCCTGGAGGCCGGATTCCCCCCTCTGGCCCGGCGTGCGCCAGCGGCTGGCCGCTCTGGCCATTCCCCCCTCCATCCGCATCATGGCCCTCCGCGACAGGCCGGAAAGCAACCGCGGCATCAGGGTCAGGCAGGCCCAGGTGAACAACGGCAGGCTGGTGCTGGACCTGGAGGTGCTGCGCCAGGGCTTCAACCCCAACCAGCCGGAGGACGTGCCGGTACACCTTTCCGTGGATAATGCCGCCGCCTCCGCCACGCTGCAACTGGCCGGGGAAAGCACCGCCATCAGGAAGGAAATTCCGCTGCCGCAGGGGAAGGAATCCGGCTTCGGCTTCGTTTCCCTGCCTCATGACGACTTCACCAGGGATGACATTTCCTTCTTCACCTTCGCCCCCCGGCCCCTCGCCAACATCCTGATCTGCGGCCCTTCCGGAGAAGTGGGGAAAACCCTCTCCCTGATGTCCGCCCCTCCCGGCCTGCCCAACAGGAAGGCCACGATGCCCGGCAACACGCGGGCGGCGCAGGCCGCTCTGGCCTCCCAGTCCATGGTCGCCTGGTACGGACCGCCGCCGCGCGCGGAAATGGAAGAAAAGCTACTGGCCTTTATTGAAGAAGGGGGAATCGTCCTCTTCCTGCCGGACGATACGGCCCACGGCACGCGGCATCCGTTCCTGGGCGTCTCCTGGGGAGCGATGGAAACGGCCCCGCCCGAGGAGTACTACCGCCTGGAAACATGGGACCGCCAGCGCGGCTTCCTCCGGGACGGTTCCGACCAGGCGGCCATTCCCGCCAACCGGCTCCGCGCCGTGCGCCGGAAGCCCCTGCTGGGCAAATACCGCACCCTGGCCTCCTGGGATGACGGCACCTGCGCCCTGGCCCAGGTCAGGGCCGGAACGGGTTCCGCCCTGTTTCTGGGGACTCTGCCCAGATATTCCTGGTCCAACCTGGCGGACGGCCACCTGCTGCTCCCCCTGCTCCAGCGCATGGCGGACCGCGGGGCGGAACGCTTCTCCACTTCCATCTCCCTCCGGGTGAATGACCCGGCCCTGCCGCAATCCGCCACGGACATCCCCGTGCGCATGGACAACGCCCAGGGCAGCCACCCCTCCGGCTCTCCGGCGGACACGGCAGGCGTGTACCGCCTGGGAGCGCAGACCTATGCCGTGAACCGCCCCTGGTCGGAAGACAATCCGGACCAGATTACGGATGAAAAGCTCCGCCTCCTTCTGCCGGAGGCCTCCATCAGCTCCATGCAGAGCACGGCGGAAACGCCCTCCCTGGTGCAGGAGGCCTGGAAACTCTTCCTCATCATTTCCCTCGCCTGCCTGCTGCTGGAAGCTTTCCTGTGCCTGCCCAGGCACACGGCCAAACGCCCCTCCCCCACCATCCGCCCATGAGCCTGAGCCTTCAACCTACCGCTTTAAGCGTCCTCCTGGCCGTCCTGGTCATGGCGGCCGGCGTCTGGATGAGCCGCACCGCCTGCAAACGCAACCACCGTCCGCTGACGTTCAAGCTGGAACTCCTGCGCCTGGTGATTCTGGGGGCCATCTGCTTCCTGCTCTTCCAGCCGGAATGGGTCGTCACCTCCGCCCCGCAGGAGAAGCCCAAGGTCTCCATCCTGGAGGACCGCTCCGGCTCCATGGAAACGCAGGACGTGGAAATCACCCCCCAGCACGTCGTTACCCGCACGGCCTACGCGCAGGAGCTGATCAAGGGCAACAGCACGGAATCCCTGAAAGACACGCACGTGGTGGAATCCGC
Organism: Akkermansia sp. GGCC_0220; assembly: GCF_017566105.1. Taxonomy (NCBI): domain Bacteria; kingdom Pseudomonadati; phylum Verrucomicrobiota; class Verrucomicrobiia; order Verrucomicrobiales; family Akkermansiaceae; genus Akkermansia; species Akkermansia sp. GGCC_0220. The sequence goes on from NZ_JABFCI010000012.1 coordinate 41,343, forward strand.
CGCCTTCGGCTCCCCCCCTCCGCCGGATTCCCCGGATTACGCCATGGCCTGCACGGACCTGGCCAAGCCGCTGGAGGACGCCATGCAATCCTCGGACAACCTGCGGGCGGTCATCATGTTCACGGACGGCGGCCACAACGCCTCCTCCTCCGTGCTGACGCAGGCCCAGCGCATGCGCACCAGGGGCATTCCCCTCTTCATCATTCCCGCCGGCAGTCCGTACCCCCTGCCCGACCTGGCCCTCCAGGACGTGAAAGCCCCCACCTACGGCATCATCGGGGAGACGGTGCAGATCCCCTTCACCATTAAAAGCACGCTGGGCAAGGAAACGCGCACCACGCTCACCCTGGCCTCCAGGGACACCGGAAAAACCGTCACCCGCACGGTCACCATCCCGGCCCAGGGGGAAGTGTCCGACGCCGTCCTGTGGAAGATAGAAAAGGAAGGGGCGGAAACGCTGGAGCTCAAGCTCCCCGTCCAGCCCCAGGAACGGATGCACAACAACAACGCCTCCTCCTTCAGCATCGCCGGCAGGAGGGAATCCATCAAGGTGCTGGTGATCGACACGCTGCCGCGCTGGGAGTACCGCTTCATCCGGAACGCCCTGTACCGCGACCCGGGCGTGGACGTGCATACCTTGCTCTTTCACCCGGGGCTGGAGGAAATGGGGGAAGGCCCCGGCTACCTGGTCAAATTCCCGGACAGGATGGAAGACCTGGCCCAGTATGACGTCATCTTCATCGGAGACGTGGGGCTGGGCCCCAAGGGGCTGACGGAGGAACAGGCCGCCCTGCTCAAGGGCATGGTGAAAAACCAGGCCAGCGGCATTGTCTTCCTGCCCGGCTACCAGGGCAAGCAGATGGAACTCCTGAAATCCGAGCTGGGAGACCTGATGCCCGTCACGTTCCTCACCGCCAAGCCGGAGGGAACCACCCAGCCAGCCCCCTCCCCCCTCATCCTGACGCCAGAGGGGCGCGGCTCCCTCCTTACCATGCTGGCGGATACGGAGGGTGAAAACGAGGAAGTGTGGCGCAACCTGCCGGGCTTCAACTGGTACGCCCCGGTGGAACGGCCCAAGGCAGGAACCACCGTCCTGGCCGTGCATGCGGCGGACAAAAACGCCTACGGCCGCATTCCCCTCATCGTCACCCAGTCCTACGGCAACGGAAAAGTCCTCTTCATGGGGACGGACTCCGCCTGGCGCTGGCGGCGCGGCGTGGAGGACAAATACCACTACCGCTTCTGGAGCCAGGTGGCCCGCTGGATGAGTTACCAGCGCAACATGGCCGCCGGGGAAAGAATCCGCCTGATTCCCAACCCGGAACGCCCCCGCCTGGGGGATACGCTGACCGTCAACGCCATGGTCTCCGACAAACTGGGGGCGCCTCTCCAGAACGGGGAAGTCTTCCTGGACATCACCGCCCCGGAAGGCACCACCAGCCGCGTGCAGATGGACAACATGGACCACACCTGGGGTTCTTTCACCGCCTCCGTCAAAATCAACCGCCCCGGCACCTGGAAGCTGACCGCTTCATCCTCCGCGGAACCGGACAAATCCGTCACGCTCCCGGTCATCACCATGGGCGAGACGCTGGAAAAAATCGGCCAGCCCGTCAATACCGCCCTGATGGAAGAAATGACCTCCATCACGCGCGGACGCATGGTGAAGGCGGAGGAAATACAGCAGCTCATCAAGGAAATCAAGGAGCTGCCCGTGCCGCCGCCCATGGAAACACGCATCCTGCTCTGGTGCAGCCCGTACACGCTTGCGGCCCTTCTCTTCCTGCTCACCCTGTTCTGGATAGGCAGAAAGCTCAACGGCACCATCTGACCCGGTGCGCTCCGGATTTTCCGGAAACCGGAGGCTTTTCCACCCCTCCTTCCGTCATTTCTCCGCCGTCTTTTTCCCGTTCGCAGCGGGAGGGGCGGACGGTGAAAACTTCAGCTTCACGCCCAGTTTTTTCCAGGCTGCGGCCATTTCCCGCTCCACCTCTTCCGGAGCCTTCCCGTCCAGCAGAACGGCGTGCGCCCCATTGACGTCCTCCGCATCCCAGGCTTCCAGGTAACGCCTGAGGCGTTCCGCCTTGCCGTCCCCTTCCAGATGGCACCAGTACACCGTCCATAACAGATCGGCCCAGTACCGGGACGCGTCCCCCTTTGAAGGGAGGCCATGGCCTGCGGCGGAATGAACGGAATCCCGCGCCAGCAGGTCCGCCAGGGCAGGCAGCGGCTCCCTGCCCGTGCGCACGGCGCGGGGAAGCATGGCAGCCAGCCTTCCCGGAAGCTTCCGGAATACCATCGCCTCCTTCTCCATGGGAAGAAAAGCCATGTACGCGGAAAAACCGTCCACCAGCCAGTGTTCCAGATCCATGGACTGCGCCACCCAGTGGGTGACGGCAAAGCGCGGATCCACCGCGTCCAGCTTCAGCGGCTTTCCCTTTTTATCCCGCAGCAGCAGGGCCGTAAAACTGGTGGGGGAAAACTTGAGCCTCCCGTTCCGCAGGCCCGGCGCCTTGTTGAAATCCTCTTCCTGAAAACATACCCTCACCAGATACTTGCGGGAGGGGCGGCGGGCCACCGCCAGATTCATGGGAACGGCCGCCAGGGCGGACAGAATGGTTTCAAAACGCCGCGCCAGGGCCATGCGTTCCGTTTCCGGCAATTTTCCGGGGGACTCAATGACGAAATGGTCCGTTTCATACACGCTCAGCTCATCCGTCTCCTGCACGGCCTTCACCAGCAGATAGCCGGGCGCGGCCGCCCTCTCCGGCCACGGAGCGTCCCAATTCGGCTCCAGGGGAACGTAACGTCCGCCGGACGCACCCTGCGCGGGAGGGTTCTCCGCCCCCACATCCGTATCCGGAAGCGTGCCGCCGGACTTCACCCATTCCAGGATATACGCCTGGTCGGCGCCGGAAAAAACGTTCTTGGGAACGGCTACTATCCGGCCGTCCTGAAGCTTCAGGTCCACCTCCGCATCACGGACGGCCACCAGCACGGCTACGACGGTAGCGCCCCGGTCATTCGTCCAGATGCGCGCCTGAACGCTTCCGGCCAGGCTCAGTCCTGTCAATACGGACAGTATCTTTACGGGCACGGTCATAGGGCTCCCTTTGTCCGCACAAGCTACCACATTGTCCCGCGGACGCAATCCTTTTTCCGTCCACCCTTGCTCCGCCGGAACCCGTTCCGCCAAAAGAACATGGAGCGGCTCCGCGTCATGGCTTTCCTCCGGAGGGGTTGACACGTCCCAGTAAAACCCATAATCTTATGGAAGAAAGGAAAAGCAGGCATGCACATCAGTCCCCTCAGAAAAAACATTCCGCTGACCGTCGTCACCCTGGCGGCCCTGGGCATCATGCTCTTCCTGTTCTTCATGCACCCCTCCACCCCGGAGGAATCCCTGGAATTCTACACGCCGGACGGCAACGGCGTAGGCTCCTTCCGGGTGGAAATCACGGACATGTCGTCCAACCCCGCCTATACGGAAGTGAAGATCATCCCGGAGGACATGGAGCCCTTCCAGCGGTTCATGTCCAAATTCCGCAACAAGCCCGTCACGGCCAAAATCCCCTCCTACGGCAGCCATGTAGTCGTTCCTGGCCGGGACATGCAGTGTGACGGAGTCCTGCGCCTGGCCGGGCATTGACCGGCAAGCGGAGGCAGCCTTACAGCTTGTCTCCCTTTCCCACGTCCTTCGCCCACTTCCGGGCCAGGAAGGAACAGACCATCAGCTGGAGCTGGTGGAAAACCATGATGGGAATCACCAGCAGCCCGATGGGCGCTCCGGCAAAAATCACGTTCATCATCGGGATGCCGGTGGCCAGGCTCTTCTTGGAGCCGCAGAAAATAATCGCGATGCGGTCCTCCCGGGAGAAATGCAACTTGCGGGAAAGGAAGGCCGTCAGCCACAGGGCCGCGGCCAGCAGAATGCCGCAGAAGACAAGCACCTCCACCAGGGAGAGCCAGGGCAGGTTCTTCCACACGCCGTTAATCATCGCATGGCTGAACGCCGTGTAAATCACCAGCCAGATCGTGCTGTGGTCCGTCCAGGAAGTAATGTTCCGGTGCGTGACCACCCATTTGCCGATCCAGCGCTGGGCAACCTGCCCGGCCACAAAGGGCACCAGAATAATATAGCAGATGTTCAGGAAGGTGGAAAAATCCACGCCCCCCTCCCCTCCGCGGGACCACACCAGCCCCACCAGCAGAGGCGTGAGGAACACTCCCAGCAGACTGGAAACGGAGGCGGAGCAGATGGCCGCGGCCACATTCCCGCCCGCCATGGAGGTGAACGCTATGCTGGACTGCACCGTGGAAGGCAGCATGCACACGTACAGCATGCCCATGCACAAATCCGGCCCCAGCACGCTGTTCCACAGCGGCATGCTCAGAATGCCCAGCAGGGGGAAAATCACGAAGGTGCTTGCAGCCACCAGGCCCTGGAGGCGCCAGTGCATCAGCCCCTCCCATACGGAGCGGCGGGAAAGCTTGGCCCCGTACAGGAAAAAGAGCAGGATGATGGCCGCATCGCTCAAGCGGCTGAACACCGTATCCCACACGCCGGAACAGGGAATCAGAATCCCCGCGCTCACGCTGACGATGAGGCCGACGGTAAAGCGGTCCAATTTGGAAAGGAATCCCGGCATGGAGGAAGGAAGAAAGGTGAACGCCGTTTCCGGCTCCCTACTTGAAGCGCACGGCGTGCTTCTTGCTCAGGCGCAGAACGCTGCCGGGGGCCAGCTCCGGCACGGCGGCGGGGTCCGTCACCTTGGCGTCGTTCAACTGGATGGCGCCGGGCGTGAAATGCTCCTTGCGCAAAACGCCGTTGGACTTCTTCACCTGGAAAACGTTCTCAAAAAGGAAGGCCACCAGGGCCAGCGCATTCATGCCGGCAGGCAGGGAGGCGATTTCCACTTCCGGCAAATCCGCGGCGGCCAGGTCCCTCTTGGAGAAACGGGTTTCCCAGTCCGCGCGGGCGGCGTCCGCGGCGGCGGAGTCGTGATAGCGGGCCGTAATCTTCCAGGCCAGCAGCTTCTTGGCTTCCATCGGGTGCAGTCCCATGTCCCGCTTCTCGCCCAGCAGCACCTGGTAATAGCGGTCCATCAGCTCGTCGCTGGCGCTCATCATCTTGCCGAACATCATTTCCGGCGCTTCATCCACGCCCACGTAATTCCCGTAGGACTTGGACATCTTGCGCACGCCGTCCAGGCCTTCCAGCAGGGGCATCGTCATGGCGATCTGGGGCAGCATGCCCTCCTCCTTCTGGAGGTCGCGCCCTACCAGGATGTTGAAAAGCTGGTCCGTGCCGCCCAGTTCCACGTCCGACCGGATTTCCACGGAATCCCAGCCCTGCATGATCGGGTACTGCATTTCGTGCAGGCGCACCTCCTTGCCGCCCTCCACGCGGGCCTTGAAATCCTCCCGGGCCAGCATCTGCTGCATGGTCACGCGGGAATTGAGCTTAAGCACTTCCTCATACGTCATCTTGCGGAACCAGTCCCCGTTGTAGACGATCTCCGTCCTGTCCCGGTCCAGAATCTTGAACGCCTGCTTGGTGTACGTCTCCGCATTCTCCAGCACCTGCTCACGGGAAAGAGGGGGCCGCGTGACGGAACGGCCGGAGGGGTCCCCGATGGTGGCCGTGAAATCCCCGATGAGCAAAATGGCCTGGTGGCCCAGTTCCTGGAACTGGCGCAGTTTTTCAATAGCCACGGTATGGCCCAGGTGAATATCCGGCGCGGTGGGGTCCACCCCCAGCTTCACGCGCAGGGGACGGCCCAGCTTGAGGCGCTCCTTCAACTCTTCACGGCTGATCACGACGGCGGTACCGCCCATCAATATGTCTAATTGCTCATCTATAGTCATTGATCTGGCGCATAGAGTGCCGGGGGCACCGCGCCTTTTCAAGCTTATATCCTGTGCGCGAAGCATCAGGCCCGGCAAAGGGCCCTCCGGAGCCCGTGCCGGTACCGGGAAGCGGGCGGCCCGGAGGTGGTATCCGTGCCACGCAGGGAACGGCATGCCAAAACTGCGTCCCTTCACACGCGCCCTTCCCGCCAACGCCGCTCCATGATTTACGCTGCCCTTTTCCGCAAGCGGCGGCGTTCCTGCGGAACCGCAAAAACTACATGAGCTGGTACAGGCGGGGATAGGAAGCCTGGTTGGCGGTCACGTAATGCGGGCGGGGCTTGGGACCCGGCCTGTTCTGCCCGTGATGCCAGCCGTTGTTATAATCATTATGGTTATAATGGTGCGACGGACCGGGGCGGTAATAATCATTATTATTATGGCGATGGTGGCAGCCTGCGGCCAGGACGGCTACGGCTGCTGCTGCAAGAATAGGTATTATTTTCATATTCATCTTTCTAAATGGTAAGACCACCCTGAAAGAGGAATGCGAACGAAAAAAGTCTGTCACCCGAGCAAACGCTCCCTATTGACAAAGAAAACGGCCCCCAGCACGCATAAAAAAGCCCACAGGTAGTCCCACTTCCATTTCTCCCCGATGTAGAACAGGGCGAAGGGAATGAACACGCACAGGGTGATCACCTCCTGCATGATCTTGAGCTGGGCCACGTTAAGGCCTCCCGCATTGCCCAGGCGGTTGGCGGGAATCATGAAGCAGTACTCGAAAAACGCCACGCCCCAGCTCATCAGGATAATCAGCAGCAGGGGCTTGTCGTCCGCCGCGGAACCCTTCTTCAAATGCCCGTACCACGCCCACGTCATAAAAACGTTGGAGACCACCAGCATGGAAATCGTTAAAGCAACCTTCATTGTCTTTTATTCAAAAGCGTCAATCCTTGGAAGACTTGGGGTCCAGGGCGTCACGCAGCCCGTCCCCCAGGAAATTCAGCGCCAGCAGGGTGGCGGAAAACAGCAGCGCCGGGAACAGGAGCAGTTCCGGGCTCACCTCCATGCGGTCCGCCCCCTCCTTGATCAGCGTGCCCCAGGAAGAATTGGGAGCCTTTACGCCCAGGCCCAGGAAGGACAGGACAGCCTCCAGCAGCATGATGCCGGGAACGGCCAGCGTCGTGTACACGATGACGGACCCGAACAAATTCGGCGCAATGTGGCGGAACAGAATTTTCATGTGCCCGATGCCCAGGGAGCGGGCCGCCTCCACGAACTCCTGCCCCTTCAGCTCCAGCGTCTGCGTGCGGACGATGCGCGCCAGCGTCAGCCAGCCCAGCGCGCCGATGGCGATGAAGAGGGGAATCAATCCGGTCATGGGACTCACCATCTCCACGGACCAGCCCGTGACGCCGGAAACCCACTGCGTCAGCTGCTGGGCGGGGTCCTCCACGGACAGGGAGAAAATAATCACCAGCACGATGAACGGCAGGGCGAAAAGCACGTCCACCAGGCGCATCATCAGGGCGTCCAGCCTGCCCCCGGCATAACCGGAGACCAGCCCGTACGTCACGCCGATGACCAGGGAAACGCCCGTGGCCACCACGCCCACCAGCAGTGAAATGCGGCCTCCGTACAGCACGCGCGCCAGCAGGTCCCGCCCGAGCTGGTCCGTGCCGAACCAGTGCTGCCAGGAAGGACTTTCCGCAATGCGGGACAGGTCCTGCACATTCGGATGCGGCAGCCACGGCAGCAGCGGACCCAGAAAGCAGGCCGCCACAATCAGCGCCAGCGCCAGCAGGGAACACATGGCCGCGCGGTTGCGCGAAAGCCGCAGAAAGGCGTCTTTCCACAGGGAGGAGCCCTGCTCCTCCATGCTGTTCCATTCCCTGTTCTTCATGACTCCGCCCTCAATCTGGGGTTGACGGCCATCTGCACCAGGTCCACGGCCAGGTTGGCCGCGACGATCAGGATGCCGTAAAACAGGACAAGCCCCTGGATCAGGAAATAATCCCGGTCCGTGGTGGCGTTCACGAAATGCTGGCCCATGCCGGGAACCTGGAAGCAGGTCTCCACTACAAAGGAGCCGGTAATCATGGCGGCAAAGGCCGGCCCCAGGTAGGAAAGGGCCGGAATCAGGCCGCCGCGCAGGGCGTGCTTCCAGACCGTGCGGAAGGGGGCCGCCCCCTTGGCGCGGGCCGTCCTGATGAAATCCTGCCCCAGCACCTCAAGCATGCCGCCGCGCGTCAGGCGCGCCAGATACGCGGCATTCACCAGCCCCAGCGTCAGCGCAGGCAGCACCACGCAACCGGGAGAATCCCATCCGGCCACGCTCAGGCCGGGCACATGCATGCCCAGCGCCACACCCAGCAGCGGAGCCACCACGAAGGCGGGAATACAGATGCCGGCCATGGAAACCAGCATCACCCACCAGTCCATCCACCGGTTCTTGTACAGGGCCGCCACGATCCCGGCGGGAATGCCCACCAGAATAGAAATCACCATGCCTATGACGCCAAGCTGGAGGGATACCGGGAATGACTGGCCGATCATGTCCGCCACGCTGATGCCCTCCTTCACCAGGGACGGCCCCAGGTCGCCATGGACCAGCATGTTCCACCAGTAGCGCCCGTACTGGACCAGGGAGCTCTGGTCCAGCCCGTAGCTGGCCTGGAGCTGCTGGAGGACGTGCTCCGGCAGCTTCTTCTCCCCCATGAAGGGGTGGCCCGGCAGCAGGCGTATCAGGAAAAACGTCACGGTCTCCAGCACCAGCAGGACCAGAAGCCCCTGCCCCAGGCGTTTCAAAATCATCCTGGTCAAGGCGCGGCCTCCTTCCCCTGCTCCCTGGGCGCGCCCAGGCTGATGTCTTCAAACAAATGGTTATCCAGCAGCAGGGGATGCCATCCCCGCACCTCCGGCCTCTTCAAATAGGACCGCCTGGCCCAGTACAGGGGAATCACCGGAGACTCCGAAAGCATCAGCGCTTCCGCACGGGCCAGCAGGGCCATGCGCTTCTCCTGGTCTCCCGTGGCGCGGCTCTCCGCCAGCAGCCGCTCATACTCCGGGCGGGACCAGCCCGTGTTGTTGTTCCCAGAGGCGGAGCTCCACAAATCCAGAAAACTGGACGGGTCCAGATAATCACCGGACCAGGAGGAGGAACTGAAATCATACTGCATGGAATTCTGCGCGAACTTGTAGGCCGTCCATTCACAGGAACGGATATCCACGTGAACGCCCAGGTGCTTCTTCCACATGCCCTGGATGGCTTCCGCCATCGTCTTCTGCACCTCCCTGGACGTGGTCATCAACTCCAGCCGCGGAAACCCCTTCCCGCCGGGGAAACCCGCCTGCGCCAGCAGGGCGCGCGCCTTCTCCGGATTGAACTCCACCCCGTGCGGCGTCTTGTAGCCTGCGCCGTCCGGCGTAAAGCCGAAGCACGGCTGGCCGCCCCCGCACACCACGTCACGCACCAGGGTCTCCCGGTCCACGGCCAGGGAAAGGGCACGCCTGACGCGGGCGTCATCCAGAGGCGCGCGCGACGTATTCAGCCGGTAAAAAATAGTCACGTAATAATCATCCTGGCAGAAATCACCGCCGCCGCGCTCCCGCGCGTACGCCGTCATCTCCGGGGGAACGTTATTGGTGACATGGAGCTTGCCGTTGAAAAACATGCGGGTTTCCGTAAAGCCGTTCACGGTGGGTAGAAAACGGACCCCGTTCAGCCGGACGGAGGAGGCGTTCCGGTAGCGGGGATTGCGCCGCACCTCCACATAATCATTGAAACGGTGCTCCGCCATCAGAAAAGGACCATTCCCCACAGCCTTGCCGGGCCGCGTCCAGCCCCCCGTCCTGTCCAGCATGCCGCCGTGGGCTTCCACCGCATGGCGGGGAACCGGAAACCAGGTGCAATGAAGCAGCAGCAGGGGAAGCTGGGGCATCGGAGAACGCATTTCCAGCTCCAGGGTATGATCGTCCGCGGCGCGCACGCCCACATGGGCCTCTTCCCACAAATCCGGTCTTCCGGCCCGGACATCCTCCAGCATCCGGGCCGCGATTCTCCGCGCGCCTTCCTCCGGCATTCCGTCCGGCCACTCCATCCGGGAAATATCCTTCCGCAGCGCCTCCAGCTCCCGGGCGCCCATGCCGTCCAGCCTCTCCCAATCCACCCGTGCCAGAGCCTCTCCATCCAGCCCCGCTTCCCCGGCCAGCCGGGAACCGGGGCCGCACAGCAGCAGGCTGCGCCTGTTCCGGTTGTAAGCCTCCGCATTCTTCAGCGGATAAAGCATGTCCGCGTACCTCCCGCCAAACTCCGGATGAAGCAGGCGGTGGTAGGCATAAACGAAATCATGGGCCGTCACCGGAACGCCGTCGCTCCACACGGCGTCCTTCCGCAGGGAAAAACGCCACTTGTCCGCCTCCGGATTATGCGTCCAGGACTCCGCCACGGCTGGATGAAAAACGGAGTCATCCCTGGAATCACCGCGCAGCAGCCCTTCCATCACGGCATTGATAATCTTGAAATCGGAAACGGAGGTGGCAATATGCGGATCAAAACTCTGCGGTTCCGCATTATTGCCCACGATCAGCACTCCTTCCTCCTGCGCCCGTTCCACGCTGGTACGCGTATCGCATCCGGCGAGCAGCAGCATCACACAGAACATCATGAACAGGCGCATGGCGGGATTCTGTCAGGTTTCCTTCCCCCGCGCAAGGCTTCACGTCAAGAAATACGACGATAGAGCCGCAACAGCCGGAGCCGCCGCCGTGAAGCGCCGGGCAACGGCGTTAAAGTTCTTCATCCCGCTCTGGGCCGGTTCCCCGTTCGTGATAAAAATTCCTCTCTTGTACGGCTGCATTGCATGCAAAATTTCACAGAAAACAACACCGCACCCTCCTCACTGGTCTTTTATAAAACGGGTTCCTTTATCCTGTTCGCCCGGCCATTCTCTCTTTAAGTTTTTGCTTATGTTCAAATTCAAAAACCATGCCTTCTGTCTTCTGACCGCATTTGGGGGGATGCTCCTCACTCCGGCCTGGGGAGAGCCCGTAGCTCCGTGGCTCAGAGCCTACATTAACGGGGAGGAAGTGGTCGGAACCACGCTGGAGAGCCGCTACAGCACTCCTGAGGACGAACCCGCCAGCCCTGTCATCCAATGGGAAAAAGCGGATTCCCGGACCGGAAAGCCCGTGCTGGTGCAGCAGGGCAAGGACGCGGAATCCTACACCCTGACGGACAAGGACGCCGGAAAATATTTCCGGATCATCGTGGGCGGCGGCACGAAGGATGCGATTGCCAGCCCGTGGATAGGCCCGGTCATTACGGAAAAGCAGGCGGAAAGCATCAACAACCGTTTTGACCCCGGCAAAAGCTATCAGGAAAACGTGGACGCACTCCAGAAGGAGCTGTCTGAAAAGCTCAAGGACGCCGTTTATTTCACCGTGGACACGGACAAACTCCACGGCGCCCCCTACGCGATGGCGGCCAACGAACGGATAGCCCTGCCGGAAGACATCAGGCCCTTCCGGGAAAACGGGAAAATCTATGTAAACCACCCCTTTGTGCAGGCCGTTTTCAAGAAGGAGCTGCCGGACGAAATCATGGAGGAAGCGGGCGGCCAGAAGGCCTACGAAATAGGGAACGTGGCCAGGGCGCTGAAACTCAACCTCTGGCTGGGAGACAAGGAAAAGGCTCCCCTCCCGAACTTCCGCATGCAGCCCATGGCGGAAGGCCTGGTGATTCTTTCCCCTGAAAAAAACGTCTTTTCCCCGGTCGCGGACCGCGACCTGATCAATGAAGCCGTCAACAGGCTCTTCGACTTCAAGGCCAGCGACGAACAGTTAAAATGGTTCCGGGACGCCAAATTCGGCCTCTTTGTCCACTGGAACCCCTCTTCCCTGCTGGAACGGGAAATCAGCTGGGAACGCAATGCGGCGCGCCCCAAGGACAGCGCAAGCGGCCATAAAAACATCATGGACTTTGAATATGACTCCGCCCACCGCCGCTTCAATCCCAAACAATACGATCCCCGGAAGTGGATGTCCGTCGCCAAAAAAAGCGGCATGAAATATGCCGTGCTGACCACCAAGCACCACGACAGCTTCTCCAACTTCCCCTCCGACTACGACACCTTCACCATCGCCAATACCCCCTACGGCAAGGATATCGTGGGGCAATTCGCGGCGGCGGTCCATGCGGCAGGGCTCAGGCTGGGCTTCTACTATTCCGGGCGGGACTGGTACAATCCCTACTACCTGACCGACCAGCACTACCGCTACCTGGAATACTACTTCGGCCAGATCAGTGAACTGCTCACCCGCTACGGACAGGTGGACGTGCTGTGGTTCGACAGCCTGGGCAACAGCTCCCTCAACCAGTGGGATCCCCGCACCATGATGCGCCGCATCAAGCAGTACCAGCCGGACATTCTGGTCAACAACCGCATGAACGGCACCCGCGGAGGCAACAAGGGTCCGCTGCCCGACGACCTGAAAGGAGATTTCCTGACTCCGGAATGCAAGCTGGGGCCGTTCAACGACAAAACGCCCTGGGAAAGCTGCATGACCGTGGCGGACATCCCCGGCACCCGCTGGACGGGCAACTGGTCCTACACCTCCAAGGCGAAGGCCAAGCCCGTGGAAACCTCCATCAAATTCCTGATCAACAACACCGTCAAGGACGGCAACCTACTTTACAACATCGGACCCACGCCGCTGGGCACGTTCGACCCGAAACAGGCTGAAACCTTCCTGGCCATGGGCAAGTGGATCGCCCCCTACCGGGAAGCCATTTACAACACCCGCGGAGGTCCCTACAAGGACCAGCCCTGGGGCGGCAGCTGCTACAAGACGGACCGGCGCGGCAAAAAAACCGTCTACCTGCATGTCAGCCCGCTGATTGCTCAACAAGGAAAAGAGCTGAAAGGCTCCGAACCTCTCTTCATCAAGGACATCGGCGAGAAATTCACAAAAGCGACCGTCATCGTGAACAGCAGTGGAAACGGAAAAGCCGCCAAGCTTGAAAAGGAAGGCGCCCAATACAAAATCACGCTGCCCGCAGGCGTGACCTGGGACAGCCTGGACACCGTCATCAAGCTTCAATAACCCCCTTTTTCTCCCACGGAGAGAGCATGCAGCCAGCCGGCCCGGCATCATGCCGGGGCCGGTTTTTTTATTCCGCAAAACAGGCATGCATGCTCCACAGGATTCCTTTCTCTTCCATAACCGGGCTTGGCGGAAAGAGCGGCGCGGCGCGATGCTCCCTTCTCCGCAGCCGCGTGTAAAAGAGGAACAGACGCCTTTAAGGCAGGCTGCACCCGGCGGGAACTGACGGGCACCCTCTCAACGGAAGCCGCTTAAGCGAGCAGCTCATGGCGAAAAAAAGAAAAGCCCCGCAGCGGCATGAACTGCTGCGGGGCCGTTTTCCCAAATCAGGGGATCAAGGAAAGGGAGCTTTTACTTACTTGCTCTGGGCCTTCTTGGCTGCTTCAATCTGAGCTTTGATCTGGTCCTTGTTGGCAAGAATGCCGGCCTTGATGCGGGGAGCACGCTGCCCGGCTTCCGTACCCGGCATCAATTCGGCCACCTTGTCCAGAATCAGCACGGCACCGTCTACGTCACCAGTGGAATTCAGGTAGGTCCCGAACTCCATCATCAGCAAATCCTGCTGGGTTTCCGGCAGAAGCTTGTCACGGTCGGGATAAGCCTTGACCACCTGGAGAGCTTCCGCAGGCGTGGTCTTGTCCGTCAGCTTGCCGGCAAGATAATCCTGGACGTCCTTCTGTTCCTTCTTAAGCTGGTCGGCGTGCGCGTCAGCGGCTTTCAAGCCGGACTTGTCATCCTTGTCCAGCTTCTTGATTTCCGCCTTCACGTCGCCGTAAAAATTGTCCACATACTCCTGGGGAGCCAGCTTGAGCACTTCCATCAGGGCGGCAACCTTCGCTTCATCCGTGGTGGCCTTGGCTACATTTGCCTCAGCGGCGTTCAGGGCTTCCTTGTTCTTCAAGGCGTCCTGCATGGCCTTCATCACGTCATCCTTGGAACGGCCGCCCACAAATCCCCCGAAGGGCTTACCGGAAGCGTCCGCAAATACGATCGTCGGGAACCCCTGCACGCCGTACTGCTGGGCAAGCTTGTCATTGGCGGCTTTCATTTCCTTGGACTGTTCCTTGCCGCGCGGATAATCCAGCTCCACGAGCACGAAATTCTTCTGGGCGTCCTTCTGGAAATCAGGCTTGCTGAACACGTTGGCGCGGAGCTGCATGCAGGGTGGGCACCAGTCGGAACCGGTGAACTCGATCATGAGGTCCTTCTTCTGTTCGGCGGCCTGCTTCTTGGCGGCATCCATATCGGTAATCCATCCTTCCGCGGCAAAACAGGGAGCGACGCAGGCGGCAACAACTATTGGCAGAATTTGTCTAATCATATCTACAGTTCAATATTGAAGAGTCCGACATCCAGCGTCAATCTCTTGTTCAATCATTTTTGGAAAATTTCCAAAAGGCCGCGCCTTCCGCAAGGAAAACGCCGTTCGGCAGCCGACGGGAACGGCCATTTGGACCGTGGGAAGGCAGTGTCATTATTGCACCAAATCCGGGGTTGCCTTTCAAACTGTTTTCACTTATGTACTGGGCATATCATGAACACGGTTTTAATCATTGGAGCAGGCGGCGTCGGACATGTGGTAGCCAACAAATGCGCCCAACTGCCGGACATCTTTCAAAACATTCATCTGGCCTCCCGCACGAAAAGCAAATGTGACGCCATTGCGGACGATGTACGCGCCAGAACGGACGTCAATATCACCACCCACGCCGTGAACGCGGACGACGTGCCCGCCACCGTGGCCCTCATCCGGGAAGTCAAGCCGCAGCTGCTGATCAACGTGGCCCTTCCCTACCAGGATTTGAACCTGATGGACGCCTGCCTGGAAACCGGCGTCAATTACCTGGACACCGCCAACTATGAACCCCGGGACGTAGCCAAATTCGAATACTCCTGGCAATGGGCGTACCAGGACAAATTCCGCAAGGCCGGACTCTTTGCCCTGCTGGGCTCCGGCTTTGACCCCGGCGTCACCAACGTCTTCACGGCATGGGCGCTCAAGCACCACTTTGACGAAATCCATACGCTGGACATCATTGACGTCAACGGCGGCAATCACGGCAAGGCCTTCGCTACCAACTTCAACCCGGAAATCAACATCCGGGAAGTGACTGCCCCCTGCCGCCACTGGGAAGACGGCGCCTTCCGGGAAACCGCCCCCATGAGCATGCACCGGAGCTTCACCTGCCCGCAGGAAGTGGGCACCTATGAAATCTACCGCATGTACCATGAAGAAATGGAAAGCCTGGTCAAGCACATCCCCACCATCCGCCGGGCCCAATTCTGGATGTCCTTCTCCCCGAACTACCTCAAGCACCTGGAAGTGCTCCAGAACGTGGGCATGACCCGGATTGACCCGGTCATGTACAATGGAGTGGAAATCATTCCGCTTCAATTCCTCAAGGCTGTGCTGCCGGACCCGGGGGACCTGGGCAAGACCACGAAAGGAAAAACCTGCATCGGCAACGTCATCACCGGAACCAAGGACGGCCAATTCAAGGCCGTGTACATCTACAACATCTGCGACCATGAAAAATGCTTTGAAGAAGTTGGATCCCAGGCCATCTCCTACACCACGGGGGTTCCGGCCATGATCGGCGCGGAAATGATCCTTACGGGCAAATGGTCCGGCGCTGGCGTCTTCAACATGGAGCAGAACGATCCGGACCCCTTCATGGACGAACTCAACAAGCGCGGCCTTCCCTGGCACTGCGTGGAACTCACGGAAGAACAGGCCAAAGCCCTGCAAGTCCATTGACAGCAGCCTCCGGCCGAAGCCGTCCGCTCCATCAAAAGCCGGGCATTGACTTCTCAAATGCCTGGCTTTTACTCTCTCAAATCTTCACGATGCCCATAATCATTGGCGGTTCCCGGGCGATGCCTTAGCAGGAACGAATCCATGAAAGCATATCTTATCCTATTGCTGGCGATTGTTCTGGAAACAATCGCCACCTCTTTCCTGAAGCAGAGCGAACAATTTACCAGGCTCCTGCCCACCATCGTAACCGTAGCCGGATATGCAGGCTCCTTCTACTGCCTCAGCCTGGTGCTGAAAAACATCCCTGTGGGCATTGCGTATGCCATCTGGTCGGGAATGGGCATTGTGCTGATCTCCGCCATCGGGTGGGTGGCATTCAAGCAGCACCTGGACTTGGCGGCGATTTCAGGTCTGGCGCTCATCATTGCCGGAGTATTGGTAATCAATATCTTTTCCAATTCCGTTTCCCACTGATGGGAAAAAACGGAAAAGCATTCCCTGCAAGGGGATGACGGCCCTCCCCTCCAGGCAGCGGCAACCGGAATAGAAAAACGCCTCTTCACTGAAAAGAGGGTAAAACCTTCCAGAGGCCCGGCAAGCCGGTCTTCACAATGGCTCATTCCTCCGCCAATAAAATCCGTCAAAGGACCTGTTTCTCCGGTGAAAAAGAGTATCCCTCTCATGATTCTAACTGCTGTGGAGCTTTTCCGGCCAGCCCCGAACTGCCACCTTTAAAAGGAAAAAGAGAAGCACCCGTCCGGCCTTCTTCCGGCGCATGCATAATTTTCTGGCCTGGAAAGCAGGCGGGCGGTAAAAACGGGGTGCCATGAAATATCTTGCGCTATTTCTCATCTTTCTGTTTCAAGCGGTGCACGCGGAGGAACCCGCTCCGTGGAGAATCGCCATCATCGGCGACACGCATGACTCCCCCAAACGCATGGAAGGAAGCGAAGGGGTAGCCGTCAACTTCATCAAAACCCTCTATGGGGAAATCCTGAAGCACCAGGTGGACATGGTCGTCCAGGTGGGGGACATGGCGGACATTGAAGGAAGCGCCCCCGTCAACGGACTCGCCAAGCGCAAGGAACTCAACAAGATGCTGGAGGAAAAAGGCATCCCCTTCTACGCCGTGCGCGGCAACCATGAATCGCTGCCCTTCCGCGCGGAACAATTCAGGGAACTCTTCCTGCCTACCCGGAAACAGGGCGCCAAAGGGCTGGCCACCAGAAAACTGAACTACGGCATCCGCCATAAAAACGCCTCCCTGTACTTCATGGACATTGACCTGACCCCGGACCAGCTCGTAGACTTCAGCGCGTGGGTCAAACGCAACAGGAGCAAGGCCAACACCGTTCCGCGCCATTGCCTAATTTTCACCCACCGCACCCTGCAAACTCCCATGCAATTCCGGGAATGCCTGTGGGGCCGCTACAACGACAGCGCGGCGGAACAGCAGAACATCTTTTACCGCAACCTCCGGGACGCCGGCGTTCGGTTCGTCGTCACCGGGCACCTGCATGCCCACGACCTGTACATGATTACATCCCCGGACGGGAAAAACACCCTCACCTCCCTCATCTGCGCCCCCGCGGGCAACAAGGTGCTGCCCATCCCCTTCCTTCTGCCCGCAAAATCCCGCGTAAAAACCCTGCAATACCGCTCCGGCATCACGGCCTACTACATCCTGAACATCTACCCGGACTCCATGACTCTGGACACCTATGCCGCCCCCAACAACGGCATCACGGACCAAGGCCCGCAAGGAAGCGAATTCAAAAAACTGCACTCTTACGCGATTCCGATGAATTGAATAACTTCCTACCCATATTTTTCTTTCCATCCCGGAACAAACTGGAGTCCGCCACGCTTTCCGGGCAAGCCTGAAGACGCTCCTGTCCACGCAAAGAAATAGAAGCCTTCCTCTTTTCCGGATAGTTCATGTTCCCGCGTATTATTCCAAACGCCCGGAACCGTGAGGCTCCAACTTTCTATCGTGCTGGTGTCCGCGGCCTCCCTTATATAAAAATTCCGTTCCGCCATCACGCCCGGCAGCACGGTCATCAATCAGGCTTCCGATTTCCTAATCAGCGTATCCGGCCTTTTTAAGATACTTGACCTCTTCTCCGGCCTGGCCCGGATAAAAGTGAACCAGCATCTCCACAAACGCAGGCTCCAACCTCTTTTCCAATTCGTACTTGCAACTGTCGTTTCTTTTTTCATTGCTCATCAACTTATTATTGCAGTAGAGAGCCCAAGGCTCCTGTTCCCGGTTCAATTCCGGATCATACCGCTCCCGGAATGTTTCTAACACAGTCGCTCCATATCCCGGTCAAATCACTTCTTTTCACACGGCATCGAGTGACAATTCCAGATATATCCAAGGCTAAACCGTTCATTCGCCTCACCACTCTGGTCTTCAATTCATAATCCATGCTGCCACATAGCAGCCAAATTTGGTAATCATCACGATATGGTACCACTGTGGTCCTCAAATTTCCCGCCTTTAAAAATCCGCAAAACAAAAATGGCATCGCGCTTTCACGATCTCGTGGCCATCAAGGCTTTCCGAGTCCTCTCCCTCCTCCCATCATGGATGCACACCAGGAACACACCCAGTCCCACGCTTGGGGAAATGGGAATGTTCCAAGTCGACGGCAAAAATCCCCCCCCGTGACATTATCCTACAATTGATTCGTTGCAAATACTTCTATGACTTCATTCGCACCATTCTTGGAATAACCTGAGTCGAAATCCGTATCGGAAGGCTCCTCCCTTTTGTCCCTCTCAATAATTTTGACATAGCGGAAGCTCCTATAACGGTGGTCGCACCTTCCGGAAACCTCTTTGTCACCGTTCCTCCATCCTTATATTCTGCCCTGATCTCTTAGGAAACCACTATGATCTTTGCCTATTCACTACTCATTAGCAAAACTCATAGTTTTCTTTTCAAAAATAACTATAATTTATTTCTTCTTTCCAGTCTGTTGCCGGAGCGCCTGTTCATATCTGCGTCCTCGATCACCCTTGTATAGGAATTTAGTGCTTGCATCCCTCCCTACAGTTCGATTGATCAATTCGTCCATCGCCTTTCCTTCATATCCTGCCAGTTTAAGATATTTTTCCACCTCATTTTTATCGCCCGGAAAACATTTCAATAAAATTTTCATTAATGCCGGCTCAAGTGAATTTTTGAGATAATGGGAAGCTGAATAATTTCTAACTTCATTGGAAGCTATTTTATTATAATAATATATACGCTTTTTTTCAATATCACCAGAACCCCAAACTCCATCTCCCCTATGCTTCTCTGCATACTCTTTTAACCGTTTCTGTACTATTTTTTCATATTCTCCAGCCATCTTTGCATGTTTCTCAGATAGCTTTTCATCATAATCATCACGTACAGTTTTGGTCATTGCAGCAGTATACAAAGATAATAATTCTGCCAGTTCTTTTCTTTTCAGGTCATGCTGAGAAACAATTTCCGGCAGGCTCCAGCACATTCTTACCACTTCACCAGCCAAATTGTCTCTTTCTCTGTAATCCAAACCTTCATGGTTGGTAGAATCTGTATTTTCATCATAATCGACCTGAAAAGCAGGAGCTTTGGCGACATAATAACATATCCATAAAAATTTATTGAGATCTCCTTCTTTCAATTCATCCCAATCCATTTTCTCAATAAATTCCTGAGACTTATGGACCTTCTGATAAAATTCCTTCAATTTTCCATCTCTCAGCAACTGCGCCCATCCCTGGACCAATTCCGGTTCATCCTTGAAAATAGGGATAACATCCGGAGCTTTAATTATTATCACTTGCGCTGCATTAACATTCATGACAGACGCGAGGAGAAAAATACCTATGATGCTTAAATAATTTTTCATTCTGTTATTTTTTATTTTCAGGACCAAAAAAATATCTCAAATTCAATGTATTCCTTGTTACAAAACAGCCAAATTTCTTTATAGAAGAATTTAGATAAGAATGCCCATTAGCAAGAGCTAATTTTTCAAATACAAAACATTGATTTTCTTCTACGATTACTGCACCGTCCTTATTTTTACTGTCCAATCCTCCTCCTCCATAATGAACTCTCCATTGACATGCCCAATGCCACTTTTGAGGCAACTTATGCAGAGGAGGAACTCCATTAATCTCTATTACAAAACGGACATCCACACTTGATGTAGCTCTATCCCAAAATTTATTGCCGGGCAAAACATCTATTTTCGCATCACAGCCTGTTGCAGGCGTATGCCTTGGATCTATGCTTTCACTTATACTTCCTTGATCCTTGAAAGAGCCCAAGTCCCTTTCAATCACATCTATTTCAACAAAGCTCACCTTCAATGGCTCCAATCTTAATTCTAATAACATGGAAGCTCCCATCGTCAACTCATCCTGAAAAGAGGCAGGAACTCCTCCTTGGGCATGCTTGCTCCACATTTTTTCAGGAAAGAGAACCTCTATCTCCAACTTTTTTGTCTTTTTCCCATTTAATTCTGCCTGAATCACAACCTTACCGTCTTTCTTTTTCCCTTTTTCATCTAATGAATCTTTCAGAAATTCTTTTTTTGCTTCTACATTCAAGGTTGACCTTCCATCAGTATTTTTTGGCCATTCTTTCAAATACTCTTGGCCACTTAGAAGGTGCCACTTAATATTTTTTACGTTCTGGGCATTTTGCCCCTCGACAAGCTTGCCTGATAATATCAACTTGAATCTTTCTCCAATTCCGACCTCTTTTCTTTCATAAGCCTTTTCTTCATCCCGGTGAATATTCAGGACGAATTCCGCAGAAGGCTGTTCTGTTTTTGTTATAATCTTCAACAAAGAATCATTCCAGCATTCCTCCTCATCTTCTGCATGAAGAGGAACATTGATACAGAGCACGCACAGCAGAAATATCATCCCATATTCCCACAATTTTTGAATTGCTGATGAACCAAGAAAATATTTCATATTCTTTATTATTATTTAATTTTCTAATTTTTCAATAAAAATTTTCCTAACTCCATAATACACAGCCGCGCCCCGGTTGACGTAGTCTTCCGGGTTTTGCGACAGGTCCACCCAGAAGATGAAGGAGCACCACGGGGAGGGTGGAACGAGGGGAGGAACCACAATTTCCCGAAAGCCGGCCTTTTTCTGTTCCAGAATCAGGCGGACGCGCTTTTCATGCTGCCGGAACAGAAGCAGGTGATCGTGAAGGGTGGAAAGAACGCATATTCCGGACAGCGCCAGAAAAACAGCCACAGTCATCCGCGGACGGGGCTCCGCGGCGGGAATGCCGTACCACACACGGAGAAGAGCCAAAACGCCAATGCCGAACAGCAGGGTGGCGGAGAACATGGCATGGTCCGCCGGAACGACGGCGGCGGCAAAGGAAAGAGCCATGGCATACGCCGTCAGAATGTATGCTGCCGCTGTTCCGATGAAAATTTTCCATGGCCGGAAGGCATTCCGGTTCCTGCGGAAGCTTCTCCACAGCATCCAGGCAGCCACCGCACCCAACAGCAGGGGAAGGACCAGGTATTCATGCATCCGGAGCAGGAGCGCGGGGACCGCTTCCCATCTGTCCCAAACGCCGGAGAGGGGTTCCGCGCAGCCGGGAGTGGCGGAGTGCATCCGCGCAGAGAGGCCGGGCGCAAGCAACATGCACAGAGAACCTGCTACCTGCGCCGCAACGCCCGCATAAAACCACAAGGGAAGTTTTTCCTTCCGGACCAGGCGGACGAAGACAAACAAGGCTCCCAGCAGAAGCCAGGTTCCCGGAATGTTGTTTTCATTAGTCATGCCTGCCAACAATCCCAGTACCACTACGCCAGCCCACTGCCCGAAACCCTTTTTAGCAGGCTTTCCTTTTTCCCCGTTTTCCCGATTTTCCAGCAATCCCCGGTACAGGCACAGGAAACCGAGCCAGAGGGCGGCTCCCCAGGAATAGTTGGTAGCGCCGGAGAGCCAGTAAATCGTGACGCCGGGCCGGGCCGTACAGGTGAAGAGCAGGAGAAGCGCCAATCCGAAGAGTCGCACGTCCGGCCAGGAACGGGGGTCCACCCTGCGCCCGGAGGCCAGATAGAACATCATCAGCGCGAGGCAGACCTGTACAAAGGGGTTGAGCAGAATGAAGAGCCATTTGCCCGCTGTCGCCACGGCAAAGGCCAGGTATTCCCCGATTCTGGGGTTCCAGCTCATGTAGGAGGCCACGCAGCGTTCCCAGACCAGGCTGAGGGAGAAACGGTGTTCCATGCCCGTCAAGGCGTGATGGTACGTGTCTGAGGTGAAGGGGCTCCACCAGCTAAGCAACGCCACATACAGCAGGGCGGCTGCAACCAGCGCCCAAAACCATACCATGGACGTACGGGGAGACGGCATCAGCTCGGGTCCGGTTTCTTCTTCCGCAGCGCCGGGGGCAGGTCCAGGTCTTCCCCGTCCAGAATGAGGGGGCGTACATGGGCAAAGAGTCCGTGTCCCGCGCGCTCTTCCTCTCCTTCTTCCGGGGGAGTTCCTTCTTCCAGTTCCTTGATGTCGGGAACCGGGTCCAATTCCTGTTCCGCATCCGCTCCGAGTTCCTGCGCTGCAGGCGCGGGTTCCGGGAACGTTTCCTCCACGTCCGGCACGGAGGGAACAGGCCTTACAGGCACCAGTTCCTCTTCCAGTTCATGGTCATCCCTTCTGACGGAGGGAATGGAAACGGGAGGTTCCGGCTCCGGACGCCGTTCCGGTTCGGGAACCACGGCGGGAGCCACAGGCTGAATGATGGTTTTCCCATCCCCGATGAAGGGTTCTTCCTCCGGCACAAGAACTGTCTGGAGCTCCGGTTCCCTACGGAAAACGGGAGCAGGAGAAATTTCCGGTTCATTCACGGGCACAACGCCCAGCACGGTCAGGGACAGGCGGTCTTCCGGCTGTTCCGCCACGGAAGCGCCGATATGGAGGCGCACGCCGCTCCCCAGGATTTCCGCCACTCCGCCAGCCAGCGCTTCCAGGCGTTTCAGGGTCAGGGAATTGCCGCCGCGCACCAGCACCAGAACATCGTCCACTTCCCCCAGCCGTTTTTCCAGGAAAAGGGGAGAGTGCCGGACCTGGTCCAGCATGTCCGCCGTGGAAACGTCCGCGGACGCTTCCCCTACGCCGAAGGAGCAAATTCCCTTCCCCGTTCCGGCCACGCGGAGCAGGTCATCCAGCCCTACGCGGAGCAGGCTTCCGGAAGAGTTGAGAAGGGAGGGCACGATGAGCACGGCGCGGGCAATGAGGGCATTGACCACGGAAAAGGCTTCCAACACTCCCTTGTCGGGATCAATCAGGCTTTCCATGGCGTCATTGTCAAACCGCAGCACCATGTCGGAATACAGGGCCAGCCGGGACAGCGCCTCGTCCGCCTGGGCGGCGCGGCGGTCTCCTTCAAACCGGAAGGGGCGGATGACGACGCTGACGACGTAGGAGCCCTGCTCCTTGGCCAGCCGCGCCACCTCCGGCGCCACGCCGGAGCCTGTTCCGCCTCCCAGCCCGGCGGCGAGGACGGTCAGCGCACTGCCTTCCAGAGCCCGGAGGATGGAGGATTCACTTTCACAGGCGGCCTGTGCCCCCACGGAGGCATCCCCGCCGGAGCCGAGCCCCCGGGTAAGCCTGGCCCCCAGATGGACCTTGCACGGAACGGCGGAGGCGTTCAGCAAACGGGCATCCAGATTCATGGCGCACACGGAAACCGCCTGCGGAGCCAGCAGCAGAACTTCCTCCATCACCTTGGCGCCTGCGGCTCCAATGCCGCACAGGCAGATTTTTCCGGATAGCCCGGACGGGTCCTGGGGAGAAAATTCCAGCATGGTTTTTAATTGGGGTAGAGATTGATCAGGAGTTCTTCCTGCCGAAGAGGCCCAGCACGCGCCCCAGCCAGCTCCGCTGCTGCGGCAGCTCGGCATCCAGAATCTGGGCATACCGTATCAGCCCGATGGCCGTACAGTAACGCGGGTCATCCAGATAGGAAGGCGCTCCGTTTTTGACCAGCGTGGGACGGCTGATCGCCACGCCGAACACGTGGGAGGCCAGTTCCCCCACGCCGCGCATCAGGCTGGCGCCCCCGCACAGGTAGACGCCGTGGCAGCGGTTGCCCTTGAAGGTGTCCTTGGGCAGGGAGGATTTGACCAGATTGAAGATTTCCAGCAGGCGGGAACGGATGATTTCATTCAGAACATTGCGTTCGATGGCGGCATCCTTCATGTTTCCTTCCCCGCGCACGCGCACCATTTCATTGGTCTTTCCGGAAAAGCTGTTGGCATCCCCCTCCGTTTTCTTGAGCAGTTCCGCCTGTGCCAGCGGAATGCCGGTCATCAGCGTGATGTCATTGGAAATGTGGTCGCCGCCCAGGGGCACGCATCCGGAGGCCACGAGCTGGCCGTCCAGGTAAAGAACGTAATCCGTAGTGCCCGCCCCCATGTCAATGAGGAGGGCTCCCGCCTGCTTGACCTGCCTGTTGAGCACGAACTGGGCCGTGGCAATCGGGGCGAAGACCACGTCCGCGATGTCCAGGGGAACTTCCCGCACACAGCGGAAGGAGTTGGTGATGCGGGATTTGATGCCGTGGATGATATGGCAGTCGATGTCCAGGGTCCTGCCGGTCAGCCCGGCGGGATTGGTCAGGTTTTCCTGCCCGTCCACGGAGAAAAGGCCGGGCACGCGGTGCAGGACGAATTGTTCCGGCCCCAGGGCGATGTCACGGGCGATTTCCGTCACCTCGTCCATGTGCTCCTGGGAAATGATGCTTTCATCCGGAGGCAGGCGGAAGGTTCCACGGTTGTTCTGCCCCACGATGTGGGCCCCGGTCACGGACAGGTAGACGGTCATGATGTCCACGTCCGCATGGTCCTGGGCCATGTTCCAGGCATCGTAAATGCACTGGATGACCTTGGAGGTGTCTTCAATCTCGCCGCGGACCACGCCCTCGCTAGGAACCTCACCCACGCCGATGATCGTCACGGTTGCGTCGGGCTTCACTTCGCCCACAACCATGCAAGTCTTGCTTGTCCCTATCTCAAGCCCTACGTGAATTTTTGTCTTAGCCATGAAAGTCAAGGAACTATCAACGTCCTCGCACCTGATAGCACATTACTTTCCATTGTTCAAGAAAGCCTGCGCGAACATACGCAAAAAACGCGGTTTTCCGTCGCGCAGGCCCGGATCAGAGACCCGTGGGGTGGCGCACCAGGAAGTTCCGGGCATTGCGGCCGTCCACCCTCCAGCGGGGGCCTTCGCCGCGGCGGCCGCTTCCGGTGGTGTCAAACCGGAGGCCGCAGATGACCATGAATACGTGCCCGTTCTTGGCATAGACGGAAATCCAGTCCCCGGCGCCTTTCTGCCCGTAGTTCAGGAACAGCTTGGAATGGCGGGTGGAAGTGAGCAGGCCGGCTTCCTTCAGTACAAAGGAGGTGCTGCCGGAGCAGTCATAGTGGGAGTCATAGTGTTTCCTGTGGCCGCCGCCCAGGCGGTAGGGCTTGTTGACCAGGGAATTGGCGGCCGCAATGGCGCGCTTGACCTGCGGGGGGGCATTCCTGGGGGGAATGGCCTTCCCGTTGTGCAGTACGGCCGTTTTTCCCGGTACAAAGTGGTAGGCGGGGAGCCGTGCCGGGGCTTCGACTTGTTGGGAGGTGGAGGAGCAGGAGGAGAGAAGAAGACCGGCCAAAAGAGCACCGGCCACGGAGAGAGTTTTGTGGACCGCAAATGTCATAAGAATTATAAACTGCGGAATTCCGGCCTCCTTGGCAAGAAAATAAATTTCCCCCGTCCACATTACATGGTAGACGGGGGAAAGAAATCAACAACATTTAGCCGTTGGAACGGGCGAAGGCGTCCTTCTCCACGGCAGCCCACAGGGAGTCCAGGGAGGCCTGGACCGCCGGCAGGGCTTTCTTCACCGGAGCGCCCGGTTTCCCGTGGCCGAAGAGGTAGTACTTGATCTTGGGTTCCGTTCCGGAGGGGCGCACCGCAAAGCTGCGGCCGTCCGCCATATCCACAAAGATCATTTTTTCCGCCGGAATGGGGTCGCCCTCCGCATCCACCATGTCACCCTTGGAGAAGTCCCGGATGCCGCTGACGGCCACGCCGTCCACTTCCGTGGGAGGATTGGAGGAATAGGAGGCGGAGAGGGCGGCGATTTTTGCCGCGCCGTCCGCGCCTTCCATGACCAGGGATTTGCCCATTTCCAGGTACACGCCGAATTGTTCAAAGAGTTCATGCAGCAGTTCCAGCAGGCTCTTGCCGACGCTTTCCGCATAGGCGGCCAGCTCCGCAAAGATGATGGCGGCGGAGTTGGCGTCCTTGTCGCGCACGAAGTCCTGGGCCAGGTAGCCGTAGCTTTCCTCCCCGCCGAAGACAAAGTAGCGGCTGTATTCCAGGCGCAGGGCGCGCGTCTGTTCCTCGCTCATCTTCCGGTAGCCTTCCCGCTTTTCCGCAGGAATGGCTTCTTCATATTTGCCGAGCTTCTGGGCGATGTACTTGAAGCCCGTGAGCACGTTGACCACTTCATAGCCGAAGTGGTGGCCGATGGCGTCCTGAAGGCCCGTCGTCACAAAGGTTTTCACCATCACGGCGCGGGAACGGTTGGAGTCATTGATGATGCCCAGCCCGGACATGCTCATGCAGCGGTACCACGCCAGCAGGGAGCCGATCTGGTTGCCGGTCAGCAGGTGCATTTTCCCATCTTCCCCACGAACGGCCACACCCATGCGGTCCGCGTCCGGGTCCGTGGCGATGACGATGTCCGCGCCGGAAGCGTCCGCCTGCTCAATGGCCAGGGCCAGGGCCGGCGGGTTTTCCGGGTTGGGAGAGGCCACCGTCGGGAAGCGGCCGTCCTGCACGTCCTGCGCCGCCACGGTCTGCACGTTGCAGCCCAGTTCCTTCAGCAGGGGAACGATGATATGGCCGCCCGTGCCGTGGAGGTTGGAGTAAACGATTTTGGCGCCGCCCTTGCTGAAGAGCTCCGGACGGAGCAGCACGGTTTTCAGGCGGTCCATGTAAACGCGGTCAAAGGAGGCGTCCAGCACGTGAAGGGTGCCGCGCCGGTCTTCCGGCAGCGGTTCATATTCCTCAGAGGTCAGGGAGTTCACTTCCTCAATCACGGCCTTGTCATGCGGAGGCACCAGTTGGGCGCCGTCGTTGAAATAGGCCTTGAAGCCGTTGTCGTGGGAGGGGTTGTGGCTGGCGGTCAGCACCACGCCGGAATCCGCATTGAGTTCACGGATGGCGAAGGAAACTTCAGGGGTGGCCCGGGGGCTGTCGAACAGGTAAATGTCACAGCCCAGGTCCGTGCCGATTTTCGCGCAGAATTCGGCGAAGTCACGGGAGAAGTGGCGCGTGTCATGGCCGATGACCAGCCGGGGCTTCCTGCCCGGGTCCGTGGCCTCCACATGCTTTTTCACGTAAATGATCAGGCCGCGCATCGCTCGCCCCACATTGAAGTAGTTCATGCAGGCGGTTCCCACGCAGGGATATTCCGGGCGGCCGTTCACGCCGCCGCTCCCCTGCTCCGCCCGGGTTACGATGCTGCCGATGGTGCGGCCGCGCAGCCCCCCCGTACCGAAGGCCAGGGTCTTGTAAAAACGGTCATTCAATTCCTGCCACTCCCCGGCGGCAGCCAGTTCCTCTACGGCCTCACGCGCTACGGGGGATTTGGTTCCGGCCAGCAGAAGGCGGATATTGGTCAGGGAAGACTCCAAAAGCTCCCCCTCTTTAACGGCATTCGTCAGGGATTCATCCAGTGTATTCATGCTGGCGGAATAGTACATCATGACCCTTGTTTGACAATAGCTCTTTCCACCATGGCCTGAGAAAAACCGCCATGTGCGCTCCGGCACGGGCGCGGGAAAAGCCTTCCGTCTCCGTCCCCCCCCTTTCACCTAGAGGGACTGGCGGTCATACAATTCCCGGTACAGCGGGCAGGAGGCATAAAGTTCCGCATGAGTGCCGTCCCCGATGATGCGGCCGCCCTCAAACACCAGAATGCGCGTCGCCACGCGGATGGAGCTGAAGCGGTGGGCTACGATGAGAGCCGTCCTTCCCTCCACCAGGCGGTCCAGCTCCTGCTGGATCTGGGCCTCGCTTTCCGCGTCCAGGGAGGCGGTGGCTTCATCCAGAATCAGGACGGGGGCGTCTTTCAGGAAGGCGCGGGCAATCGCCACGCGCTGGCGCTGGCCGCCGGACAGGCCGCTGCCTCCGTCGCCAAGCATGGTCTGGTAGCCGTCCGGCATCCCCATGATGAAGCCGTCTGCGGCGGCGGCGCGCGCCGCCGCCATCACTTCCTCATCCGTGGCGTCCTGCCGCCCCAGCCGGATGTTTTCCATGATGGTGCCGTGGAAGAGCACGGGATGCTGGGAAACGAAGGCAATGTTCTTGCGCACATCGTGCAGGGAGGCGTCTCTCACATCCACGCCGTCCATGCGCAGGGTGCCGGAACTGACGTCGTAAAATCTGGGCAGAAGGCTGGCAAACGTGGTTTTCCCGGCGCCGCTGGGGCCTACCAGGCCCACCACTTCCCCGGGGCTGATATGAACGTCAATGCCGTCCAGCACCTTGCGTGCGCCGTCGTAGGAGAAGGAAACGCCGTCATAGTCCAAACGCCCGGAGGCTCGCCCCAGGGGAACGGGATTGGCGGCTTCCGGCATGGTGTCCGGCTCCTTCAGCAGGTAGTTGATGCGTTCCAGGGAGGCATGCGCGCTTTTCAGGTTGGTCAGCGTCACGCCCAGGCGCTTGAGGGGGTCGTAACACATGAACAGGGCCGCGGCCAGGGCCGTGAAGTCAGCCTTGGTGATTCCCATTTCATGGCCCCTCACCAGCAGAATGCCCAGGCCCAGCGCCGTCACCATTTCCAGCACCGGCACCAGGAAGTGCCTGTACTTCACCGTTCTCAGATTGATCTTGAAGAAGCGTTGGATCAGCCCCAGGAAAAGCCCCACCTGCTGTTCCTGCATGCCGTAGGAACGGATTTCACGCTGGGCCGCCAGGTTTTCCTGGGCGGCGGCCGTGATATTGCCCAGCTCGTCCTGCGCCTGCTTGGCCTTCTTCATCACGCGGCGGCCAAAGAAGCGGATGGGCCATATCGCCAGCACAACCAGCCCCAGATTCATCAGCACCACCGCCGTGTTCGGGTCAACAAAGACCTTGTACACCAGGAAGGCGAGTGCGGTCAGCAGGGTAAGGGGCTGTTTGATGATGTCATTGGCCGCTATTACCAAGCCTCCCTGCACGTTGGCCGCGTCATTAATGAGGCGGCTGATCAGGTCCCCCCGTTTCTGGCGGTCAATGAAGGAGAGGGGCAGCGTTTGCAGTTTGGAAAAGGCATCCAGCCTGATTTCCTCCAGCACCTTCATGCTGACGATGCTGATCCAGTACACATTGAAGAACGTGCCTATGCCCCGGATGGCAAAAACCAGCGGCAGCAGGGAACATACGGCCACGAGCACAGCGGTGTGCATGTGCTCCGGGGCCACCAGATGGGCGATGATGTTCTGAAGCTCCGGGGGAATCTGCGTATTGTCAAACACCACCGGGAACACCTTGGCAATCATCAGCGGGAAGCCGAAACCGCTGGCGGCGGCGGCCAGCGCCCCGGCGGCCAGCGCGGCGATGAACAGCTTCATCACCGGCTTCAAATACCGCGCGTACTCAAAAAACTGTCTTAACATGAAGCGCCTCCTTCCTCTTCCGCAACCATCTGCTGCTTGTTGTAAAGTTCCCTGTACAGGGGGGAGGAGGCCATCAGCTCCTCATGCGTGCCATCCGCAATGACGCTCCCTTTTTCCAGAACCAGAATTCGGTCCGCCATCCGGATGGTGCTGAACCGGTGGGCAATGATGAAGGCCGTGCGTCCGGAAGCAAGCTTTTCAATCTCCTTCTGGATGAGTTCCTCGCTCTTCATGTCCAGGGAAGCCGTGGCTTCATCCAGCACCAGGATAGGCGCGTTTTTCAGAAAGGCCCTCGCCAGGGAAACGCGCTGCCGCTGGCCGCCGGAAAGCCCTTCCCCCATTTCTCCGATCATGCGGGAATAGCCTTCCCCCGTCTCATTGATGAAGCTGTCCACGGCGGACATGCGCCCGGCTTCCTCCACCTCCGCGTTGGAAGCGTCCGGACGGCCGATGCGGATATTGTCCGCCACGGATCCGCGGAACAGCACGGGATACTGGGAAACCAGCGCGATATGGGAAAGCAGGTCCTTCTTGGCCATCTCCCGCACGTCGATGCCGTCCACCTTCACGCTGCCGGAAAGTACGTCGTAAAAACGGCACAGCAAATTGATGAAGGTCGTTTTCCCGGCGCCGCTGGGGCCTACCAGGGCCACCACCTGGCCAGCCGGGATGCGGATGTCAATGTTCTTCATGACGGGGGCGTCCTGCTGGTAGCCGAAGCACACATTGCTGAACTCCACTTCCCCCTTCCAGGCTTCCGGACTCTTCGGGTTTTCCGGTTCCGGAACGTCGTCCGGAGCGTCCAGCACATGGTTGATGCGCTCCAGCCCGGCATTCAGGGTTTCCGCCTTGTTGTGGACCGCCCCCAGCTTCTTGACCGGTTCATAGCAAAGGTACATGGCCGTAGCCAGCGCGGCGAAGTCCCCCATGTTCATGCCGTTCATGTTGCCGACAAAGAGAGTGGCCGCCATGGCGATGGCGCTGACGAATTCAATCAAAGGCGTCAGCAGGCTCTGCCACCTGACCGCACTGATGGAAGCCTGGATGTAACGGTGAATCCTGTTCCTGAACAGACTTGTCTGCTGCTCTTCCAGTTCAAAGGCCCGGATGTCCCGCTGGGAGGAAAAGTTTTCCTGAAGCGTGGAGGAAAGATCCCCCTGGCTGGACTGCACCACGCGGGCGCGGGCGAGCATTTTCTTGCCGATATAGCGGATGGGAATCACGCAAACGCCCACCAGAAGCATGTTCGCCAGCAAAATAAGGAACTGCTGGCTGACGGAGGCCCTGTAAATCAGGAATCCCAGCGCGGCCAGGAGGGTCAGGGGCTGGATAATCAGGTCATTGGCAATCTGCACCAGGCCGCCCTGCAGGAACTGCGTGTCCTGCATCAGGCGGCTCAGCAGGTCTCCCTTCTGCTGACGGTCGTGAAAGGCCAGGGACAAATCCTGGTATTTTCTGTACACCTTGAGCCGCAGCGTTTCCAGCACGCCCAGCCCTATTTTGGAAAGCAGGTAGACATTGACGAAGGAGGAGAGGCCGCGCACCACCACTACCATCGGGAGCATGGCCGCCGTGGCCCACACCGTCACCCAGGGCAGGTTTTCCGGACTCACGTACCAAAGGAGCACGCGCTCCGCCCACGGGGGCAGCGGCTTCCCGTCAAAGATCACGGGAAACATTTCCTGCAAAATCACCGGTATGCCGAAGCCGCTGGAAACAGCGGCCACCATGCCGCCGATCACAGCCCACACCAGCGTGCCCTTATAAGGGAGAAGATATTCGCGCCATAATGCTACGGCACGCTGGATGGAGGATTCCTGCCCCTCTGTTGACTGTTTCCTCATAAGTAATTCCGGATTGATGCGCCCGGGAACGGACGGCGCGCAATCGGTGCAGATCATACCATGAAGACCGCGGATGACAAGCTCCTTGCGATAAAAACTCCTCAGGAAACGCCCGGAGGGAAAGCCGCCGGGCATCCCGGCTTGCCCGCCTCCCCGGAATGGTCTACCCTGCCGGCGCATGCTGAAGACAGGATTAATCCAGCCGGAGACCATCCCCGGCCATTTCCCCAGGAACCTCAGAACCATCGTGGAACTGTACCGTTCCTGCGTGGACGGCGGGGCGGAGCTCGTTCTTTGTCCGCCGCTGGCCCTCAGTGGCGCGCACACCGGGGAACTGGCCCTGCGCAGCGGTTTCCGGTCCCAGCACAAGGCGGCCCTGGCCTACCTGGCCCGGGAAATAGCGGACGTCCCCCTGCTGCTGGCAGCGGCGGACGCGGACGGCAGCCGCTTCCACATGCTCCGGAACGGCCTTTCCTTTCCACGGCAAGCCGTTATTTCCCCAGCCGCACACGGAACGGTGGCCGTTCCCGTTTTCGGCATCTGCCGGACGGCGGATGAAGCGGGTTTTTCCATCATTTCATGGCCGGAATCTTCCCCTGCCTCTTCTTCCGTACCCCGCCTCTTGCTCCGCACCCATTCCGGCGCGTGGCATGAAGGACTGCTGGAGCAGGATGAGGAGGAAGCCTGCCGGCTGGCGCGGGAAACAGGGCTGCCGGTCCTCACCGCCCGCCTGGCCGGGGGAGAAGGCCCGTTTCTGTTACCCGGCGCGTCTTCCGCATGGTCCGCCCACGGGATTCTCCTCAAACGGCTGCGTCTTTTTGAACGGGATTCCGCCGTCATTTCTCCGGAAAATTCCATGGAGGCGTCTTCTCCGCTTCCCGCTCCGGAAGAACAGCTCCGGCACGCCCTCCGGAAAGGCACGGCGGACTTCATCCTGAAAAGCGGGCATGGCGCCGCCTGCCTGAACCTGCTGGAAAGCTCCGCATCCCTCCTGCTGGCTCAACTGTTAAAAGAGGAACTGCCTTCCCTGCCCTTGACGGGCTTCATCCCCCGCCTCCCCGGCATTCCGGAACAGGACACTGCCCGGGCGCAAACCTGTGCGGACAAGCTGGGCATTCAGGCCCGGATGCTACCTCTCCCTGCAGATGCTGCGGCCGGAGGACCGGATGACCTGTTCACGGCCGCATGGCTCATGCGCCAATGGGCCCAGGAGGAAGGTGCCCTGCTGCTTTCCGCCCTGACCGGAACGGACATCATGACCGCTCCCCGCCTCCTTCCGCCGGCCCTGGCCGCTGACTTCATGCCGCTGGGGGATTTATATGAAACGGAACTGGCGGACCTGTTCCCCGGCTTCCTTTCTCCCGCGCCGGATGCGGCCATGCGCGACAGCCTCCTCATCCGTCTGCACCGCGCGCATGAATCCGCCACGCCGCTGGCAGGCCTCTTCCCGGAATCGGAGCTTGAAATCCGCCGCTGGCAGCGCCGGGCCCGCGCCTCCGAATGGATGCGCCGGAAACTGCCGCCGCGCCTCACGCTGCGCTCCATTCCCGGTGCACCGGAAACGCCTTACGTCCACCGGCTGACGGATTGACGCGGCGCGTTGCTTTTCTTCCCGTGGCGTACATTGCGCTTGCTCTTGAAGTGGAAGAAGTGATTAGTAGAAGCCATGCAATTCTATGTAGCCACCATGATCGGCCGCGCCGCTCTAAGGCTGGTTGACCGCCTGGGGTCAATCGGATTGCTGCTTTACCAAGTGGCCGCATGCATGTGGTCCGGCAAATTCCGGATGCGCGTTCTTGTGGAGCAAATTGCAAAAATCGGGGTGCAGTCCCAGCCGGTGGTCATCATCACCGGCGCGTTCACCGGAGCCGTGCTGGAAGCCCAGACCCTGTTCCAGCTCCAGACGGTGAGGATGGAAACCATGGGGGGCGCCGTCGTCGCCGTGGGCATGTTCCGGGAACTGGGGCCCGTCATTACCGGGCTGATGCTTGCGGGCCGCGTCGGGTCCGCCATGGCAGCGGAAATCGGGACCATGAAAGTCACGGAACAGGTAGACGCCCTTAACTCCATGAACGTGGACCCGGTGGACTACCTGGTGAAGCCCCGCATCCAGGCCATGCTCATTTCCATGCCTATCCTGATGATGGAAGCCGTGCTGGTGGGCATCGCCTCCGCCTACATCGTCAGTATCACCTCCTTTAACGTGGACCAGGCTTACTGGATGCACTTCATGAGCAAATTCGTCACCATGGGGGACATCACCGTGGCCCTGGTCAAAGCCCTGGTCTTCGGCCTCATCATCTCCACCATCTCCTGCCGGGAAGGCCTGAACACCACGAACGGAGCCGTTGGCGTCGGCAAATCCACCATGCAGGCCATGGTGTATGCCTCCGTGGCCCTGCTCATCGCCAACTTCATTCTGACCATGATTCTCAATTCCATCTTCCCCATGGGATTCATGAGATAACCCTTCCGCGCCGCCATGCAGCCATTCATCCGCGTCCACCAGCTCAAGCAAAGCTTCGGCACCCAGGAAGTGCTGAAAGGCGTGAGCTTTGACGTGGGAAAGGGAGAGCTGATGGCTCTGATCGGCGGGTCAGGGGCTGGAAAAAGCGTCATCCTGAAACATCTGGACGGCCTGATGGACCCGCTGGACGGCTATGTGGAAATAGACGGCAGGCGCATCAGCGGAGCGCCGGAAAAAATCAAGAAGCAAATCCGCGGTAAAATAGGCTTCATGTTCCAGCAGGGGGCACTCTTCGACTCCCTCAGCGTAGGGGAAAACGTCGCCTTCCCGCTGCGCGAGGAAGGAATCCGGAATGAAGAGGAGCTGGACGCGCGCATCTCCGCCGCCCTGGACTCCGTGGACCTGCTGGGGCAGCAGGAAAAAATGCCGGCAAGCCTCTCCGGAGGCATGATCAAGCGCGTAGCCGTAGCCAGGGCCATCGTCACCACGCCGGAATGCCTGCTGTATGACGAGCCCACCGCAGGCCTGGACCCCATTGTCACGGACAGCATCAGCTTCCTCATCCGGCAAATCTGCAAGGACAAGGGAATCACGACCGTCATCGTCTCCCATGACATGCCCAGCGTGATCCGCATTGCGGACAAAATCGTCTATCTCAGGAACGGGGAAGTTTACTGGACGGGAACCCCGGAGGAGCTGCTGCATTCCAGGGATGAAAACCTGCAAAGGTTCCTGTACGGGGATTCCGGGGAAGACTGGGCCTCCCTGACCGGCAGGCATGAAAACTTTCAACGGGTTCTGCTGGAACGGGCGGAACGTGAACGGAAACAATAACCATCTTACCACAGAGCCATGAAGCAGAAACTTAAGCCGGAAACCTGGGTGGGCATCTTCCTGATTGCCGGAATCCTGATGATCATCGGCGTCATCCTGGGGTTCGGCAACATCAAGACCTCCAAGGAGCAAACCTACCCCATCAACATCATTTTCAAGGACGCGGCGGGCCTCATCAAGGACTCCCAGCTCCGCCTGGGCGGCGTTACGGTGGGAAAGGTCACCAAGGCGCCCGAACTCCTGCCCTCCGGCAATGAAGTCATGCTGGAAGCCAGCATCCTGAGCGACGTGAAAATCCAGGAAGGCTCCGTCTTCCGCGTGGACATGCAGAACATCCTGGGAGACAAGTACATCGACATCGTTCCCCCGGCACGCCCCACGCACGAATACATCCCGCCCCATGCCACCATCATCGGGCAGCCTGAAAGCGATTTCAGCAAGATCAAGAACAACGCCGTGGGCGCCACGGAGGAAATACTGAAAATCCTCAAGCAGATTGAAAAAAATTCGGACAACATTGACGAGGCCATCCTCAACATCGGGGAAGCGGCCAAAGGGCTTGCCCAGACCACCAAGCTGATCAATGAAGGCATCCTGAGCCGGGAAAACCTCCGGCACCTCAACAGCGTGCTGGCTCAAATGAACAAAGCGGGCGAACAGCTCCCCGCGACGATGGCGGCCATGAAAGACACCGTCAGTGACGCCCGCAGAATCATCGCCGGAGCGGAAGAAAAGCTCAACAGCCTGGACCCCGCCATCAAGGAAATCCCCCCCACGCTGACCGCCCTGCGCAAGGCTTCCGAGCAAATCGCCTCCGTCACGGCGGACGCCCGGAAAAACCAGGGCTTCCTGGGGCTGCTCATGTACGATGCGCGCTTCCGCGCCAATGCCCAGGAATTCATCCGTAACCTGAGGGACTACGGAATTCTGCGGTACCGGAACCCGAACGAGCCCCAGGCCAAACCAGACCCCCGCGGCGGTTTTTCAGGAAGCCGCCGCTGAGGAACGCGCACAATTCCGGGTGAAGCCGCTTTACACACTTGCCAATAGAGGGAAGCGTGCTAAATAATTCCCAATGTGAGAGGCGAAAACATGTAAGCCGACATGTTTTTCAACAGGAACCAACCCTTAACACTCTAATCAACCATGCAAGACAACCAAACCGAACTTGAACCGACCGCAGCAGCAAACGACACCGCCTGCTCCTGCCCTTCCGCCCGCGAGCTTGCCGTAACCAGATTTCAACAGGCCAGGGCCTTCGCCGCGGCCAAAGTAAACCAAATCCGCAAGGCGGCTACGGAACAGGCCAGCACCATCCGTGACTACGCCCAGGAAAAAGGAGAAGTCATCCGTGACAAGGCCAAGAAGTTCCATGAAGCGGGCGAAGAATACGTGAAGGAAAAACCCACCCAGTCCGTGCTGATCGCCATGGGCGTGGGCCTTCTGATCGGCATGCTCATCCGCCGCCGTTAACCCTCATTCCGCGCCATGCGCATCAAGCGCATGGCGCCCTCACCCCTTCAAACCGAGCCATGGGACTGATTGACAAACTCAAACGCACCTTCGTCGCCCCCATTGTGGAGGAAAAGGAAGAAGGAGCGGCCATGGTCCGGTCCCTCCGGGAAACCGGAGCGGCGGCGCTTGACCATGTGGAAGCCCTGGCCGCGCTGCTCAAGCTGGAACTGGAGGAAGCGTCCAAAAGGCTGGGCAGGAAAATGGCCCTGCTCCTGCTGGCCGCCTTTATGGCCATCTTCGGCTATCTGTTCCTGTGGTGCTTCCTGACCATGGTCATGGCCCACTTCTGGGGAATCATTGCCGGACTTGCCGTAACCACCGGCATTCATCTGGTGGCGGCTGCCGTGGCGCTCATCCTTTTCAGCCGAACCCATGTAACGCCCATCGCCCCGGCGACGGCGGAAGAACTTAAAACGGATTTATCATGTCTGCAAATGGCTCTCAAGAAAAGCTCGCACTCCTGATGCGGGTGGCTTCCTCCCGGCTGGATATCGTCAATGAGACGGATACCCTGGTCCAGAAGACGCAGCAGCAGGCCGACCACTTCCGGAAGCTGAAAAAAAAGGCCATGTCCCTGCCTGTGATCGGCTCCATTGTCGGCACGGTGGGAGGCATTCTGCTCATCCGCATGTTTACGGGGAAAAAAAGCCATCCGGCGCCCCCGCGTCCGCATGTTTCCGGAAGCTGGATCAATTCCCCTATCTTCCGTTTCATCATTGAAATCCTGGTAACCCTCGCCTTCCCGTCCCTGAAAAAAATGGGCTTCGACCTGGCAGGCAAGAAATTCTTCAACCTGTTCAAGTAACAGGATTTTCCGGTCGATGCGGCGCAGCCTTTTCAAGCCGTTGCTTTAAAAAAGAACTCAGGAATTCCGCTGTTGCGGGAGAAATGTCTTCATATCCTTGCGGCGTCAGATGCGCGCCGTTCCGGGAATATCGTCCCCCCTGCAGGACAACTCTTCATGCAGACGGCCGCGATACCTCATAAAATAACGACCTGCCGCCAAAGAAAACAACGCCCCTTTGTTCATACGTACCTCGCCAGGCTGGACAGGCATTTCGGCATGGTCCATGCGGCGATATTGGAATGAAACAGGAGACCAGGGCATGCCTGACCCCAAAAAGGCATCGGCAGCTCAATTCCCCTTTCCAGCGCTTTCCGCCATGAACAATTCCTGCCAAAAATAACAGGGCGCAATCAGGAAAAAAGCTACCTGGCCATGAAAGGGAGGCCCCAATATAGGAAGACGACCATCATGGCGGAAACATGGCCTTCCCAGTCATCGCGGCGGCGGGGAATTTGGAAATGTTCCGTCCGTGTCCCCGTTCGGAGGAACAGGAAAAATTGATGAAGAAAGTCATTTAAAACAATATCCCGACCTTTCCCCCGGAGGCAAAAATGCAACCGCGCCATAGACTTGTCCTCAATGCCGCCATTTCACATTTAACCATGAAAACAGCAGCGGGATTGCTGTCGGCTCTTTCCGCCATGCCAAACGTATGCCTCTGCCGGGAAAGTCCGTGAAAAACCGCGATTCCTCAGGGTCCGGTTCCCGAAACGGCAGAAAAACATAAATGCTCTTTCCCGCTCCCGGAAATAAACTTTTGCGAGCCTTCCTCAAGGCTTCTCTCCAAAAATCCTCCCCCGCCACGGGACGGCACAGGGCCGCCTGCACAGAAATCATTTCCCAAACATTTTTTGCTGGTCAAAAAAGCCCCGTTTTCGTTAGTATGTAGCTTTATCAGTTTGCTGCATTCACAACATGAGCGAATACATTTTGCCCCACGTCGACGGATATCTTAAGCTTGGACAGGACTTTGACTGTTCCGATATCCACCTTGCCGTCAACAGCCGCCCCACCTGGCGCCGGTTCGGCCAGCTTCTCCCCATCTGGGAGGAAGCGCCCAATCTCACGCCCCAGGACACGGAAGTTCTGGCGAGGGGCTTTCTGGAAGACCCGGAATGGAACCGCCTTCAATTAAAGGGGGACGTGGACTTTGCCTATGCCAACGACTTCGGACGCTACCGCGCTTCCGTGGTCAAGCAGCGCCTGGGCTATGACATCTGCTTCCGCATCATCAACACGCGGGTGCGCACCATGGAGGAAATCGGCCTGCCGACGGAATACGTGGTGCCCCTCACCCGCTACACCAACGGCCTCATTCTGGTGACGGGCTCCGTGGGTTCCGGTAAATCCACCACCCTGGCCTCCATCGTGGACTTCATCAACCAGGACCGCCACGA
Source organism: Akkermansia sp. GGCC_0220 (assembly GCF_017566105.1). Classification (NCBI taxonomy): domain Bacteria; kingdom Pseudomonadati; phylum Verrucomicrobiota; class Verrucomicrobiia; order Verrucomicrobiales; family Akkermansiaceae; genus Akkermansia; species Akkermansia sp. GGCC_0220. The sequence continues at coordinate 79,641 of NZ_JABFCI010000012.1, forward strand.
CCACATCATCACGCTTGAAGACCCCATCGAATACCTGATTCCCTCCAAAAACTGCCACGTCAACCAGCGTGAAGTGCACAAGCACACGGAATCCTTCGCGCGCGCCCTCCGCGGGGCCCTCCGTGAAGACCCGGACGTCATCATGGTAGGTGAAATGCGCGACCTGGAAACCATCTCCCTGGCGCTCACGGCGGCTGAAACCGGCCACCTGGTGCTCGGCACCCTGCACACGGGGTCCGCAGCCCGCACGGTGGACCGCGTGCTGGACGTCTTCCCGGTGGAGCAGCGCGACCAGATCCGCATCATGGTCAGTGAATCCCTGCGCGGCATCATCTCCCAGCAGCTCGTTCCCAGGGCGGACGGCAACGGCCGCGCCCTGGCCATTGAAATGCTGGTCAATACACCCGCCATCGCCAACTGCATCCGCGAAGGAAAGACATTCATGATTCCCGGCTGCATCCAGACCGGGAAGGCCCAGGGCATGATCCTGATGGACGACTCCCTCCGGGCGCTGCACCAGGCGGGTCTCATCACCACGGAAGACTGCATCTTCCGCGCGGAAGACAAAACCATCATGAAATCCTTCCTGGGAATCAAGTAACCTTTAACTTTGACACACTCCTGTTATGGCTGTTATCGACCAATACTTCAAATACCTCGTAGAAGCGGGCGGCTCCGACCTTCACCTCAGCGAAGGCCAGCCTCCGAAAATCCGCGTCAACGGGACCATCTCCGCCATCTCCGACGAAAACCTGGAAGGCCAGTCGTTCAAAAACCTTCTCGCGGAAATATGCGACTCCCAGGCCTTCCAGAAATACCTGGAAGAAGGGGATCTGGACTTCGCCTATGAAATGGATGAAACCTCCCGTTTCCGCTGCAACTACTTCAGGCAGCAGCACGGCCTGGGAGCCGTCTTCCGTCTCATTCCCACAAAAATCGCCACGCTGGAAGAACTGGGCGTGCCCACGGTCGTCAAGGAATTCGCCCACATGAGATCAGGGCTGGTGCTGGTCACGGGTCCCACGGGCTCCGGTAAATCCACCACCCTGGCCGCCATCATTGACTACATCAACAGCAACCAGGCGCGGCACATCATCACAGTGGAGGAACCTATCGAATTCGTTCACCCCAATAAAAAATCCATCGTCACCCAGAGGGAAGTGCCCCTCCAGACACCCTCCTTCGCAGACGGCCTGCGGGCTTCCCTCCGTGAAGACTCCGACATCGTGCTGGTGGGTGAAATGCGCGACCTGGAAACCATCTCCCTAGCGCTCACGGCGGCTGAAACCGGCCTTCTGGTATTCGGCACCCTGCACACGAACAACGCCAGCAAAACCATTGACCGTATCATTGACGTATTCCCGTCCGACCAGCAGTCCCAGGTACGCACCATGCTTGCGGGCTCCCTCCGCGGCGTCGTGGCGCAGCTCCTGATGAAGCGCAGCGACAAGCCGGGACGCGTAGCCGTCAATGAAATCCTCTTTGCCACGCCCGCCGTGGCGGCCATCATCCGTGAAGGCGCCACGCAGAAAATCCCTGACGTCATCGTCGGCGGAAAGGCCATGGGCATGCAATTCATGGATGACGCCATCTGGCAAAAACTCCAGCAGGGCGTCGTCTCTCCGGAGGAAGCCTACATGAAGTGCATTGAAAAGAAGAGGTTCCGCAACTTCCTTCCCCCGGAATCCGTCCGTCTGGCAGACTCCGGCGGTGGAAACTAGGCTCTTTGTCCCTTCCCTGTCCCTCCCATGTCCCCCACTGGAAAATTCACGTTCAAGCTCGTGATCTATGGAGCATTCCTGCTCTATCTGGTGGGGGATTTGTTTCTCTGGCACGGCTTCCTGGCCGGCAGGATGGACGCCTACCTGAAACCGATGCCGGGACCGCCCGGAGACAACTCCGCCCGGATTGCGGAAGTTTACGGCGAACCCGTCACCGCCAACCAGCTCTCCCGGAGGGTTGCGGAACTCCGGCTCCTGCGCCAGCCTCCCGTGCTGGACATGGACGGAGGCATCAGGCTCACCCATGAACTGGACGTAGCCGGAGACCTGGCTCCGCGGGCTAGGTACGATCTGATCGGCTCCTCCCTCCTGCGCCTGAAAACCAGCGTCAACGACCTTCAGCTTCCCAACCGCAATGCGGAAGCCGCGCGCGCCGCGGAACAAATCCGTTCCCGCTTTGACGGGAACACGGAACAATACCTGAAAACCCTGCATGACCAGAAATTCACGCAGCAGCAATTCCAGGAAAAAATAGCGGCGCGGCTCAAGCAGACGGAACAGCTCTACCGGGCGACCGCCCAGGCGGCAGAGCCGTCCGACGAAGACCTGAAAACCTATTATGATTTGATCCGGGACCAGCTTAAAACCCCTGACCTCCGGAAAACCAGGCACATCTTCCTGGCTACCCTTCACAAGGATGAAACCCAGGTCAAACAGGCGGCGGAAACGCTGCTGGCGCGCCTGCAAGGCGGGGAAACCTTCTCCCGGCTTGCCAGGGAATTCAGTGAGGACGAGCGCTCCGCGCCCGCAGGCGGGGAACTTGGCTGGGTCAGCCCCGCCCGCGCACGGGAAACTCTGGGCCTGGAGCTGGCAAACGTTCCCGACAACAAGCCGGTGCTTCTTAAAAGCCGGTGGGGATGGCACCTTGTGGAAGCCTCCCCCCTCAAAAAAGGAAGTATCCCTTCCTACGAAGAAGCGCTTCCGGCCCTGAGGAATGCAGCCCAAAGCCTCAGAAAAGCGCAGGCCGTGGGGCTGTACATGGAGGGCCTTTTTGAAGAAGCCCACCTCAGGAGCCGCATTAAAAACAAGCCGGACCGCTGATGCTCCAGTTCCAATGAGCGCCCCTTCCTCCTTCATTACAGGCATCTCATTAATCCGCATCATCCTCTGCCTGATGATCTGCGCCTTCCACTGGGCGCGCTGGTCGCCCGTTGCGGGCTCCGTGGGCGTGGACTGGTTCATCGTCCTCTCCGGATTCCTGATGACGTTCACCCTGAAAGAAAATTCGTTCAGTCCGCCCTCCTTCTACATCTCCAAATTTGCGCGGCTGTGGCCGCTCCTGTTCACGGCCATCCTCCTGTCCAGCCTGGTCTCCTACAAGGAGCAATTCCAGCTGGACAACCTGCTCGGCGTCCTGCTGGTTTCCTTCGGCGGCAATCAATTCATGAACCTGCACACGGGAGACAATTATGCCTTATGGTACATGAAGCTGGAAATCCTCTTCGTCCTTATCTTCCCTCTCGTGGCCTATGGAAGGAAACGCCTTCCCCTGCTGCTGGCGCTGGGCCTTGTAACCGCTGTCGCCTGCACGTTCCTGGAACCCGTCGCACGCCTTTACTTCTTCCCGCCCTACCGTTTATGGCAATTTCTCGCCGGCTGCTGCGCGGCACGGCTCTATAAAAAACACGAACGCTTCTTCCGGTGGAGCCCGGCTGTGTTCTCCTTCGGGGTGCTCTACCTTCTCTACCAGACCTTCACCGGCGCCTTGTGGGGCTCCGGCGGGAAAGTTGCCTCCCTGGCCTTCCTCCTTCCCGACACGCTGATTGCCGTGCTGACCATCGCCAGCGCGTGCTCACTTGCAAAATCCCCTCAGCCGCCGGCTGTTAAAATTCCAGCGGTGCTCATCCATTTGACCAACCGGGCCAGCCTCCTGACCTATGCCGTCTTCCTGCTGCATGTTCCCCTCCTGCAATTCATGCAGTACATCTGGCCGCAGGACCGATACGGAACCCGTCCCATCCTCTTCTGGATATGCGCTGCGCTCCTGTTGATTGCCGTGGGAGCCGCCATGCATTACGGCATTGAACAACCATGCGGAAAATGGCTTTCCTCCCGCTTGAAACGTGCCTTTGCCAGAGTCCGGAACATCAAATTCACCGCTCTTTGAACTGCCGTCCGCTTTCCACGGGAATACAGGCATTCCTTTTCCCGGTTCCCGTATTGCGCCGTCTCCCGGCTCTTTCCGGAAAAATGAATCTCTCCCCCTGCGGCAGACTTCCGCCGGACAGGAAACGGCGGCATGCGGAAAAGGAACACGAAATCTTCCATCTTATTTGCGTTGCCTGACGAATTCCTCTTGCTTTCAGGCGGCGGATGGAATAGATTCCCCCCGGTATTTTCCACGGGGTATTAGCTCAGTTGGTAGAGCGTCTCGTTCGCAATGAGAAGGTCAGGGGTTCGAATCCCCTATACTCCACCATCCATCTCTCTTTCCCGCCATTGTCTTTTATGCGGGAATCACGGGCAGCCCTATGAATGGTAATTTATTTAAAATTGTACTGATTTCAGTAGTTGCCATTCTCCTAGCCATCATAGGCGGCGTCATGTCGGCGGATGGAGACCCCTTTTCCATCGCCCTGGCTGTTTCCCCCTTCCTCCTGGCCGTCCTTTTCCTGATGAAGGAAAAGGTATGGTACCTGTGGATATGGCTTCCCCTGCTCTTCCTGCCCATACCGGAACTAAAGGACTACGCGCCCCTCTTCGCCTACGGCATTACCATTCCCTTCTACTTGTGGAATGCCATGCTCAAGCGTTCAACCCTGACATGGAATGCCGCCCCTCTCCTGGACGCTGTCATTCTCGTGCTGTTCATGCATGTGGGCTACGTCTTCCTGAGCCACCCCTTCGGCCTGGGCCTGAATGTGCTGGAAGACTACTACGGGGGCAAGGGATACGTCCTCTTCCTTCAGGCGCTCCTTGCCTATCTTTGCCTCTCCTCCCTGAAAACCACCAGCAATGAACTGGGAAAGGTGCTTCAATGGGCCGTTTTTCTGACCATTATCTTCACGCTGGTCTCAACCGCCCAGGGCATCCTTTCACCGAATTCTGCCGGAGCGAACCCGGCGGCGGCCGCAGTCTCGGCAAGCGCCGCCTCCGAAGACACGCGGCAATCGACCTTCCTCCAAATTTCCCTATTGGCGGTTCAACTACTCATCATCAACTACTCCGTATGGCAGATGATCAAACGTCCCTGGTGGGGCGCCCTTCTTGTCCTTGGAACCATCGGAGTCCTGTTTAGCGGATTCCGCTCCTTTATTGCGCAGCTTCTGCTCCTGTTTTTCACAATATCTCTGATCTACAAAAGATGGTTCTTCTGCATCCTGGTTCCCATCTTCGGAATGCTTTTGCTTCTGCTCCTCTCCTCCTCAGGAATGCTCCATTCCTTTCCTTACGGTATCCAGCGCACACTTTCAGCCCTTCCTTTCCTGGATGTCAGCATGCAAGCCAGAGTAAACGCGGAAGCGTCCATGACCTGGCGCTTTGAAATGTGGGAATGGGCTCTGGACGACCGCGAACACTTCATTCAGGACAAGGTATTCGGAGACGGCTTTTCACGGGATATCAGCATCGTGAAAGCCAACATCTATGAGGAAGCCTACAACCTCAGCCAGGGCCAGTCATCCTTTGCCTGGAACGGGCTATGGCACAGCGGCCCCATTTCCACCATTCAAACGCTCGGCTACGTGGGGCTTTCCCTGTACCTCATCCTGTCCGTCATCGGCATGACCTATGCATGGATCGTCAGCAGAATCTACCGCAACCACAAATACAAGCTGGGCATTCTTTACGTTTCAACCGTCTACTTCATCAAGCCGCTCACCTTTCTGCTGATCTTCGGGGATAGTACCACCATCTCCATGGACATCATCTCCCTGGCCATCATCAAGGTACTCTTCTCCTGCGCCAAAAAGGAAGGCCTGTACATATCCCTCCACGTCCGCAAGGAATACATGCCGCTCATTATCCGGAAGACGGAGGCAAAACCGCAGCCTGCCGCCGCGCCCGCCATTTCCGCCTGACCGTTCCGCCCCTACTCCGGAAAAACGGGCGCATCTGATGCTTGAGGCTGGACTAATTCAAGGGGAGTTGCTACCTTTCGATGCGTTTCCTCTTCTCATGGCAGCAGACTCTCCTCATCATATCATCGGCCTCATCCCGTCACGCTGGGGGTCCTCCAGATTTCCGGGCAAGCCGCTTCACCTCATTGCAGGAAAACCGCTTGTCCAGCACGTATGGGAACGCGTTTCCCGCTGCTCCCGCCTTGACGACATCGCCATCGCCACGGACGACCAGCGCATCTTCGACACCGCCGTGGCCTTTGGCGCCAAGGCGATCATGACCTCTCCGGACCATCCCAGCGGCAGCGACCGCCTGGCGGAAGCGGTGCAAGCCTTCCCCTCCGCCACTCATGTGGTCAATATCCAGGGAGACGAACCCCTCATTGACCCGGCCCTGATTGACAGGCTGGCGGACGCGCTGGTTTCTGACGGGGCCCTGTCCATGGCTACCGTGGCCTGCCCCATCAGCGCGCAGGAAGACCTGGACAACCCGAACATCGTCAAAGTGGTCCTGGCCGGCAACGGCGACGCCCTGTACTTCTCCCGTTCCGTCATTCCCTATGCCCGCCATCCCCGCGTCACCCCCCCGCTGCGCCATCTGGGCATTTACGCCTACCGCCGGGACTTCCTTGAAAACTACGTGCGCTGGGAACCCACCCCCCTGGAACAAACGGAATCCCTGGAACAACTGCGCGCACTGGAAAACGGCGCCAGAATCAGAGTCATTCTGACGGACCATGTCAGCGTGGGCGTAGACACGCCGGAACAGGCGGCCCAGGTGGAACAAATCTTATTAAACATACATTAAGAACCATAATCATGAAATACATCTTCGTCACAGGTGGTGTTGTCTCCTCTCTCGGCAAAGGACTGGCGGCGGCATCCATCGGTACTCTGCTGGAACGCTGCGGTCTCAAGGTCACCCTTCAAAAATTCGACCCCTACTTGAATGTAGACCCCGGCACGATGAGCCCGTTCCAGCACGGGGAAGTGTACGTCTTGAACGACGGGGCGGAAACGGATCTGGACCTGGGCCATTATGAACGCTTCGTCCATTGCAACCTCTCCCGTCTTAACAACCTTACTTCCGGCCAGGTCTTTGAAAGCGTGCTGCATAAGGAACGCCGGGGAGACTATCTGGGTAAAACGGTTCAATACATTCCGCACGTCACGGATGAAATCAAAAACCGCCTTTATGAAGTCACGGAACAATCGGACGTGGACATCATCATCACGGAAATCGGCGGCACGGTAGGGGACATGGAAGGCCACATCTTCCTGGAAGCCCTGCGCCAGTTCGCGCTGGAAGTGGGCCGCGACAATGTCTGCTTCATCCACGTCACCCTGCTCCCCTACATCAAGGCCGCCGGGGAAATGAAAACGAAGCCCACCCAGCAATCCGTCGCCAAGCTCCGGGAAATCGGTATTCAGCCGGACGTGATCATCTGCCGGACGGAATACGATATGAGCGAAGACGAAAGGAGGAAAATCGCCATGTTCTGCAACGTGGAAGCCAAAAATGTCATCGCCTTCCGCGACGTTAAAAACACCATTTACGAATGTCCTCTGGACCTCAGCCAGGACAAAATAGACCGCATCGTCACCAAGCGCCTGGGGCTGGACGTTCCCGCTCCCAACCTGGCGGACTGGCAGCGTTACGTGGGGCGTGTCATCAGCCCAAGCCACTCCGTAAGGATTGCCGTAGTCGGCAAATACATCGCCCTTCAGGACGCTTACAAATCCATCTATGAATCCTTCACTCATGCCGGTGCTGAAAATGACACTCGCGTGGAAATCCTCCGGATAGACGCGGAAGAAATTGAAGAAAAAGGCGCGGATGCCCTGATAGGTTCCGTGGACGGCATTCTGGTGCCGGGCGGCTTTGGAGACCGCGGCATTGAAGGAAAAATACAAACAGTGGAATATGCGCGCACCAAGGGCATCCCGTTCCTGGGCATCTGCCTGGGCATGCAGGTAGCCGTCATTGAATACGCACGCCACATCTGCGGCATGGACGATGCCAACTCCACGGAATTCGACCAGAAATCCACCCACCCCGTCATCAGCCTTCAGGAAGAGCAGAAAGGAATCAAAGCCATGGGGGCCACCATGCGCCTGGGCTCCTATAAAGCCCTGATCCAGCCCGGAACGCTGGCGCACAAGCTGTACGGCAAGGACAGCGTCACGGAACGCCACCGCCACCGTTACGAATTCAACCCGGCCTACCGTGAAGAACTGGAAAACGCAGGCATGGTCATCAGCGCCGTTAATGATGAACACGGCCTGGTGGAAGTCGTGGAACTTCCCTCCCATCCCTTCTTCATCGCCTGCCAGTACCATCCGGAATTCCAGTCCGCACCCAACCGGGCTCATCCGCTCTTCTCCGGTCTGGTTTCAGCCGCGCTGGAACACAAGAGCCGCTCCTGACCCTTCACCAAGCCCGGGGCCTTTTCCGGAAACCCTGTTCCGGAAAAGGCCTTCTCTTTCCAGGCATGTTCACGGACCTCCTTGTCATCGTCGTCTACTTTCTGGCTATCTTCTGCATTGGCATCTATGCGGGACGCAGGCAGAACTCCCTGACGGACTATGCCCTGGGCAACCGCTCCCTGCCCTGGTGGGCCATTCTGGCCTCCATCCTGGCGGCGGAAATCAGCGCGGCCACCTTTCTGGGGGCTCCGGGGGAAGGCTACCATACCCGCAACTTCACGTACGCCCAGCTCTGCATCGGCACTATCCTGGGCCGCATCATCGTCGGCAAGCTCTTCCTCAAACCCTACTATGACTACAAGGTGGTCTCCATCTATGAATACCTGGAAAAAAGATTCGGGCTCCTGACGCGCCGCACGGCCTCCATGGTCTTCCTAGTCAGCCGGGTGCTCGCCAGTGGAACAAGGCTTTACTTTGCAGGCATTCTGCTGGTCATTGCCTACCAATTCATGACGGACACCACGGCGGACGCCAACCAAATTGTCCTGCTTTACATTGCCGCGCTGGTCGTCATCTCCATCGCCACCACTATTTACACAGCCATCGGCGGCTTGAAAGCCGTCGTCTGGACGGATGTCCTCCAGGCCGTCGTGCTGGGCGTCTCCATGCTCTCCGCCCTGTGGGTTCTCTTCTCCCACATTCCCGGAGGGTGGAACTCCATCTCAGCCGCCATGAACGGAGGGGACGACTGGAAATTCTTCTCGTGGGGCACCAAGGAAGGCCTGGACTTCCTCCAGCAATGCGCCCATGTCCTGGGTCAGGAATACACGGTATGGGCAGCCTTCCTGGGAGCGACCTTCATCACCATGGCTACACACGGCACGGACCAGGACATGGTGCAGCGGATGCTGGCCGCAAAAAGCAGCAAGGCGGGAACGCGGGCAGTCATCGTATCCGGGCTGCTGGACTTCCCCATCGTCATCGTCTTCCTCTTCACGGGCATTCTTCTCTACGTCTTCTACCAGTACAATCCGGCGTCCCTCCCCGCAGACACGCCGCAGCTCCATGTCTTCCCCTACTTCATCATCCATGAACTGCCCAACGGCATCCGGGGGCTGCTGATCGCCGGGCTCCTGGCAACCGCCATGGGTTCCCTGTCCACCGCTCTCAACTCCCTGGCAACCACCGCCACCAAGGACTGGTACCAGGGAGTATTCAAACCGGAAGCCACGGAACGTCAGCTCCTCCGGTGCGTGCGCTGGGGAACGGCCGGCTTCTCCCTGCTGCTCATCCTCGTTGGTTCCATCACGGCGTGGTACGTGGTGCACCACCCGGAAGTCCGCATCATTCAAATCGCCCTGGGCATCTTCGGCTACACCTACGGCTCGCTGCTTGGCATCTTCCTGCTCGGGATGCTGACGCGCACCAGAGGAAACGATTCAGGAAACATCATTGCCATGGCGGCAGGCTTCCTGGTCATTGCCTTGCTGACCGAACTCATCCCCCTGCCCGCCGACTGGAGGCAATATATTCCGGAAATAGCCTTTCCATGGCGCGTAACCATCGGCACCCTGGTCACCTTTGCCGTCGGCTTCGGTTTCAGGAGCCGCCACATCTCCGCACGCTGAACGGCATCCGCCGTTACCCGGCTTGCGTTCCGGCTTTCCCCTATTAAGGAAACTTGAAACCTTATTGCAGTTTCAGGACATCCCGTTATCCATTCGACGCCTCATTCTTCTGAAAGGCATGTTGACCACCACTCCTTTGCCCATAAAAAATGCATTCTCCAGCAGCGCTCTTCCCGTTTACCGGAACAGAAAAGCAAAAATGAAGGTATTCTTTGCAAGTCTCCAACATATGAAACTGGCTGTGGAATAAACTACCGCTTTTATCTTTCCAGGAAGGCCCCCTCCTTCTATCCAACGGCACCTATCCTCTCCCAAGGAGAGGAAGAGAAACCTGGTTAAGAAATCGTCACAATCAGCAACGCATTGGCAGAATTACAGTTGTGCAACACCCCCACTTCCCGTCTTCCATCCCGTCCCTATTGTCTAAATAGTCCATCTTGTCTACCGGCAGAACCCCGCCGTAAAAACAATTCCTTCCCTCCCTCTTCCCTATTCCTCCCCTTAAGCACAAAAAGAGCCGCTCCCCGTGGATGGGAAGCGGCGCTGGCC
>NZ_JABFCI010000129.1:0-224 GCF_017566105.1 Akkermansia sp. GGCC_0220
TGTATTTACCTATGCCCTTAAATTTTAATGATAAAGAATTGGTAAAGTCTAATTTATTACCATTAACAAACACACTATACTCATCACCAAAAGTTTCTACTTCAAGCTTAACCAACTGTCCATTTTCGTCACTTTCGATATTATAGTTCTTTTTATTAACAAAATAACCTATATTACTTTTATCAAGTGTAATATTCTTTAAATATACCTCATCTGCTCCACCT
>NZ_JABFCI010000130.1:0-224 GCF_017566105.1 Akkermansia sp. GGCC_0220
TCCTGTGATTATAACACCACTATTATTCCCATCTAAAATTGCTACTGAAAAGCTCAAATCACTACCAACGTCTTCAAATGCCCTGTATCTTATAATAGAAATTTTTTGGACACAAGTATTATATTTTTGGCTTAATTTTTCAAATTTTTCTTTCATGAAATCAGTTTCCTGTTTTGCTTCATCTATATTATCTAAATATCCTATAATAAGTTGTTCCAAGTTTT
>NZ_JABFCI010000131.1:0-224 GCF_017566105.1 Akkermansia sp. GGCC_0220
TGTGGGTGCAGGAACTTCTGATATAGCTATAAGTAGTAATAATACTATAAGCGCATATGGAATGGTTTCTAAAGCTGGAGATGAGGTTACAGAAATAATAGCTAAGAATTATTTAGTAGATTTTGATACTGCGGAAATAATAAAAAAGAGATGCAGCTCAGAGGAAAAGATAAAATATAAAGATGTTATTGGAATTGAAAATGAAATATCTGGCGAAGAAGTCA
>NZ_JABFCI010000132.1:0-224 GCF_017566105.1 Akkermansia sp. GGCC_0220
ATTCCCAGTATCCCCTTTTTTTGAATTGCCGGGCAGGCGCTGGACGCGATCTGGTATGCCACCGTATTTTCCGGCTCTTTTCCCGGCGCCGCGATGACGTCGCATGCCTCCATCACCTGAATTGCCTTTAACGTAAGAAGTCCCGGATCCCCGGGTCCAACTCCTACTCCGTATAATTTTCCTGCCATCTGTATTCCTCTCTTGCTTCAACTGTCTCTCTTTAT
>NZ_JABFCI010000133.1:0-223 GCF_017566105.1 Akkermansia sp. GGCC_0220
CTCGTCCAGTTCCTCGAGCAGCTGGTCGTCTTCCAGTTTCCACAGCAGTTCCTTGCCGCCCCAGGAGCCGGATTCCTCCAGCAGCTCTCCGTCTTCCAGCTCTTCCTCCTCGTCCAGTTCCTCGAGCAGCTCCAGCTCTTCTTCGTCTAACTCATCAAGTTCTTCGAGTTCCAGCAGCAGCTCTTCGTCATCAAGTTCTTCGAGCTCAAGCTCATCTTCCAGC
>NZ_JABFCI010000134.1:0-223 GCF_017566105.1 Akkermansia sp. GGCC_0220
TGACGACCTGCGCACCATCCCGTGAGTGTTCTCGTGGTCGCAGGCGCGCATCAACCTGGCTGCGTGGTACGGCCTGGGCGCGGCGTGCGAACGGGTGGGTGACCTGGAGCTTCTGCAGCGCGCGTATCGCGAATGGCCTCTGTTCGCCACGTTCGTCGACAACGTGGAGATGTCCATCGCCAAAACCGACGCGCGTATTGCGAAGATGTACTTGGCGCTGGGC
>NZ_JABFCI010000135.1:0-223 GCF_017566105.1 Akkermansia sp. GGCC_0220
CAGCACATAGATTCCCATTTCAAAAAAAAGGGGATTTTTGCGCTTGATTTCCTCCACAAATACATCTTCCATCCGCACTTGGCTCTTGACCCGGTCGATGAGTCCGTGAAAATGCATTTTAAGCCCTGCCACCAAATCTGCGTCCTGTCTGAAATCCAGGCCGAACAGAGCATAGACCTGTTCCAGGGCTTCAGCCACCAGCTTCTTGGTATTCATCCATTTT
>NZ_JABFCI010000136.1:0-223 GCF_017566105.1 Akkermansia sp. GGCC_0220
TATATTTCCCTTAGTTATTGAGAATATTTTTTTAGAGGAGAGTACAGCAAATATTAGAACCATCAACCCTGCCAGCATAAATCTATATCCTGCAAAAGATAATTCAGAAAATACATTGCTTGTACTTATTTTAAAAAGAGCATAGCCACTTTTGACGCCAGGATAGGCACTTCCCCATAATATACAACAAAATGATGCGAGTAGTATTACTATTTTTCTGTTT
>NZ_JABFCI010000137.1:0-223 GCF_017566105.1 Akkermansia sp. GGCC_0220
GTGGGGAGGCTGTTTCCTCCCTGGTATTATCTGCAGATGTTCAGGTGATTTGATCATTAGATATAGTAACATTGAATATAGTAACATTTTTACTGCGGTTCAAAACAAACCGGAGCTGAAATCCTCTAACACAGATTTCAGCTCCGGTTTTAATTTCTAGTATCAGTCTTTTGTAAAGTACATGGAGATTCCCTGCCCGCCGCCAATACACATGCTTACCATG
>NZ_JABFCI010000138.1:0-223 GCF_017566105.1 Akkermansia sp. GGCC_0220
GAAGTCGGTAATTCTATCCAATATGGAAAAACTTAACAGACTGAAAGGACTGCTAGATATTAATAATCCTCTTAACATATTGAGCAAGGGATATTCTATAATACAGGCAGAGGATGGCAAAGTGGTAAATTGTATAAAAGAGCTAGACAAACAAAGTAAAGTTAATATAATTATGAAAGATGGAAAAGCTGGATTTGATATTTCAAGATTGGAAAAAAATAAT